>CAYRNM010000306.1:0-3123 GCA_964425465.1 uncultured Anaerolineae bacterium | reverse complement strand
TTCTTCTTCTTCAAAGAAGATGCCAACCGGCTGACCGATGATCTCCTCCTCCGCGTAGCCCAGCAGCTCCAGGGCAGCGTGGTTCACTGTGCGGATGGTGCCATCGGGGTTGGCCGCAATGACGGCATCCAGCATGCTCTCCAGGATGCTGGCCAGATAGCGATAACTGGTCAGAGGCTCTTCCCCAGCCGGGTTGCCTGTCCTGCTTGTCCCGAGCGTAGTCGAGGGGAGCGGAGCCGAAGGGCCTTCCCCCACATACCCTCTACGCAGCTTTGCTCTCTCGTCCATTCTTCCACCTCCCAGTCATGGTCTGATCCGATTGCAGCGGGGCAATGAACCGTAAGCCGAAATGAAGCACTGGCACAGCACCCTCTCTTCGGCTCTGACGCCCCTGTGTTTGATGATATACCTGAAAACAGCTCGATGATTGCTGAGCAGGGCCTTCAAATCGCCGTTCTTCGAGCCCGGTTGCAGGTGGTCCTTCAGCCGCTTCCTGAGGTCCTTTGCGCTGCCAATGTACACCACCCCACTGGAGCACAGAGGATAGTCAACCTCCACCTCGGCCAGGGATATCTCATACACGCCAGGAACTTCCGGCGCATTGGCCTTCACCGAGGCCATGTCCAATGGGTAGTGGAAGGAGAAACAGGCCAGCCTGGGCGGATACGTACGGTTGCTATTCCTGGTGTACGACGAAGGTATCCTCATGCCCTGGCGACACGCGCTGACCGTGCGCCGCGAGATCGAGACGCCATGCCGCTCTTTCAGCCTCTCCTTGATCTCCTCGTCGGTGTAGGCTCTTTCGATACCGCCTCGCCGGATCTGCTCCTTCTCCTCGTCGAGGATGGCTTCGATCAGCCGCTTGAGCACATCGCGGGTGCTGGGGAAGAAATCCCGCAGGGGGATGTCCTGGTCCTGGGGGCTCAGCAGGCTCATGTTGCGCGTGAGCCTGGATATCATGCTGTTGTCAACCAGCTCCAGTTTGCTGCCGGGCGGCAGGAAGCGACCGTCGTCCTGGGTTTCGCTCCTTATCCATTCGGCGAGGGCAACTTGGCTCAGCGGCCTCAGGTGCAGCGCATCTCCTGAAGCCAGGTAGTCGCCCTGGTGTTCGGCGATGCCCATCAGCACCATGTGGGTCAGCTTGTTCCTGGTGTTGATGAGCCTCAGTTGCCGCCTCAGCGCCTGAATCTCGGCCAGAGCTTGCCCTGAGCCTTGTCCTGAGCTGGGTCGAAGGGCTGTCGAAGGGTCGCCGGTCGAGACCGCCTGACTTTGCCCTTCGGGCTGAGACTTCGTCGAGCCTTCGGCGTGAGCGCTCAGTCGAACGCTCAGTCGAGATGCCTCGGGACGAAGCCTACAGCGCCTCATCTTCCCTTCGTCAATGACATATTCTCTCGCCAATCCGGGATGCCGGTAGCTAACGCAAAAGCCCTCTTCGTCCTTTCGCAACTGCCCGATGCAGTTGGGCGCCATGACCCTTGCCGGCTCCAGCACTTGAGCTCTCGGAAACAGGTTGGTGGAGATAATCCCGGGCCAGAGTTGTGTGAACATGGGTGAGCTTTCCACTTTTTCTATCACCGCCTCATACCTGGTCAGGGGCAGCTTCAGGAACCTGGCCAGAATGATGATGCCAATGAGACGAGCATGGCTGGGAGCGCCGGTCATGTATAGTCGCGCGGAGGATGGCAATGTTGGCTGATAGCGCATTGAGTGTGGATTGGAGGAACTGCTGTGACTCCCGCAGCGCCTCCTCCGCCCGCTTGCCTGCCTGTTCCCTGGCCTGACGTCCAGGACAGGCGGCAGACAGGCACTCGGTTTCCGATGCTTCCAATTCAGCAATCCGTTGGCGCAGTTCTGCCAATTCGGTTATGAGTTGCTCTTTTGTCTTATGTTCATCTTTCATCATCTTGTGCATCTCCAACAAAATAGGCAACAATTCCGCGCACAACGTTCCCGGGCTTCCCCAAGTTCACCGCGTCATTATTGTTGAGTCACCTTTCGTTGTCTATCACCTTCGCCAACCAAGAGCACTCGGTTCTTAAAGAAAGCAAGGTTATTATAACATGAAATACCGATGAGGCCAATCAGTGTAACCAAGACAGGCGAGGCGGGCACAACATTACCCGGCCCTTCGCCTAGCCAAAATGGGGGATTTGTGGTATCATCAGGGCTGGTAAGCCGAAAGGGAGAGAGCCATGCGCATTCTGATTATTTCCGATATCCATGGCAACCTGGCCGCGCTGGAGGCGGTGTTAGAGGCCGCCAATGAACAGGGATATGACCGAGTATGGTGTCTGGGCGATGTGGTGGGCTATGGCCCGGACCCCAACGATTGTGTGACGGAGGTGCGGAATCTGGAGGCTCTCGGCATCGCCGGTAACCATGACTGGGCCGCGCTAGGCAAGATCCCCCTGGAGGATTTCAACCGCGATGCCCAGAGGGCATCGCTGTGGACGCGAGATCAACTCACGCCGGAGAGCGTGTCCTATCTCGAAAAGCAACCCGAGATACGAGTGGAGGGGAACTTCACCCTTGCGCATGGCAGCCCCCGTCATCCCATCTGGGAGTACATCCACCTGCCCTCCGTGGCCGCAGCCAATTTCGCCTATTTCGAGACCCCCTACTGCCTGGTGGGACACAGCCATATCCCAGTCATCTTCCGCGCTCTGGATGAGCATCGGGCTGATATGATCTTCCCATCACTGGACGTGCCCCTAGTTCTGGACGAGAGGCGGCTGATCATCAATCCCGGCAGCGTGGGCCAGCCCCGTGACGGCGACCCTCGGGCCTCATACCTGCTTTTGGACGAGGAGGCCGGCACGATCCAATTCTATCGGGTAGAGTACCTCATCGGCCGCACCCAGACGCGGATGATGGAAGCGGGCCTTCCCCCACGCCTGGCGGCCCGGTTGGCTTTTGGCTGGTGAATGGAACTCCTCTTCGCTCCTGGGCGTCTAATAGTAAAGTCACCGGTGTTACGAATGAGCGAATCAGCGAATGGGCGAATGATTCGCAGACTCGCAGATTCGCAAATTCCTGTGAAAGGAAAATCAAGATGAAGAAAGCAACTTACATCGCCCTAGCCGCTCTGCTGGCGATCACCACTGTGAGCTGCGCTCCAGCCGC
>CAYRNM010000305.1:0-3127 GCA_964425465.1 uncultured Anaerolineae bacterium | reverse complement strand
CGGCATCCACCAATCGAGCACGTGCTCCGATTGGGCTTCGTAGTGGAACTCGATCCCCTCCAGTACCTCCGGTGAGAAGAGGGGCTGTTGTTCGCTGCCATCGGGTCGCATCACCCATACCTCCCACTGTCCCCGCCGGTCCGTGAGGAAGGCGATCCACTGCCCATCCGGCGACCACTCCGGCGCGACGCTGTTCTGGGATGACTCGAAGAGGGGGCTCTCGGTCAGCCGCGTACGCCCCGTCCCATCGGCGTTGACAGCGTAGATCTCCCAATGGTCGTGCTGGCGGTACATGAAGGCGATGCGATCAGAGGTCGGCGACCAGACAGGATACATGTCCCGCTGGTCGTAGTCAATGAAGGCGGCCTCCTGATCGTGCCCCTCGATGGGGTCCGCAGGCCGCAGGCCGCGCACCCCGTCGTAGACCAACCGGGTGGAATCGGGTGACCAACTGGGCGCGAAGCTGAAGGGATCGCAGTTAGGATCCATGATGTGCTCTGTGGCCAGATCCAGCACACTCAGCTTCCAGTGGTTCTCCTTGGGCAGAGTGACACAGCGCCCGGGACCGAACCCCGGGGGCGGCTGGAAACAGAACTTCCCCGCGGACTCCCTGCGTTCAGAGGTGAAGGCGATCCGGGAACCATCGGGGGACCAGCGCGGCCCCTTGGCTTTGGGGCCGGCGACGATCTGCTCCTCGCCGGATCCATCAGCATTGATCACGAACACCCCCGGCGGGTCCCATTCCCAGCGAGTGAAGACGATGCGAGTGCCGTCTGGCGACCAGGCGGGGTCCAACCCATTGGTCAGGTAGGTGAGCCCACTGCCATCGGCGTTGATCACGAAGATGCGTCCTCCGCTCGACTCCTGAAAGACGATCTTGCCGCTGAAGCCAGTGGACTCCGCCACTGGCATGGGCTCTGGTGGGGGAGCAGCCTCGACCACAGGGATGTCACCAACTCCGATGTCAGTGGCGATGTACTCAGCGGAGACCCATGCCCGCCCCTCGTCTCCTGCTGAGTAGACGATCTGCCACCAGGTGCCCTCCTCGTTCCGCCCCACAATGTCCACCTCTGCCCCCGCTTCTAGCTGACCGATGCGAGCGTACGCCGTGCTTGGTCCACTGCGCACATTCAGCCGGTCAGCCTGGACCACTGCCTGCGGTGGGACAGAGGTGGGGCTAGTGGTTGGCGACAGCGTGGCCGTGGGCGCGGGTGTCGGTGTAACTGAGGGCAGGGGCTCAGGCGTCGGCGTGGATGTCGGTGGAGCGGATGTCGTTGCCTCAGCCTGGGTCGGAACCGGAGTGGGAGAGGGATGTGTTGCTGCCTCCGCCTGCGTCGGAGTGCGAGTTGGGCCAATGGTCATAGCTGCAGGCAAGGGAACGAGGGTTGGCGTGGCCCGAACGGATGCCAGTCCGGTGCCGCAGCCAGACAAAAACAAGGCTAGGCATAGAAGAATCGTGAGGATCTCCGATGTTTTACGATGCATACGTTACCTCCAAGACTCAAGAGTATGAGTAACGGGGCAACGAGGTAACAAGGGGGGCCCCCTCGTTAACTCATTGCCCCGCCCGTCTTGGACAGGGTTACTTGTACCTACTCGTACCTCAGCGCCTCGATGGGGTGCAACCTCGCCGCTCGGTTGGCCGGGTAGAGGCCAAAGAAGAGGCCCACGCCGATGGACACGCTCAGGGCCATGACCACACTTTGGGGTGTAACCAGGGCGCGGGTGCCTCCCAAGAGAGGAGTGACCACCTGCGCGGCGCCGTATCCGGAGAGGACACCAATGAGGCCACCCAGAAGACTGAGCACTACCGCCTCCGCGAGAAACTGGGTCAGGATATCACGCCGCTTGGCCCCCACTGCCTTGCGGATGCCGATCTCCCGCGTCCGTTCAGTCACCGACACCAGCATGATGTTCATGATCCCAATCCCGCCTACGACCAGGGAGATGGCGGCGATGCTGCCCAAGAGCACGGTGAAGGTCTCGGCTGTCTGCTCTACCATCTCCACGATCTGAGTCTGGTCTTGTATGGTGAAGTCGTCGGCCTGGCTCGGCGATAGGCCGTGGCGGGCCCGCAGGATGGCGGTCAGCTCTGCCTTAGCTTGCTCCATCTTGTCCGCTGAGGCCACCTGCACGTTGATGGCCTGCAGGGACGTGTTGCCCGCTCCGCCAAACTTAATCTGAGCCGTGCTTAAGGGGATGAACACCTGGTCGTCCAGATTCTGGAAGCCACCGACCCCCTTGCTGGCCATGATCCCCACGATTTGATAGTTTTGGCGGTTGATCTTGATCATCTTGCCCAGGGGTTCGATGAGGGTTCCCCCGAAGAGGTCCTCGATCACTGTCGCCCCCAGTACTGCCACTTTGGCTTGGTTCGTGATATCCAGGCGATCTATGAAACGCCCCTGGGCTATCTGCCAGTTGCGCACCGAAAGGTACTCCGGGGTCACCCCCAGCACGCTGGTCTGGGTGTTCTTATTGCCATACACCACCTGGGCCCGGGTGGAGTACTCGGGCCCGATGGCAGAGACGGAACGGGCCAGGTGGGCGATGGCCTCTACGTCGTCGTTGGTCAGGCTTTGGGCGCTGGCAGCCCCCTGGGACATGCCGCGAAAGGACATAGCTCCCGGTCTGATGACCAGCAGATTGGAGCCCAGGCTCTCGAACCGCTCTGCCACCTGCGCCTGGGCTCCAGCACCAGCGGCTACCAGGGCGATGACTGCCCCCACGCCAATGATCATCCCTAGCATGGTTAGCCCCGAGCGCAGTCTGTTGGCCATCAGAGACCGCAGGGCCACCCGTACAGTTTGGATGATGTTCATGGCCTCATCCGCTCCCCGCCGCCGGATATCATGACCGGCCCGCCGAACTCACGGAAACCAGCCGCTCTCTGCTCCGTCGGCTGGTACTCGACCACCACTCGATCTCCCTCATTCAGCCCCAGCTTCACCTCCACGTACGTCCCATCGCTCAACCCCAAGGCCACCTGGGTCTCGGACACCGGCCCCTGGGGGGAATCCTGCACCCTCACCACGTTCCCCTCTTCTCCCTGCTGCACGGCCATGGCTGGCACCAACAGCACGTTCTCCCGCCGTCCCACCACGATCCTGAGATTGGCCGTCATCCC
>CAYRNM010000304.1:0-3148 GCA_964425465.1 uncultured Anaerolineae bacterium | reverse complement strand
GCCAAGCCAGCCCGACCTACCCCCAATTACCTTATTTGTCTCCCCTGCCCCCTCCCACTGGGGCGCGGCAGTTCCGCGTGGTAGGGGAGGAGAACACCCCCGTCTCTGCGGACTGGGAGGTGTTGAACTAATCCTCTCCACCGCCTTCCACAGCGGCTGATTGGTAAAAGCACAGAAGGGTGCTTCCATAGCGCCGTTGGTCCACCAGTTTCAAGCTGGTGATATCCAGCGGTGCATACTCTTTGGGGAAGATCTGCATAATGACCACCCCGCCTCGGGCAAGATGCGCTGTCTCATCGAGTGCCTGTAGCGTTCTGGCCCACAGGCCCTGGAACTGAGGCGGAGCGATGTAGACGATGTCAAAGGGCCGTTCAGCCTGGCGTGCTAGGAAGTGGAAGACATCCTCCTGGACCACCCTGGCTTTCCCCGCTAGGCCCGTGATAGCTAGATTTTCCTCGATGGTACGGATGGCGCGCCGTTCCCGCTCAACGAAGGTAGCATAAGCCGCTCCCCGACTGAGGGCCTCGATCCCTACGCTTCCCGTGCCAGCGAAGAGGTCCAATACTCGTGTTCTTGCTATGGAAGGCCCCAGGATATCAAACAATGCCTTCTTCACCCGATCAGTGATGGGCCGTGTGCCCGAACCTGGTACCGATTTGAGTATGCGCCCTTTGGCCGATCCAGCAATGACCCGCATCTTCACTCTCCCCATGTGCATCAGCAACTCATCTCAGAGGTCACGCGGTAACGGCGCGACAACTGAGGCGTAGATTGTACAAGTCACAATCGGCTGCTGCTTTATTATGTTTGCTCATATTAACGTACTTGGCATAGACAACACAGGAAGGTAGAATCAAACGGGGTGACGAGATATCGACACCCCATTGACTTGCTGCCCCGTTTCTTATTCCCGGAGCGGCAATCGGATAGTCTGCCCCGTCGCGCTGGATTTGATAGTGGCCAGGATGACCTCCAAAGCCCGCTGGCCATCCTCGCCGGTGACCATGGGCTTCTTCCCCTGGACCAGACACTCCACAAAGTGGCCGCAGGCTGTGCCCCAGGGACCAGGGAAGGCCACCTCCGGATATTGAAGGTCCAGCAGCCCTTCCTCTGTCTGTAGCTCCAGCACAATGGGGTGTTCCGGATCGCGGCGCAGCCGCAGGACCCCTTTCTCTCCATGTATGGTGAGGCTGGTATCTCCCATGGGCTTCACGGTCCAGGAGGCTTGGAAGAAGGCGAAGGTGCCATCGTCGAAGCGCATAAGGGTCATGACGTTGTCATCCACCTCAATATCCTTCTCCAATGTGCCCGCGAAGCCGGTGACCTCCACTACTCTCTTACCCACCAGCCAGAGGATGAAGTCGCAAATGTGGATGCCCATATCCAGCGTGGCCCCGCCACCAGCTTGGGTCTTGGTGAAAAACCACTGATAGTTAAGGGTCCAGAATTCCGGCCCGGCGTGGCAGTGCACACCACGCAGAGTGTGGATTTTGCCCAACACGCCCGAATCTACTACCTGTTTGACCTTACTGTAGGGTGGGGCGAAGCGGGTGGACTGACGCACCATGAGCATCACCCCTGCTTTCTCCGCTGCGTCAATCATCGCCTGGGCGTCGGCCATAGAAATGGCCATGGGCTTCTCGCAGAGGATGTGCTTTCCCGCCTCCGCAGCGGCGATGGCGACGGGGGCGTGCAGATAGTTAGGCAAGCAGATGTCCACCGCCTGCACCTCATCCAGGGCCAGTGCATCGTGGTAGTCGGTGTAGACCTGTGCCCCACCCACCAGCTCGGCCAGGTGTTGGGCCTTCCCCTCGACGATGTCCACGCAGGCTATGATCTGAGCCTCCTTGCTCTGGGCGTACTCGGGCAGGTGCATCTTCTCTGCCACGGCCCCGCAGCCGAGGATGGCGATGTTGACACTCATAGCTTATTCTCCTCCCTGTGTGTCTATGTGACGAAGGGCCAGAGCTACACCACCCATGAGCCCAGTCCTCTCTCCCAGCGCGGCCATGTGTACCTGGTTGGGATCGAAACGCCCCCTGGATTCCTGCTCCAGCTTCTGGTACATGGGTTTGAGGAGAATGTCCCCCGCCTGGGCCAATGCCCCGCCGATGATGACCACCTCTGGTCCCAGGAGCATGGCCAGACTGTAGATGGCCACCCCCAGCGCCTCCCCAGCTTCCTGCCAGATCCTGAGCGCGAGCTCATCGCCCTGCTGGGCGGCACGGGCGATGATTTCCCCATTGAGCTGAGCAGGATCGCCTGCTACAAGTTCGCGGATCAGTGTGGGTTCGCCGGCCTGCAGCGCGTTCCGGGTCTCGCGGATCATGGCCGTGGCCGAGGCCAGTGCCTCCAGACAGCCGTGGGCTCCACAGCCGCAACGAGGGCCATCCTTCTGCACGATCATGTGCCCGATCTCCCCGGCGATACGGCCTCGCCCGTAGTGGATCTGGCCGTCAATGATGATGGCCCCGCCCACGCCTGATCCCAGGGTGATGTAGATCATATCCAGCACATCTGCCCCCGCACCAAAGCGCATCTCTCCCAGGGCGGCTACATTGCCGTCGTTGTCAATGAAGGCCGGGATGCCGAACCGCTCCTTGACCATACTGGTCAGCGAGACGCGCATCCCCAAGTGGATGGTGGTGGAGCCGCCCCACAGCCCCCGCTTACGATCCACGCCGCCTGGCACGCCGATGCCCACGGCGGCGATGTCCACCGGCGTCAGCCGTGCCTCCTCGATGGCCTGGCCTATTGCTTCCAGAATGCCCTCCAGGATCACCTCACCACTGCCTCGCTGAGTAGGCAAGCGGACTTCACTCAGCACCTCACCCTGAGAGGTGGCAGCGGCTGCTTTGATGGTTGTGCCTCCGATATCCACTCCTACGACGTGTACTGGTTGGCCCATCCTTAACCTCCAGGAGTACCATTGGCTTTTGATACCGAAAGTAAATTTAAGCCGTTTTAAGAACTCGGGGAGCACCTGATAGAGATGGTCATGGTGGACAAGATTCCCGATTTCGCTGATAATAGGTTGGCCAGAACCGAAACAGCGAAGGGAGGGCTTCGCCACCATGACAGAGAAAAGTGTAGCACTTCCCCCGGAAATCGTCAAGAAGTTCTCCTTGGATACCGTCCGTGTCCAGTT
>CAYRNM010000303.1:0-3152 GCA_964425465.1 uncultured Anaerolineae bacterium | reverse complement strand
CTTGCTCTGGCCCGGGGTGGTTTCTTGTTGGCTCGGAGGAGGACGAGGCTTCGGACTGGATGCTGCAGGCAGGGCCAAGTGGGTGAGAGAGTCTCCCTTTTGCCACTTCGGTAGCAGCACACTGGCCAAACGGCATATGGACTTGTGTTAATGGGAAAGGCCGCCCGGAAAAAGGGCGGCCTTGTGTATAAGGTCCAGTGCGGAATACCAATAGGGCAAGCGAATTGCCCAGGATCAAGGCCCGAAGAAGACTTTGACGATGATGGCCAGGATGCCCAGGACGAGAGGGACCCCCACTCCAAGAAACCAGTGATCTATCCGATCAAATCGCCGGTCTACCTGCTCGAAGCGCCGGTTCATCTCTCCTCGCACCTCGCCGAAGCGCCGATCCACCTCGCCGAAGCGCCGGTCCACCTCCTCGAAGCGCTGGTTCATCTCTCCTCGCAACTCGCCGAAGCGCCGATCCACCTCGCCGAAACGCCGGTCCATCTCCCCACGCAGCTCAGCAAATCCCTGAGCCACATCCTTCTCCAGATCAGCGATCTGACCGCTCAGCCGGTTGATCTCGGAGGTGACGTATCGGTCGAAGTAGAGTGGTACCTCCACTGTCAGAGGTTTCCCCATCCTCTCCCGCACAGTGGCCGCCAGATCTTCCACGACGACTTCCAAAACCCTTTCCGTGTCCTCCTCGCTAACCTCAGCTCTCTCCGCGATGCGTGTTAACAGATCGGCTTCCGCCACCCGCTTATCTCCCTTCAGGGCGCAACTCGCCCCACACCAAGATCAAATCCTCAAACCACGGGCCGATAGCATGATGATCGGACACACGAGTGTACCCCCGGTAGTTCTGCCTCAATTCTACCACAAATGCCACCACAGCACAATGCTGCCCAGATGATCGGCAGTGCACTGACAGGTGCTGTGGTATGGGCCAAGCCGAGATACAACACCAATAGCTGGTGCGCAGTTTGCTTCCTTTGCATCCTGTCCTGGGTCAGAGCTACATGGACTTTCATCACAATTCTTGCTCCCCGGACTGGCCTCCAGGGCAGGCTGGCCCGGGGGCGTTTGGTGTGACCCGGAGAAGGACGGGGCTTCAGACAGTATGCTTCAGGCAAGCCAGGTGGGCGAGGGGGCTTCCTTGAAGTCCAAGAAATGGATCGGAGCGCATTTGCCGTTGACACCAAACCCTCTCTACTGTATAATCCAATCAATGATGCCGCCCCGATGTCCATGTGGGGGTTACCGATTGAGATCATCCTTGCATGTGAGCTGTGAAGTTCTTCGATGGTGTAGCGGGCTGCCCCGCGTCAGCACGCAGCAAGCTGGGTTCTTCCTAACCTTCTAGAAGTACTCCCAGATGATAAAGGAGATGCGATGACCCTGCTACCTTCATTACTGGAAACGAAGGGATTATTCCCCCCGCTGCCAAAGGATGCAGGAGAGGAACTAGCATATACCCTCGCCGAAGTGTCGGGCATGCACATCTACCCCCTTTCCATCACCGCGTTGCGAGGGGTGATCCTCTTTCTCGGGCGTCAGGAGCGAACGAAGTGGCTGGGGCTGCTTTATCGGGACGCCTCTCCCGACGCGATCCGCTTCAGCGGCGAAGAAAGGGAGATAGAGCTGAACCAACTACTCACGCTGCGGCTTTGCCCCACTGACCATGCCAACGCCGCCGCCCTGCGGTGCACGCTGCCCTTCACTGCCCCCCGGTTGCTGGCCATCCGCAAATCCGTCGGCTGTGGGGACCGGCTGGGACTGGCTACCCCCGGCCATGTCCGGGCAGTGCGTGAGGCCCTTCGGCACGCTTCCCCAGGGCAAGCGGGCATCATGCCCATCTTCGCCCAGCAGTCCATCCGTGAGATGGCCCGGACGGAGCGCACGCCCGATCAGGTGATGGACGACGCCACCTGGGGCGTCTTTCAGGAGGGCTGGCGCGAGGGATTTGGGGCCGATGCCGATCACCTGAAGACCACCGCCGATGTGGACCTCGGCGTGAACGCCGGTTTTACCCTGTACACGGTGGACCCAGGCGATCACGTGGACAACGCAGCCTCGGAAGATGCAGTGGAGGCGCTGGTTGAGAAAGTCGCCGCTTTGCCCTGGGACGAGCTGGAAAGCTCGCCAGAGGAACTGCACGCCGCCTACCTGGGCAAACCCTTTGACCTGGGCGATGGCGTGGTGATCCGCTTTTCCGAAGAGACACTGCTTCGCGCTGCAGCCAAGTACGGTCGGGCGGTGGCCCACACGGTGACCATGTACCGTCACCTGGCCGGGCGGATGGGCGAGCCGGGCTCAGAACCCGGCTTCGAGCTGGAGGTGTCGGTGGACGAGACGGAAACACCGATCACGCCGGAGGAGCACTTCTTCGTAGCCCGCGAGCTGAAGCGGCTGGGCGTGCGCTGGGTGAGCCTGGCCCCCCGCTTTGTGGGACGTTTTGAGAAGGGGGTGGACTACATCGGCGATCTGGAGGCCTTCGAGGCCGACCTGGTACGACACGTAGCCGTCGCCCGCGCTCTGGGGCCCTACAAGCTCAGCATCCACTCCGGCTCGGACAAGTTCAGCATCTACCCCATTGTCGCCAGGATAGCAGGTGATTTGGTGCACCTGAAGACCGCCGGGACCAGCTACCTGGAGGCGCTGCGGGCCATCGCTGCCACCGGCCCTCCTCTCTTCCGTGAGATCCTCGCCTTCGCCGAGGATCGGTACGCCACCGACAAGGCGACCTATCATGTATCCGCCGACCCGCGTCGTTTCCCCGATCCCCAGCGGCTGGCCGATGACCAACTGTCCGGGGTGCTGGACACCTTCGACGGGCGGCAGCTCCTGCACGTCACCTTTGGCTCAGTGCTGACCGCGCGCGACGACAGGGGGGGCACCCGTTTTCGCGACCGGCTGCTGGAGGCGCTCTCCGCTGACGAAGAGGTCTACTATGCCCTCTTGGAGGCTCACATCGGCCGGCATCTAGCCCCCTTTGTCACGTAGGGACGACCCTCGTGGTCGCCCTCTCTGCGGTCGCCTCAAGACAAGGAGCAGGAGATGAAACTGAGCATCGTCCTCTCGACCCACGCCGCCTCCTTCGACGCTCTGGCCTATCGCGGCGACTTTGCTCGTAACGTGCAGCGCATCGCCCAATTGGGCTACGACGG
>CAYRNM010000302.1:0-3161 GCA_964425465.1 uncultured Anaerolineae bacterium | reverse complement strand
AAGGTGCTACCTCCAATGTGGTTCTGGCGACCTGCTACGTTTTCATTCTGGCTGCTCAGTTAATCTGCATCTTCTTCAGCCAGAGCCGTGGTCCTTTGATGGGACTGCTTGCTGGACTCTTCAGCTTTGTGCTCCTGTCACTGATTCTATTGCGCCAGCGGGCAAGGGATCGGACCTCGCTCAACCTTAGCGACGGGATCAAGGCCATCGCTACAGTGATCCTTAGTGGGCTTGCCGGGTTCATGATCAGCATGATTGGCGGTGCTCTCCTTGGCAAGGCCGGTTTCTTTAGCGGTGCTCCCGATAGGACACTTCTATCCGCTATTGGATTTTTCGTGGGAATGGCGAGCGGGGTAGCCTGTATAGGATTCATGGTCATCTTGCGCAAGGGATGGAAGTGGCTCTGGCTGGCCTGGATCATCCAGGCTCTTGTCCCAGTAGCCTTTTTGATCGTTTTCAATTTGCCTGGTTCCCCTATAGCATCATGGCGAGAGCTGCCCTATATCGGCCGATTGGGACAGGTCTTTGAAACCGAAACCGGCACTGGCAAGGTGCGAGTGCTCATCTGGGAGGGGGTGCTGGAGATGATGACGCCCCACGAGCCCATCCAGTATCCCTCCGGTCAACCCGACAGGTTGAACCCGCTGCGACCTCTTATTGGCTATGGGCCGGAGTCAATGTATGTGGCATACAATCGCTTCTACCCTCCAGATCTCGCTCACGTTGAGTCCCGTAGGGCTTCCCCTGACCGTTCCCATAATGAGACCTTTGATGCGCTGGTGATCACGGGCCTGGTTGGCTTCGTAGTTTACATGTTACTCTTCGGTAGTGTGTTCTATTATGGCTACAGATGGCTGGGGCTGATTGAGAACTCTGGGCAGCGCAATGTCTTCATCGGTTTATTCCTTGGTGGCGGTTTGGCTGCGGCCCTCTTCCTTTGGCTCTGGAAAGGGGCAAAGTTCGTGGGTGTGGGCTTGCCGCTAGGTATTGCACTTGGTTTGGCCGGATACCTGGTCGTGTCGGCAATTATATTCTATCGCCGGGCAGAGGAGCAAGGGAGCAGGGGAGCAAGGGAGCAAGGGAGCAAACCTCCAACTTCCAATTTCCAATTCCTACTCCTTGCTCTGGTCTCAGCTTTGCTGGCTCATTTCGTTGAGATCCACTTTGGTATCGCCATCGCAGCCACACGCACCTATTTCTGGGTGTATACAGCGTTGATGGTCGCTACAGGCTACTATCTGGGGCGGGAACCCATTTCCCTCCAGGCTGTTGAAGTGGTTCCCTCCCCGCAAGCGGGGGGGGAACCAAAGCAGCCTCGCAGGAAGCGTCGTAGGAGTCGGGGGAGCCAGGCCCAGGTCCCCCACGAGCCAGCTTCGCAGGCGCTTTGGCCGAGTTCGGTACAGGCTGCACAGGGACGAGGGGCCTCTGTTATCACTTACTCTTTGTTGGTGGGCCTTATCCTGGTAACCATGGGGTTTGACTACATCACCCCTCAATTCAATCTCGCGGCTAAAGGCTACAGCTTGGTTTGGCTCCTTGGTCTTACCTGGCTTTTAGGTGGTGCTATAATCGTGGCTCTGACAGGTAGAAGACAATTTATACGTAGCAATTGGCCTCTGCCTCTCTTATTTTACTCACTTATCTCCCTGGGGTGTTTTCTCTTCTTCTTCATTGTTCGCACTCGTCAGATGCGCATCGGAATCACCGTGGCCTCACTGGGTGACCTGCTGAAACAAGCCGGTGCCGTAGCCAATGGTCTCGTGCTCTATTATGTCTTTGTTCTACTCCTCCTCCTAGCCATTGCAGGTGCGTTGCTGCGTGGGATGTCATTGCCCTCTAGCTCGTGGCGACGCCGCTACGCTTGGCTTTATCCCCTTTTGGTGGTTGGGGTCGCAGTCCTGATCTTCGTGACCAACCTTAGTGTTATCAAGGCCGATATTATCTACAAGCACGCTAAATCCTACTTTGAAGCTGGTCAATTGGATGCCAGCATTGCCCTCTATCAGGAGGCCATAAAGCTTGCCCCCAAAGAGGATTACTATTACCTCTTCCTGGGCTCGGCCTATCTGGAGAAAGCTAAGAATGTGTCCGATCCGGCTGAGAGTTCTGCTCTTTTGGAGGAAAGCCGCAGGGTTCTGGAGAGGGCCCTCCAGCTCAATCCTCTTAACACCGATCACAGCGCTAACCTGGCCCGCCTTTATCGTACTTGGGGACAAATGGCTTCCGACTCGGCCCAGCAGGTTGAGAAGTTGGACAAAGCCTTGGAGTATTACCATCAAGCGACAAGCCTCAGCCCTCACAACGCTCAGCTCTTCGATGAGTGGGGGCAAGTCTATTACATCTTAGGTGATCGGGAGAAGGCTCTGGAGAAGTATCAGTATTCTCTGAGTCTGGATCAGGAGTATGACCAGACCTATCTACTCCTGGGCGATCTGTACCTGAACGAGAGGGATCTGGACAAGGCTGCACAGGCCTATTCCAGGGCCTTAGAGCTAACCCCCACAACAGTGGAGGCTCATAGTGCCCTGGGTTACATTTACTCACAGCAGGGGAAGCTTCAGGAGGCTGTGGAGGAGAACCTCAAGGTGTTAGAGCTAGCCCCCAATGACTACGCCAGTCATAAGAATCTGGCCCTTCTCTACCAGCAATTGGGACGAGCAGATGAAGCTGTTGCAGAAGCCCAGATCGCCTTGAGGTTGGCTCCAGAAGGGGATAAAGCGAACCTGGAGACCTTTATCGCTCAGTTGAGGCCAGGACAGCCCATTACCACTTCAGATGAGGAACTGATCCAGACTTATCTTTACGAGGGCCAAACCTACTTGAATGAGAAGGACTTTGAACGGGCGGAGGAGGTGTACACAAGGGCCCTGGAATTGAATCCTAACATCATACAGGCCCACAGCGCTTTAGGCTACATTTATGCCCTGCAGGGTAAGTTTCAGGAGGCGCTGGAAGAGAACCTCAAGGTACTGGAGCTAGCGCCCAACGATTATGCCACCCACAAGAACCTGGCCATGATCTACCAGCAATTGGGGCGCATCGAAGAAGCTGTGGCCGAGGCTGAGGCCGCTTTGGAGTTGGCCCCGGAGAGCGACAAGCCAGCATTGGAAACTTTCATCACCCAGTTGCGACAACAATGATAAATCCAAAGTTCAAAACCC
>CAYRNM010000301.1:0-3173 GCA_964425465.1 uncultured Anaerolineae bacterium | reverse complement strand
CTTCAGTTCCCGGCGGATCCCAGCCAGTCGCTTGCCGAAGCCGACCGCGCTTTTCTCCCCAGTCGGAGGGCGGGCCCGCCCGTGACCGGGACGGGCTCTAACAGGCGAGAGTGTCAGAAGGGTATCGGCGGTCCACCCCTAATCTCCACCCACTCATAGCCTTCAGGTAGTCTCGGCAGTGTCGCCGGCGGCTGGGGGGCGGGTAGAACGTCGAGAAAGCGCCCTTTTCGCTCCTCCCGAGGCTCTTTGAAGAACTCAGAGAGCATCTCCAGAGCCTGGGCGGTGAGCTCGTAGCTAGCAGGCAACCATGAAGGTTGCACGCTTGAAAGCTGAACAATACTATAATTAGTATTGTCTAACTTACAAGCGTGTAACCTTAGCGAACGGTCCGCCTGGGCACCGTTTCTAAGCTCCTGGACTGCTGGGAGCTCCAACAGGCAGGCTCCCAGGCGTTGGCCAATCTCTTCCAGGTAGTCTCTCACGGTAGGACGACTGATACCGCTTGCCTCTGTCAAGCTCGCTTCGGTATATCCACCCTCCGTGAGGGCCAACTCCCTCGCCGCCTCCAGCAACTTGCAGAGCGTGTCTGTCCGCCTTTGGGCAGCCCTGGACTCCCGCTTGTGGATCACTCGTGTTGGACTGAGCCCTGGCGCTGGCCGGCAAAAGAGAGTCACAATCCGGGCGGTGGAGGTGTAGAGTCTAGCCCGGTGGATGGCCTGCTCGATCTGGGCGTCGCGCATCTCCCGGATGAGGGCCGAAACGCGTGGATCCGCGGCGTCTACCTGCCCTACACCTGCCAGTTCCCCGCCCTCCCCTTCCCAATCGAAAGCCATGAACCGTCTCACCAGCTCACCATCTACGTCATCGTAAAGCGCATGAGCCTCGCGTAGGGCGATGTCTGTATTGAGCGCCGGCGGTGTGGCCAGCACCAGTACGTCGCAGCCTTCAAAGCGGTTGGTGCCGTGGATGTAACCATAGTGCCCGATCTCCGCCGTCTGACCGAAGTGCTTCTGAAGGATCGGCTCCACGTCCAGGGCGGCGATGATCCCCGGCTGCCGAGCGCCGGCAATGTACTCTTCGATTTGCGCCAACCAGCGCTTCCTGGAGCCTCCCTGGGCCAGGATGGAGGTTTTAGAATTGTTCCATCGCACATCGGCAATGTACTCGGAGCCCGGCATCTGCTCCACCACCGGGGCATAGAAGTCGTGGACAGGCCCCAGCAGGTCCTTCCAGAGCTCACGTTGGCCCGTGGCATTCATCACGATCACCGGTCGGGTGCTCATCCAGTCCATCTTGGGCCGGCGCAGGTTCAGTTCCAGGTAGCGTCCTGCCTCCCGCCCGTCGCGGTGGACCACCACCAGGCGCAGCCGTCCTGTCGGCGACTTGCCTTGAGCCATGCGCTCCGCATCCTTGGTGAGAACGCTCCACAACTTGTCAGAGAAGTTGTAGGGCAGGTCCTCCGGTGGTTCCAGGCCCTTCACCGCGTCGAAGGCGTAGGATTGCAGGCAGGCCCTTAGTGCCTCTCCATCCTGCCAGGCGGCACGGGCTGTGATGAGGTCAGGCTTGGCTCGGATGATCTGAGCGTATAGCTCGACCCCCTCCAGGTCGGCCAGCCCCGGCTCGGTGAAGAGGGTGAGGAGCGCCTGGCACACCTCACGCTGTTGGTCGCGCACTCCATCCCGGAGGAGCTCGGTGATTTCATGCTCTCGGATGATCACCTGCTCTACAAAGGCGCTGGAGGGGGTGAAATCATCCAGAACTACCACATCCTCTCCCTCAGGAAAGTGGGTAAAAACATGCTGGTGGACGTAGGCACGGTTGGCTTTATATCCGAATTGCGAATGATAACCACAGGACCGACACTCTTGGAGGTGTGGACATTCGGGACACACCAACGCAGCAGCATTGTACCCCCTGGCGATGAGAACTTGGCAAAGGTTGGCCTGGTAGCAATTTGCCTCCCGATTAAGCATAACCTGGCCCTCCGCTGGTGGCCGGTGGCCGTAGATGTGTTCAAAGCCCTGAAGGGTCCCTTCAGAGATCTTCTCGTCAATCACAGCATGGTTGGAGAGGATGAAAGCGATGGTCTTGTCATTCTCCCGAGCCCACTCTTTGAGCGTGGTCGCGGTGGTCTCAGTCTTGCCCACGCCTGCGCCCAGGGCCACGCCTAGCTTGCCCCCGCCCTTCGCCCAACCATCGAGCCAGTTCAGGATTTTCAGGCCCAACTCAACCCTGGCCTCCTCCACGCACACCTCGGCCTCTGGAGCCCGCACCACCTCGGCCTCACCGGGACTAACCCACCTCCGCTGGGTGGGGAAGAAAGTCTGACCCTCCTTGAACACCTGTTTGAGCTGCTCGGGCCCCAGGCAGGTGATGAACTCCGCCAGGGTGAGGGGGTGAGAGATCACTTGACGCATGGCCTCGTAACCCTGGGTGAGGATCAGGTGGTCAATGTCCTCCTTGTCCCCGTTTTCCGGCAGGCGCAGGCAGAGGGCGCGGATGCCGGCCTGCTGGAGCCGGTGGGCCACCTTCGCTGCCGCCAGGTCCCCGCTTCCGCTTCTCTCCCGGTCGAAGCAGGCCAGAACAACTTTCCCCTCCAAGACTTCATCGTAGGGAGGATACCATTCCGAGGTAGCTCGCATACCAACTGCTGAAAGTGGCAACTCCCCCCGCTGATAGCCGATGGCCACTGCCAAACTCTTCACACACCCCTCGGTGATGATCACCTCATCGGGTAGCACCATGCCAGGCGGTTGCCAAAGGTGGACAGCTCCCCTATCCTCGTAGCGGCCGCCAGGCGCCAATTCCTTCACCCGATCCCGGGGCGAGATGGCCCGGAAGCGGAAGTCCACCACCTCGCTCCTGACGTAAAAAGGCACGACAACCTTGCCCTGATAGCCGCAAAGACAGGCTCGCGGCTTCCCATTGGCGTGGTACAGCCCACCCTCTACCAGCGCCTTCTGCTCATCAGACGTGGACCTCCTCCAGAACTCACCAGCCAGGCAGCGGTCAACGTATCCCAGCCGGCCGATGTCGATAGCTTCCTCCACTCTCACCTGGCCAAAGCGTGATGCAAGCCACCCTCGGGCGCGATCATTCAGGTGAAGGCGTGAGAAGAGAGCGAAGCGGGCGTACTCCCGGCGGATGGCCGGGATGTCCAGGGTGGGTTTGGG
>CAYRNM010000300.1:0-3176 GCA_964425465.1 uncultured Anaerolineae bacterium | reverse complement strand
CCCCGTCGTTGACGAGGAGGGCAGAGTAGTGGGAATGGTCACCGAGGGCGATCTGATCCGGGCTGTGCTTCCCAGTTACATGGAACTCCACGAGAATTCCCTCTACCTCCATGATTTCGAATACTTGGAAGAGAGAGCACACCACGTAGAAGAGATCCCTGTCCAGGAGATTATGACCCGCAAGGTGATCAGCGTGACCGAAGACATGCCCATTTTGCAGATAGGCTCCACCTTTCTGCTGAGGGGGGTAGAACGACTCCCCGTGATGCGCGGAGACAGACTGGTAGGCATTGTGAGCCGCTCCGATATCTATCGGGCGATTTTTGGGGAGGTGGAAGAGCTGATAAGGATAGCGCCGCGGGAGTACCGCATCCTCGTTTCTTTAGCCGATCCGGCTTCACTGGATACCATGATGACCCTGGCCACGGCCATTGCCCAGAGCGAGAGAGGGGAAGTGCTGGCCCTCCATGTGCAAGGGGGACTGGAGCCCGAAAGCCCTCTGCTGAAGGAGGCGGCCACCTATCACCGTGCCGAGGTGCCTGTTCATCCCCTGCTGCGGATAGGGCGCGATCCGGGGGAGGGGATCGTGGCGGCCGCGACGGAGAGAAAGGCCGACTTGCTGATGCTCTGCTGGAAGGGACATGCGCGCTCGCGGGGCACGCTGATGGGGCACATATTGGACTACGTCATCGAACATGCCCCTTGTAACCTGGCCATCGTGCGAGACCGGGGGCTGAGACAGATAAAACGCCTCCTGGTCCCCACCGCTGGCGGGCCCCACGCACCGCTGGCGGCCAGGATAGCCCTGGCCATCGGCAGGGGTCACGGCGCAACGGTGACTCTCCTCTATGTCTGTCGCCCTGGCGCGAGCGAGGAAGAGAGACAGCGAGGGGAAAGGGTAATAGAGCACACCCTGGCCGACCTCGAAACCGAGCAGCCGGTCGAACGCCGGATGATCACCGGCGAAGTGATTCAAGCCGTGATAGAAGAGGCCCGGGGATATGATTTGGTTCTGGTAGGTGCCACAGGGGAGCGGCTCTTCCAGCGGATCCTGTTCGGCAATATCCCCAAGGGGATCGCTGAGGGCTGTCCCAGGACGGTGATGATGGTCAGGCGCCATATCGCGTGAGCTCATAAACGCCCACCAATGAGGGAGCGAATTTGGGGAGTGCCGAAGCTCTGCTTCGGCCTTGAGAGGATAGGGGAGAATGAAGCGCGGCTCAACCATCACACGAGAGACCAGCGAGGGCATGGCCCTCGAACGCAAGATGATCACCCGGCGTTACCTGCTGGAGCTGGTGCGCGAGCGGTGCATCGGCTGCGAGGTGTGCCTTCTGGTCTGTCCTCAGGAGGCCATCGAGCGTCAGCCGGGGTTGGTAGAGAATGGCAGCATCGTCCAGAACCCCACCATTGAGATTGACCCCGCCAAATGCAACTTCTGCGGGGAGTGCGTGGTGCTGTGCCCGGTGAATGCCTTGCGGCTGACCATCAACGGCCAGCCGGAGGTGCCCGTTCTCCAGTTCCAGGCCTTCCCCGAGCTGATCAAGGAGATCTCCGTCAATGGGGCCCGGCTGTCTGCAGAGGCCGTAGCCGCATGCGAGGCCAGTTGCCCCACCGAGGTGATCCGCGTCCATGCCAAGCGCGATGGTGCTGGCCGGGTGACCAGGGTACTGGGCATCCAAGTAGATGAATCCAATTGCCTCTACTGCCAGCAATGTGAGGCCGCCTGCCCCGGCGTCTTCACCGTCACCAACCCCTGGCAAGGCCGGGTGCTCCTTGACGTCGCCCGCTGCCCCGAGGGCTGTCGGGCCTGTGTGGACATCTGCCCCACCGATGCCTTTCTGATGAAAGACAGTCGCCTCATTCTGAACGAGCATTTCTGCCTCTACTGCGGGGCCTGCCAGCAGGTCTGCCCCGCCGAGGGGGCCATTCGGGTTGAGCGGTTGCGTATCCTCCACACCCCCATCAAATCCGCTGCCTGGACCTCAGCGGTGGAGCGGCTGATCTCTGTAGAGGCCGCCGCTCAGGAATTGGAGGCCAAGTCCCAGGCCAAGCGGCGCCAGGTTCTGAGCTATCTGCCCGGCGCTGGCCATGGGGGAGCATAAGTGGTGGGAGGAGTAGGGGCAAGGCCTTCGGAGCAAAGTGGCCCGGATGAAAAGGCGACATCCGGGGCGGAGGCCTCGCCCTTGTTGTTGGCCCTGGGCCACGCTGTGGATGACTTCTATCCCTCCTTCCTGGCCCCTCTATTGCCCCTTTTCGTGGAGAGGCTGGGGCTGTCGCTGGCTCTGGCGGGCGCGCTGGCCACTCTGCAGGGCTTCACCACTTCCCTCATCCAACCCCTCTTCGGCTACTTCGCCGACCGGGTCCAGCGCCCCACGCTGGTGGCCTGGGGGATCTTGGCCTCCGCTGTATTTACCAGCCTGTGGGGGCTGGCACCCAACGGCGTCCTCCTCATCCTGCTGGTCGTCCTGGGGGGGTTGGGCGTGGCTCTCTTTCACCCCGTAGCCAGCGCGCTGGCTGGGCAGGTCACACGTGGTCAGAAGGGATTGGGGATGTCGCTCTTCATCACTGGGGGCACGGTAGGCTATGGGCTTGGACCGCTGGTGGCTGTGGCTCTGGCCTCCCAATGGGGGCTCCCGGCTATCGCTCTGGCTGGCCTGCCAGGCCTCCTCACCGCTATCCTTCTCTACCATGCCACCCGACGCCTGCCCATCCGCGTGGTCCCCAGTGCGCGGCCCTCACTGTGCAGCCTTCTGCTGAAGCAGTTCCTTCCTCTCCTGCTGCTGACCCTGGTGGTCATGCTGCGCGCTGCACTATCCGTCACCTTGGGGACCTTCCTGCCCCTCTACTTGGCCCAGCGGGGCCTCTCCCTGCTCCTGGGCGGGCTGGCCGTCTCCCTCTTCCGGATCGCAGGGGCCCTGGGAGGGTTGGTAGGCGGCCCCCTTTCCGATCACATCGGTCGGAAACAGACCCTCTTTCTCTCCTTCGCCCTGGCCTTGCCCTTTCTGTGGGGCTTCTTCCGCGCGGAGGGGTGGCTGGCCCTGGGACTCCTGGCTGCGGCAGGGGCGATCGTCACCTCCTCCACGCCGGTGAACATCCTCATCGCTCAGGAGGCAGCGCCTGAAAGCCCTAGCATGGCCTCGGGGTTGATGATCGGCTTCGCCTGGGGGCTGGGC
>CAYRNM010000299.1:0-3208 GCA_964425465.1 uncultured Anaerolineae bacterium | reverse complement strand
TGTAATCCCCCAACGGCCTATACTACCTTCTCTGCCAGCAGCCTCTCCGCCAGAGCACTGGCTGCCTGGCCCATATCTTCGGCCTCGATGATCTCAGCCCGCCCCTCGCGCTGGGGAGGGGTGAAGACCCTGACCACCCGCGTCGGCGAGCCCTCCAGCCCGAAGAACTTTTCGTCGGCTCCCTCCCCTGCTAGATCGGACGCCGACCACACCGGGATCTGTGCCCGACGAGCCCGCCGCATCCCCATAAAGGTCGGAGCGCGTGGCTGGTTGATGTCCTTCAGCACGGTGAGGAGCGCGGGCAGGGGGGCTTCCACGATCTCCCTCCCCTCCTCCAGTAGTCGCTCCACGCGCACCCTTTGCCGCTGGAAGTCAATGTCCCGGATCTTGAACACGTAGGTAAGTTGGGTGATGCCCAGGTGACGGGCGATGCCCGGGCCCACCTGCCCCGTGTCACCGTCAATGGCCTGTCGCCCACAGAGGATGAGATCGAAAGGCTCGAGGCGGTGGATGGCCCAGGCCAGGGTGTAGGCCGTGGCCCAGGTGTCTGCTCCGGCAAAGGCGGGATCGGAGAGCAACACCCCCTCATCGCAGCCCATGGCAATGGCCTCCTTCAACACCTCCTCGGCCTGGGGTGGCCCCATGGAGAGCGCCGTCACCCGCCCGCCGAATCGCTCCCGCAGGAGCAGCCCCTCCTCAATGGCGTAGGTGTCGAAGGGGTTGATGATGCTGGGCACCCCTTCCCGGATCAGCGTGCCCCGCTGGGGATCAATCCTTACCTCTGTGGTATCGGGCACCTGTTTGATGCAGACAATCGCGTGCATAGCTATTCCTCGTCAGGGAAGACTTTGCCAGGGTTCATGATGCCCTGCGGATCGAACAACTGCTTGATGGCTTTCATCACCTCCAGAGCATCACCGTGTTCCTGGCGCATGAACTGCCGCTTGCCGATACCCACGCCATGCTCACCCGTAGCCGTGCCCCCCACGCTCAACGCCCACTGCACCAGGCGGACGTTGAACTCCTCGGCCCGCGCTCGCTCTTCGGGATTGTCCTTCTGAGCCAGCATCTCCACGTGCATGTTTCCATCGCCGGCGTGTCCAAAGGTGGCGATGCGTAGTTCCAGCTCCTCGGCCAACTGGTACGCTTGGGCCACCGCCTCGGCGTAGTGGGAGATGGGCACCACCAGATCGCCGATCTCCGCTGCGCATCCAGGGTTCAGGTACTTGCAGGCGTTGTGGGCCTCCTTACGTCCCTCCCACAGGCGGGCCCGCTCCGTGGGGTTGGCCGCCATCTGGAAGGAGGTGCACCCATTGAAGTCACAGGTCTCACGGATCAGCTCCACCTCCTGGGCGATGCCATCCGGCGTGCCGTGAAACTCCATCACCAGTGTGGGTGCCTCTGCCAGTTCCAATTCCTTCCACTCATTCACCAGTCGGATGATCTGGGGGTCCATCAGCTCCAAGGCGGCGGGGATGGGGCCGTAGCGGTTGATCTCGTAGATCGCCTGGGCCGCGGCTTCCATAGAGGGAAAGGCGGCCACAGCAGCCATCCTCTCGGGCACCAGGGCCAGCTTTAGTGTGATCTCGGTTACCACTCCCAGCGTCCCCTCCGACCCGACGAAGAGGCGCACCAGATCGTAGCCGCTGGCGCTCTTGATGACCGGCCGGCCTATGCGGATGATCCGCCCATCGGGGAGGGCGACCTCCAACCCTAATACGTAGTCCTTGGTGGCCCCGTACTTGACGGCGTGCATCCCGCTGGAGTTATTGGCTACCATCCCCCCGATGGTGGCCACATCGGAACTGCCGGGCGTTGGGGGAAAGAAGAGGCCATAGCGGGCCAGCTTCTCATTCAGCTCATCGCAGATGATGCCCGGCTGGACGACCACCTGCCGGTCGGCCTCGCGGATCTCGATGATCTGGTTCATGTTATAAAGTGCCAGCAGGATTCCACCCTTCACCGGGATGGGGTTGCCTTCCAGGCTGGACCCGCCGCTCCAGGGGGTCACCGGAATGTAATGTTCGTTAGCGTACTGGAGGATACGGCTGATCTGTTGGGCATTCTCGGGCCAGACCACTGCATCGGGGCGGTGGGGCGGATGGAAGGACTCGTCCTGGGAGTGGGCGTCGCGGTCCGCATCCGTGACCGAGACGTGGTCGGGGCCCAGCAGATCAACAAGGAAGTCCAGTGCGGCTTGATCCATTCTATCTCTCCTACGGCTCACTTTACTCCGGCCGCCCCCTGATGGCGACCGTCCACTGGCCCTCTTGCACCGTCTCACCCTGCTGGTTGAGCAGTTCCATGTCAAAGACCACAATGCCGCCCCCCATGCTGCGCACCGCTCGGGTGCGGGTCACCTCCCCTCTCAAGTGGATGGTGTCGCCCAGGTATATGGGCTTGCGGAACTTCCACTCCAGTTTCAGGAAAGCCTCTGCGGTACCCTCGATGAACCCCAGCCGCGATCCCAGGCCAGAGGCGACGGTCAGCCCTAACAGGCCGTGGGCAATGCGGGCTCCGAAGGGGGTCCCGCTGGCGTACTCGGCGTCGGTGTGCAGTTGATTCCAGTCACCGGAGAGCGCGGCGAAGTTCACCACGTCGGCTTCGGTGATGGTGCGCGCCGGCGTGGTGATGGTGTACCCCACAGTGAACTCCTCGAAGTAACGACCGCGCGGCTTGAATGCCCGGTCACTCATTCTCCATTCTCCTCTCACTGGTGAATCTCTGAGCTCACAAAGATGGTACGCCATTTTAGCACGACCTGAGCTCTATAGCAAATCTGCCTTGGCCAGGTGTGCAGGGCTTTTCCAAAGCCATTGTAAGGGCGAGGCATTCCCAAGATCATCCCTGGACTGGACAGACTGCATTTGCCCCAAGTGCTTGTCCATATGAGCTAGCCTTCATGGAATGCCTCGCCCCTACTTGACAAAAGAACAAACGTTCTATATAATAGCAACCTGATCTCAGTGGACAGAAGGGGGGATGATGGCTATAATAGCGTGCATAAGCGTTGGTTGGAAAGAAAGGGGAGCTTGATGAGCGCAGTGAGAATTCAGACGGTCAACATTCGGGAGGAGATGGAACAGGCCTATCTGGACTACGCCATGAGCGTGATCGTGGCCCGCGCCTTGCCCGACGTGCGGGATGGCCTGAAGCCCGTACACCGCCGCATCCTCTACGCCATGCATGACATGGGGCTCTTCCCCGA
>CAYRNM010000298.1:0-3220 GCA_964425465.1 uncultured Anaerolineae bacterium | reverse complement strand
GCGCGGCCGGCGGAGAGCCAGCGGATCGCATTGGCGGCTCGTGCCAGTGGAGAGAGGGGTTTTGAGCAGGTGGTGCTGCGGGTGGATGGCCGGCCAGTGGCGGAACTGACCGCCTTTCCCTACCGCACGCTCTGGCCATTGGAGAGGGGCGAACATCTGATCACCGCCGTGGGCTACGGCGCCGATGGAATCGCCTCGGAGAGCGAACCGGTTCGGATCGTGGTGGAGTAGAATCTTAGTCTGGTAGTCTCATGGTCTATTGGTCTCCGGTCCCAACCAAACGACCGCTCGACCCAGTGATCATTTGACGCTTTTCTTTCCCGGAGTTGGGGCTATAATTAGCCTTTGGAGGTTACGGTGGAGCGGTTGCAGAAGGTCCTGGCACACGCGGGTGTGGCCTCGCGCCGCAGGGCAGAGGGACTCATTCAGGCCGGACGGGTGCGGGTCAATGGCCAGGTGGTCAGGAAGCTGGGCACCCAGGTGGACCCGGAGCGGGATGTTATCGCCGTGGATGGCCAGCCCATCGCCCAGTTCGCCTCCCATACCTACATCCTGCTCCACAAGCCGCCGGGAGTGCTTTCCACCACCCACGATCCCCACGGGCGGCTCACCGTGCTCGACCTGGTGGAAACAGAGGCACGGGTCTATCCCGTGGGCCGACTGGACAAGGACAGCGAGGGGCTGATCCTGCTCACCGACGACGGGGAGCTGGCCCACCGGCTGACCCATCCCCGCTACGAGCATGAGAAGGCGTATCGGGTGCTGGTGGAGGGGCGACCCGATGACAGAGCGCTGCGCAAGCTGCAGGAGGGGGTGGAGCTGGAGGAGGAGGTGACCTGGCCGGCGGCTGTGGAAGTTGAAGCAGAAGAAGGGGGCGGAGCCTGGCTGCGGGTGGTGATCCACGAGGGGCGCAAGCGACAGGTGCGCCGCATGTGCCAGGCGGTGGGACATCCGGTCCGGCGGCTCATCCGGGTGCGGATGGGGCCCCTGGAGTTGGGAGAGCTACAGCCGGGGGAGTGGAGGCCTTTGACGGCCAGTGAGGTCAGGGTTTTGAAGGAAGGACAGGGCTGGAATTGAAAAGGCCCTCCATCATCGCGATTGACGGACCGGCGGCCTCGGGCAAGAGCACCATCGGGAAACTCCTAGCCCGTAAGCTGGGCTACCTGTACCTGGATTCTGGCCCCCTCTATCGGAACCGAAGCGGGCAGGAGCGTTTCTTCCCCGCCATGCAAACCTATCTCTACTTTGACACGGGAGCCATGTACCGGGCGGTCACCTGGGTGGCATTGGAGCGGGGAATGGACGTGCACGACGAGGCGGCCATCACCGCCCTGGCGGAAGAGGTGGAGATTGATGTGGCACGGCCCACCGTGGAGGACGGGCGACAGTACACGGTCTACGCCGATGGCCAGGACGTCACCTGGCAGATCCGTCGTCCAGAGGTGGCGGCCCAGGTCTCCATCGTGGCTGCCTATCCCGGGGTGCGAAGGGCCCTCACCGCCCAGCAGCGGCGCATCGGCCAGAGGGGGCACGTGGTCATGGTGGGGCGCGACATCGGCACGGTGGTGCTCCCCGAGGCAGACCTGAAGATCTTCCTGGACGCTTCGCTGGAGGAGCGAGCCCGTCGTCGCTACCGGGAGATGATCGCCCAGGGGGAGGAGACGGACTACGAGGAGGTGCTGGCTGCCACGCGCCGCAGGGATGAGACCGACAGCCAGCGGGAGACAGCCCCCCTGCGCCCCGCCGATGACGCGGTGATCATTGACACCACCGGCCTGAGCGTGGAGGAGGTCATGCGGAAAGTGGAGGCACTGATATGGCCCGCTGGCGGGTGATCTTTCGGCGAGAGGGACGGATTCTGCTGCGCTGTCTGTTCCGTGCGCTCACCCGGCTGGAGGTGCGGGGATTGGAAGGAGTGCCCCTGGGAGGGTCGCTGCTGGTAGCCTTCAACCACCTGGCCCACCTGGACGGCCCGCTCATCGTGGCTTTTCTTCCCCGCGAGGTGGAGGGCATTGCCCTTTCGGATCTGTATGAGGTGCCGGTGACCGGCCAGCTCCTGAGGCTGTATGGCACCATCCCCGTGCATCGTGATGAGTTCGACCGAGCGGTGTTGCAGCGGGCGCTGAAGGTCCTGGCTGATGGGAAGGCTCTGGCCCTGGCACCGGAGGCGCGGATGAGTGTGACCGGCGCGCTGGAGCGGGCGCGGCATGGCGTGGCCTACCTTGCCCTGCGCAGCAGTGCGCCCGTACTGCCCGTGGCCCTCACCGGGACCGAGCTCATCCCCGGCGCGCTCACCCGTTTGCAGCGCGCCCCCGTGACCCTGACCGTGGGCCAGGTCTACCATCCCCCTCCTCGGACCCAGGATCCAGCCCTTCGACGGGTGCAGGTGGAAGAGGTCACGGAGGCCATCATGCTCCGCATAGCGGCCCTTCTGCCGCCGGAGTATCGGGGGGAGTATGGGTGAGGTAAGCGTATAGCTGATGGCCGATAGCTGAGGGTGGATGGCTGAGGGAAATGCAACCAATGGCCATTATCGAGAAGGGAGTGCGGATAGGATGAGCATCATGACCTTTATGCCTCAGGCCATAGATGACCTTTTTCTGTCCCTGCCAGAGGATGAGAAGGCAGCCATCATAGGTTACGGCGTAGTTTTCAGGTTGCCCCATCTTCGGAAGAGGCTCTTTCTCGCCCAAGGGAAGGTCAAAGGGTTCCAGGAAAAGTATCAAACCACGTTAGCTGAGCTAGATGCCGAAGGATTGCCCGACGATGCGGATTACGAGATGCACGAGGACTACATCGTGTGGCATCACTGGGCGGAGGTAATCGTCGAGACGAAGAAAACTCTGGCCTCGTTGGAGAGGATAGCGAACAGCGGCCTATCCATCGGGGAGATGCTCCATGCTGGCGGCGAATAGGCTGCTGGAGATCGAAGACAAATTCGGAGAGCACATCCGGGGCATCGTTCCCCTCGAACTGGACGGGGAGACGCTGAGGCTCATCGTCTACCTGAGAGGCGGCACAAGCCTACGTGTGACGGAGAAGTGGAAAGGCGACGTTCTCGAAAGATACAGCTACTATTGGCTTGCCGCTGACAATCGGCTGAAGATCGGTTGGGACAACGCGCCGCATCATACTCGACTCGAGAACTTTCCCCATCACAAGCACGTCGAGCAGCAGGCCAACAGACAACCCTCCTTTGAGACATGTTTGGAAGACGTGA
>CAYRNM010000297.1:0-3237 GCA_964425465.1 uncultured Anaerolineae bacterium | reverse complement strand
CGGCCGGGTGGGCTCCCTGCTGGAAGTGGGCACCGGCTTCCATCCCGAACTGACCGGGCGGGAGAACATCTACCTCAACGGTGCCATTTTGGGCATGAAGAAGGCGGAGATTGAGCGCAGCAAGTTCGATGAGATCGTGGTCTTAGGTGGAGTAGGCTGTTGGGATGAGGAAGCACCGGCCAGCAGACCTGAAATGACGACAGCGAGAAGAGAGGAGATGGGAAAATGGGAGAAATCCTGAGCATCCAAGAAATGAAAAGCCAATACACTGGCGAGTGGTTACTTATCGCTTACACCGAACTGGATAACGAGATGAATGTGATTCGTGGTGAAGTGTTAATCCACTCACCAGACCGCGATGAGATTTACCGTGAACTTCTGTCCACGAAGGGCAAATCGGTGGCGGTAGAATACACAGGTGCGATACCCGAAGACCTGGCGGTAGTGTTGTGAGGGAAGAGAAACCTTATCGGTTGTTGCGTCAGGGGAATTTGCTATTGCTGCGGGCAGCCGTCGGTGGAACAGATGGTGGCGTTGTGGTGGTTCGTTTGTTGGTGGACACAGGAGCCAGCTACACGATGTTGCCGGTAGAGGTAGTAGAGGCTCTGGGTTGTGATACACACCATCCTCTACGCACCGTAAGGATAGTAGCTGCCAGCGGCATCATTGTGGCTCCTATGGTTGCTGTATCTTGGTTGCACTGCCTGGGGCAACGGATAGAGGATTTCCCGGTAGTCGCCCACACTTTACCGGCTGGGACCTTTGTGGATGGTCTCCTTGGGATGGACTTTCTCGGTCGTTGCCAGGCGGTCATCTCTGTGGAGGAGGCAGAGATTCGCTGTCGGCAGGCATAGGCTTATCATGTAGTAAGAATCAGCAAGCAGACTATGACTGACATTGCCATCCGTGTCGAAAACCTGAGCAAACTCTACCGCATCGGCCCGCGGGAGCGCTACAAGGCCCTGCGTGACACGTTGACCGATGCCATGTACGCTCCCTTCCGTGCCGTGGGCTCCGTCCTGAGCGGTCGGCGGTCAACCGACAAACAGCACCATCTGGGCTTTGAAGGATGTCTCCTTTGAAGTAAAGCGCGGCGAGGTAGTGGACATTCCTTCGGCTTCGCTCAGGACAGACATTGGCCGCCCCCCCCCGCTTCGCTTCGGTGACTCCCTGCGGTCGCAACGGGGCAGGCAAGACGACGCTCCTCAAGATTCTCTCCCGCATCACCGAGCCGACGGAGGGCTATGCCGAGATTCACGGCCGGGTGGGCTCCCTGCTGGAAGTGGGCACCGGCTTCCACCCCGAACTGACCGGGCGGGAGAACATCTATCTGAACGGCGCCATCCTGGGCATGAAGAAGACGGAGACTTGTGCTGAGATGTCCTAAATCGTGTCAAGTCGGATTAACCGGTTTGAATAGCACCTTACCAGACGAATAGCGGAAACGACCGACGTCGGACCAGGCCGACCCCGAGTCCCTCTTTAGGAAGTTGACAAACAGCTCTGATGGTTGTACAATAAACCTGCACAGAGCCGAGGGGAAGCCGGCCCTGGTTGAGGTGACGTCGAGGCGTCAGCCTCTTATCTGCCTGGGCGGCTTCTCCTTTTTTGCTTTTTCTCTGCGCGCTGATCCCGCTGCGCCTTCCGGGCCCGTTGGCTGTTGCGTTGCCGGACCTCCTCAGGGACTTGGTAACGTTCAGCGATGATGGCCCGCGCTTCTTGCCAGGTGACCGGGATGCCGTCCACGTCCCGCAGCTCGTAGGGGCGATCGTCACGTAACACCGCTCGCACCCGATCCAGCAGGTGGGTAGCACAAGCGCACACCGCCTGACAGTGGTGTTTACCCTTGTGGACCATCTGGTCGTAGTATATGGCCGCGATCTGAGGGTCCCACTGGCGGGCCACCTCAGCATTGATGTAGGCGTACTTTTTCACCAGATCCGGGCCAGCGCGGGTAATGCGCAACCCCTTCCTCTCCACATCGCCACTCTGACCGCTTTCGGGCACTATACCACTCCAACCCCGGAAGGCCTTCTGGCGAGCAAAGCGCCCCACGTCACCAATGAAGAAGACATAGACTGCTGCCCCATCATCACCTACTCCCTTGATGGTTTCCACATGACGACGGGGGTATATCCGGCGGTAAAGGGCCTGCACCTGGCAACGCACCACTTGATGCTCGGCCTGGTAGTGGGCCAGAAAACGCAGCTCCCGCAACACCTGGTCTTGCAAAGCGGCGTAGTCCACATGGGGCGAGAGATCCCCCTCCGGTGTGCCAAACAAGGCGATGGCCCGTTGGGCTACCTGCTGAAGACCGGCTGCCAAGCTCTCCACTCGTTCTGGATCTGCCCCTGCTTCCACCAAGAAGGCCGCCAATTGGCCTGGATCGGCGCTTTGGAGCTGCCAGGGGTCATACCACACCTCGCGCCAACGGCGCACCCAGGGGGCGAAGAGGTCGTCTACCACTTCTTCCAAGCCTGGCCAAAAGGCGCGTTCCCAAGCCTGTACCCGGTTCTTTATGGCGGTCATCAAATCAGCCAGTTCGTCCTGCTGCTTGCACCAACGCTGACCACTTAGGTGCTCGGCATCGGCGAGATGCAAGGGGTGCAAGGTATCGGGGTTCACCCACGGCAGGCGAGCCAACACTCGACAATCGATGCGGTCGCTCTTGGTGTGCTTCTTGTAAAAGCGACGCAGATCCGCCACTTGCTGGGTGTTAACCAGGTAGACGGTCACCCCCCGCTGGATGAAGTAGCTGGCCAGGGGCAGCCAGGCCAGGCCGGTGGGCTCCATCACCACACGTAGTGGTTCGTTTTCGTCGGCCCCTTCTCGGGCGCGACGCAGGAGCCGTTCCAGGTCCGTCGGGTTCATCCCCAGCCTGATCACCGGCGTGATGATGTTCGCCTGATCATCCGCTACCACCGCCTTGTGGATGGCGCTGATAGCCAGATCGATCCCAATGGTGCGCATCTTTCACCTCCTGAACTGGGTATGGATTCGATACCGCTTGGGAAGGTTGTGGAGTTGGGCCCAGTCCCACGCTTGCCGTTGATAAGGGGCTGCACACCACACATCCGCGCACCCCAATGTCCCCAATAGGGTCTTTGCCTGGGCGAGAGGATGACATTCTCAGGATAGAGGCCGCTAGGCGCCTCAGCTTGTCGATAGTCAACTCCTACCCCCCCAGGGGCTAGAATACCCTAAGGGTCCGTAAAGAAATAACTTCCCGCATTTGAG
>CAYRNM010000296.1:0-3250 GCA_964425465.1 uncultured Anaerolineae bacterium | reverse complement strand
GTGAAAACCAGGCTGCCACGCTGATCCTGGCCGGTCAGTTTGGAGCGGACCTGATTCAATGCCGTCCTCAGCGCATCAGTGAGATAGGTGCGGGCGAAGACGTCGGCTGGGTTTTTTTCCAGTGCTGGCTTGTCCTCCAGCACTTTGTACAACTGGACGACGCCGTATACCTGGCCACTCTTCACCTCATCGCTGAGGGTAGCAATATCTGCGATCGCCGGTAGCATGGTCATCCCTCCCGTCCTACAACTAACTCCCTTGGTCAATCTCCCCCACCACCAGCCATCATCGGCTCAACCTGGCCCGGCAGCTAACGCTTGTGCCAGCAGGTCGCCGTGGGAGAGAAGCGTCTGCTATGATACCACCAGTTATCATTATACTTGAATCCTCGCCTACTCGCAACAGACAACAAGGCCCGGCTGCATGGCAACAGCCAGGCCTTGTGGAAGTAGTAGCCACTTCAGCCGCCTGTGGACGGCCGAAGCCGACACTACCAAGTCGCCAACCCAGCTCATTCCGTGACGGTGAAGACGCCCCCGTCGGAACGGCCCCATACCTCGGGGAAGTACATCTCGTAGGCCGTGGTGGGCATCACCAGGAACCGACCGGGCAGGCTGGCCCGGATCTGATAGGTATACTCGTAGGTGCCCCGCGGCAGGTAGGTGGCGAAGAGCACTACCTTCTCATCCCGCAGGTCGGTATGGCTGAACCACCACCAGCCCCACCCACCGTACTCCTCCACCCGTTCCAGCGAGGGCTGCTCGCCCACCACGCTGCTTGTCTTCAGGCTGCGGTCAATCCCCTCACACCCCGCGGGCAGTGGGTCCTCGACCACCAGGTAGTGCAGGTCGTGGGGGGCCACGAGGGTGATCTTCACCTGAACCGTGTCATTGGCCGCGGCCCCATCAATGACCCGCTCGGGATCGTCGGCCAGTGCGTACTGCCGGGCCACGAACACCCCCCGCGAGGCGGCCTGCACATCCTCCACCGGCAAGAAGTAGCGCAGGTGAGCGGTGTAGTAGAGCTGCCCCCGGCCGGTCTGCCCCGCCATGGGCTTTCCCCGCTGGATCAGCAGCCGATTGCCCTCTTCGCGCAACAGATCCGCCACCGCCACCCGCAGCTCCTGCTCTTCATCCAGGTTGGAGGCGTCCACGTCCCCCCGGCCCAACTCCTGGCCGTTGAGCAGCACCTGCCAGGAGTAGTCCGCCTCCAGTTCGCCACTGGCAGCCATGTAGTCGGTCAGGCCGATGAGCGCCCAGGCGGTCTCCTGGGTGGTCTCCCAATGCCCCTCCTTGCGGGCCACCATCAGCCAGCGCACCGCGTTGGGCAGCAGCGAGCTCTCAGGGTCGAGACGCGACAGCGCGGCCACGATGATGGCCGTGGAGCGGGTGTCGGTGTTCATGGTCCACACATCGTCTCCCTCCTCCTCCCAGTGGGCGCCCGTGGCGCTGATGATGGCCTCGCTGGCCAGGTCGCTGAGCAGTCCATCCACCCGCGTCCGCTCTTCTGGATTGCTCAGATCCAACGCCAGGGCCAGGAAGGCTTTGCCGTAGCTGGCCAGCCGGCCGCGGACATCGTACAGCTTCACCGCGCGGCTGGGGGCCAGGTCCCCCCGCTCAGCCAACACGTACAGGATGAAGGCCTGGGCATTGACCTCCCAGGGGTGCTCTACATCCTGCGGGGCCCTCAGGCTCTCCTGCAGGAACCCGGCGGCGCGGTCCATGACTGCCTGATCCACGGCGAAATCACTCCGTTGGGCCTGAATCAGCCCCAGGAGGACGTAGGCTGTGAGGAAGGGATCACTAGGGTCATTGATCCACCAGCCCCAGCCGCCGTCGGGGTGCTGGTGGGCGTAGATGCGCTGCAGGCCCACGGGCACCAGCTCGCGCAGTGGCTGCTCCAGGTCAGGGCGCTCGATCCCCAGCTTTCGCAGAGTGCGGTAGGTCAGCAGGTTGGGCAGCCAGCGGGAGACCACCTGCTCGATGCACTCGTAGGGGTAGTGCTCCAGGTAGCGCAGCCCATCGCGCATGGAGGCCGCCAGCGAGGGTTCGATGGCCACCCTCAACTCACCCTGGCTGGGATCCATCCGCTGCGGCAGGTAGATCACCTCCAGCCGCTCACCGGGCTCGGAGAGCTGCCCCGCCGTGCCCACCACCTCCGGCGTGGAATAGTTGTAGACGGGCAGGGTGAGCTCCACTGCGTCGGACAATGGAGCAGAGGAACTCGACGGAGTCAACTCGAAAGTGGTGAAGAGGATTCGGGTCTCCTCCACAGGGCCCACCACGATGGGCCATTCGACCTCGACTTTGCCCCTGGCCGGCAGAGTCACTGTCTGACCCACATCAGCATCCGTCGTCAGGCCGGTGGCCTGCAGGCTGACGCTCACATCCATCTCGCGGTCGGTGTTGTTGTGCACCACCGCCCCGATCTGGGCCTGGTCCCCCACCACGAAGAAGCGGGGGAGCACCGGGCGCAGGAGCAGGTCCTTGGTGCTGATCACGTCGGCCCTCGCCTCGCCGACCAGGGTGTCGGGGGTGATCCCCTTGGCTGTCAGCCGCCAGGTGGTGAGGGTGTCCGGCAGCTCCACCGAAACCTGCGCCTGGCCCTCTGAATCGGTGGTCAGGGCCGGCTCCCACAGGGCGGTGTCGGGGAAGAGGCGCCGCACGGCGAGGCCCTCCATCTCCGCGCCTCCGCCGCCCCCCTTGGCCTCGGCCGCCAGCCGCTCGGCGAGCCGTTCCACGGAGAGGGCCAGGCTGGCCGCAGTCTGGAATCCCACCCCTCGCTGGCTGTAGAAGACATCGAGCAGCGAGGCCTGCTCTGCGCCGCCCAGGGCCAGCACCGCCTTGTCCACCAGCGCCAGCGAAAGTTCCGTCGAGACGCCCTGGCCGGTGTAGTCCGTGGTGCGGATGTCGTAGGCCACGGTCTCGCCAGGCTGGTACCTCTCCCGGTCGGGCTTGATCTCCACGGTCAGCTCCTGCTGTTCGGTGGAGACGGGGAGCATGGCGTAGCCCACTTTGAAGGAGGGTCGGGGATTGTTTTCGCCCATCCCTTTGACGATGACTACCGAGACGAAGATGTTGGGCGCGTGATCGGCGGTGATGGGGATCTGCAGGATCTCGCTGTTGGTCTGGAGGGTGCGCACCTCGTGGTGCAGGATGTGGCCCCGCTCGATGGTGACCAGCGCCTGCACCGGCCCCTGGTAGGGGGAGGGGATCAGCACCTCCGCCACATCGCCCGGCCGGTAGCTCTT
>CAYRNM010000295.1:0-3250 GCA_964425465.1 uncultured Anaerolineae bacterium | reverse complement strand
GCTTCGCTAGACATTTGACTCTAGCCAAGGTATAATAGAATCCACACCCTAGCCAGGACAGGCTGTGGGAATATCGCTGAGGGAGGAAACATGGACCTACAACAGCAACTGCTCGCCGACCTGAAAGATGCCATGCGTAGCGGGGATCAGCGACGAAAGCTGGCCATCCGCGCCGTGCGGGCCGCCATCACCAACGCCGAGGTGGAGCGCCGCCGCTCGCTCACTGAGGATGAGATCCTGGCCCTCATTGCCAAAGAGGTGAAGCAGCGGCATGACTCTATCGCCCAGTTTCAAAAGGGTGGCCGGGAGGACCTGGTGGCCCAGGAGCAGGCCGAGATTGAGGTTCTGGAGAAGTATCTGCCCCGACAACTCTCCCCTGAAGAGATCCGTGCCGAGGCGCAGAGGGTGATCGCTGAGGTGGGTGCCACCAGTCCCCGCGACACGGGAAAGGTGATGGGGAGGCTGATACCAGCTGTGCGCGGCCGGGCTGATGGCGGACAGGTCAGCCAGATCGTACGGGAACTGCTGACAGGACAAGGTGAAGCGAGGAATAGGGGGCCATAGTGAAGCACAGCGATGGGAAAAAGGGCAGTGCCTTGCACATCCGCCTGAGGGGGCGCGAGATACGGCTCCCAGCCCTGCTGTGGATGACCCTATTCGTGCTCCTCTTCGCCACGATGGTGGGAGCGGTCCTCATCTCTCCATGGCTGCCCTCCAATCGGGTTGTGCTGCGCGAGGGGCAGGTGAGCTCGGTGGACATCCGCGCTCCTCAGTCACTGACCTATGTCAGCCGCATCCTCACCGAAAAGGCGCAGGCACAAGCCGCTGCGCGGGTGGAACCAGTGCACGATCCGCCCGATGCACAAGTGGCCCGTCGGCAGGTAGAGTGGGCGCGCCAGATCCTGGCTTACCTGGATGCCCTGCGATATGACAGGTATGCCTCCACTGGGGAAAAGGAGGCCATGCTGGAGGCTATTGAGGGCCTCCAGCTTTCTTCCACTACCCGCTCCCGGATCCTGGATTTCTCCCCCGCTGACTGGCAGCGCGTGGCCGAGGAGACGGTGCGGGTGCTGGATCACTCCATGCGGCAGGAGATACGGGCGAGCGAGGTGGCCGAAGCGCGCCGACGGGTGCCCACCCTTATCGCCCTGGACCTCAACGAGGCACAGGCCGCAGTCGTGGCGGAGATCACCCTCCAGCTTATCCAACCGAATAGTCTTTACAATGCCGAACTCACGGAGAAGGCACGCCAGCAGGCCCGGGAGAGCGTGGAGCCTATCAGTCGCACCTGGAAGCGGGATGAGATCATCCTGCGGCAGGGCGAGATCGTGGATGCACTGGCCCTAGAAGCACTGGAGGCTTTGGGCCTCCGTCAGCCGGAAGAGGAATGGCCTCGCCTCCTGGGTATCGCGGGCCTGGCGTTGGTGTTGGCCTTCGTCCTGGGGTTGTACCTGTTGCGCTTGGAGGAGTCCCTTCATCACCGCGCCCGCCTGTTGCTTCTGTTGCTGCTGCTCAATGGACTCTTCCTCCTGGGGGCCAGGTTCATCGTCTCCGGCCACGCCGTCCTGCCCTACCTGTTTCCCCTGGCCGCTCTGGGCATTCTATTGGCTGTGCTCCTCAACCCTCATCTAGCCATCCTGATCACCCTGCTCATGAGCCTGATGGCAGGCTTGATGGCCGAGGGATCCTTCGAAGTGGTCAGCTATCTCCTCCTGGGCAGCATCGTAGGCATCCTCCAGGTCCAAAAAGTGGAGCGGCTCAATACTTTCATCTGGGCTGCAGTCTCCATCGCTCTGGTTAACATCGTCGTCATCCTGGCCTTTCGACTGCCGAGGCAAGACATGGACCTTAGGGAGTTACTGGTGTTGGCAGGAGCCAGCGGGGTCAATGGCGGCTTCTCAGCCAGCTTAGCCCTGGCCGGCTTTTTCCTCCTGGGACAGCTTTTCGACGTCATTACCCCCTTACAACTTCTGGAACTGGCTCGGCCGGACCACCCCCTGTTGCAGCAGCTCCTCCTCCGGGCCCCCGGCACCTATCATCACAGTCTGCTGGTGAGCAACATGGCTGAACAGGCCGCCCAGGCCATCGGCGCCGATGCCCTCTTGACCCGCATGGGGGCCTACTACCACGATGTGGGCAAGACGGTGCGCCCCTACTTCTTCGTCGAGAATCAGGTGGAGGGGACGAATGTCCACGACCGGCTTGATCCCCGCACCAGCGCCCAAATTGTGATCAGCCATGTGGCTGACGGACTGGCCTTGGCACGAAAATACCATTTGCCCAGCCGCATTGCCGCTTTCATCCCTGAACACCAGGGCACAGCAGTGAACAGCTATTTTTATCACCGTGCCAAGGAGCAAGCAGAGGAAGGGCAGGAGGTGCGGAAAGGGGATTACCGCTATCCAGGGCCTAAGCCGCAGAGCAGGGAGACAGCCATCGTCATGCTGGCCGACAGTTGTGAGGCTGCAGCCCGTGCTTCCCGAGTCAACGATCCGGATGAGATCGCCGCCCTGGTGCAGAAGATCACCCAGGAGAAGATCACGCAGGGGGAACTAGATGAGAGCGAGCTAACCCTGCGCGATCTGGCCCGTATCCGCGACATCTTCGTCTCCACCCTGCAGGGCATCCGCCATCCTCGCATCGAATATCCAGAGGGGTCTCTCCCACCATCGGAATGAGCTATGGCTTTCTTGATTGAAGTCCAGGTCGCCCGCCCTTTCACCGCACATGTGGATGCCCAGCGGGTGCAGGAGGTCGTTCGCGAAGTGCTGGTACAGGAGGGGTTGTCGGGCGAGGGCGAATTGACAGTGGTGATCACCGACGACGACAGGGTGCGAGAACTGAACCGCCGTTATCGGGGAGTGGATTCTCCCACCGATGTCCTGGCCTTTGGAGGTGCGGCTGAGGGATTTGTGGAAGCGCCGGGCACAATCCCCTATCTGGGGGATGTGGTTATCTCCTACCCCCATGTCCGAGCCCAGGCTGAGGAGCAGGGCCATTCACCAGACAGGGAGCTGGCCCTGCTGGTCATCCATGGGGTGCTGCATCTTTTGGGCTACGACCACACAACCCCAGAGGAGGAAGCGATCATGTGGGCCCGGCAGGAGGCGATCCTGAAGCAGGTGAGTTGATGGTTACCACACTTCAGAAGCTGCATCAGTTACCCTTCTTTGCCCAACTCGATGAAGACGCCCTGCGGGATATTGCCCCCTATATCCAGGAGCGCACCTTCGCGCTTGGTCAGGTGGTC
>CAYRNM010000294.1:1716-3285 GCA_964425465.1 uncultured Anaerolineae bacterium | reverse complement strand
TTCTCCCGCATTTTGGTCAGATACGCTTCCTCCAGGTCAATGCCCAGGTAATTGGCCAGCTTCAGGAGGTAGGCCAGGCAATCGGCCAACTCACCTTCCAGTTGTGGCCTCCACTGCTCCGCAGCAAGGCTGAAGCTTCTCTCCGCATCAGCTCCCTCGCTGCGGAGTCGCTGTTCCGCTCGCCAGACCTGCGTGAGCTCCCGGGCCAGTTCACCCACCTCTTCGGCAAACAGGATGTAGTTGAAATAGAGGTCTTTCTCAAAGCCACGCGCCTCGTCGAAGGCCCGATGCCAGCCTTGGAAATCGGCCAGCCGACGCTGCTCCTGGTCGAAGATGGCCTGATCCGCCTCCGCCAGGGTGGGCGTAAAATGGGGCAGAGGCCGCTGGTAGGTTCCCTCCTGAAGCACTGAGCGAATGCGCCCAGCGATGGACTCCAAATCCTGCGGCCTCCGCACGAAGTCCAATTCGTTGGTGTCCATGGGCAGCACTGGCGCTCCCCGATAGGAGCTAAAGAAAGCGATGTAGGCCCTTCGCACCGCGTCCAGATAATCACGATCCATCTCCCGCTCGTAGGGTCGGTCACGGCTGGCGATGCGCTGCAGCAGGACCTCGGTATCGGCGAAGAGGTAGACGATCAGATTCGGCGTGGGGATGTTTTGCGCCAGGAGGTCGTGCAGGTGGTCGTAGAGGGCCAGCTCATCATCCCGCAGGTTGAGCTGGGCGAAGAGCCGGTCCTTGGCGAAGGTGTAGTCGCTGATGAGCGAGGAGTAATCACAAAGCATCTGACCCATCCGCTGCTGTTGACGATAGCGGCTGAGCAGGAAGAAGAGCTGGGTCTGGAAGGCATAGGTCGCCCGGTCGGTGTAGAAATCGCCGAGGAAGGGGTTCTCCTCGAAGGCCTCCAGCACCAACTGGGCCTGGAACTGGGGTTGGAGCAATCGGGCCAGCGTGGTCTTTCCCACTCCGATGGGGCCTTCAATGGCGAGATAGGTCTGTGAGGGCATGGGCAAACTCTCCGTGTCCGTTTCATTCCTGGGTCCGTTGTTCGGCGCATCACACCATTAGGATACCTCGGTTGTGGCGAGTTGTCAAGGCCGTGAAACTTTTGGGGCGATTTTCCGTATAGAGTAGTGAGGGAACAGAAGGACAGCCTGGCCCTCCCTTTGGACAGGACCTCTTCATGGAGCGGGAAAGCGAGTGGATCCTTCGGGCTCAGCAGGGCGACCACAGGGCCTTCGGCCAGTTGGTGCGGGCCTATCAGCGGCCGGTGTACAACCTGGCCTATCGCATGCTGGGCGATGCGGCTGCCGCAGAGGAGGCGGCACAGGAGGCCTTCCTACGGGCCTACCAGCATCTGAGGAGCTATCAGCCGGGGCGGAAATTCGTCAACTGGCTGCTCTCCATCACCTCCCACTATTGCATTGACCAGTTGCGCCAGCGCCGCCTGTCTCAGCTCTCGCTGGAGGAATCGTTCCCCCCCGATATACTCTGCAGTGGGCAGCCCACGCCAGAGCAGGTGGTGGATCGGCGGGAGCGGGAGATAGTGGTGCAGGAGATGTTGGCTCGACT
>CAYRNM010000294.1:0-1616 GCA_964425465.1 uncultured Anaerolineae bacterium | reverse complement strand
TCAGGAGATCGCCCAAATGGCGGGCATCAGTGAGGAGGCAGTCAAATCACGGCTCTTCCGGGCTCGGGAGCAGCTGGCCCGCCTATGGCGAGAGATGGAGGCGGAGGGATGAACTGCCAACAGGCAAAATGGAGGATGTCTCTGATCTTGGACAGCATGCTATCGGCCGATGAAGAGCGGGCCCTGCAAGCTCATCTGATCCACTGCCCAATCTGCCAAGCGGAATGGGAGGCCCTGCAATCGGTGTCCTACTTTCTGACCCAAGCGCCACTGGCCTCGCCCGCAGCGGACCTGGCCTTCCGCGTCGAGGAGCGATTGAGGAGGCAGCGGGAGCGCCGACGGTGGGCCCTGGGAGTTGTGGTAGTGTGCCTATGGCTGGGCCTGGCTCTCGCCGGATTCATGAGTGGCTCGGCACTCCTGGGCTGGCTCCTGCTCCAGCAGCCGATGCCGGTGGGCCTGGAGATACAGCTCCTGGCCCGGCTCCTTCTGGTGGGCCAGGCCACCCTGCGGGCCCTCTGGCTGTTGGCCACCAGCCTGCCCTCCGCTTGGCTGTCAGCGGGGATCAACGGCTGTCTGATCCCAGCCCTGATGCTGGTCTGTCTGTGGGCCTGGCTGGCCCTTGGCCGACAGCGACAAAGGATGTTGGTCCGCTAATCCATATGCATAGGAGGTAAGGAACATGAAGAAACTATTGTGGGTGGTCATAGCCCTGTTCATCTCACTCACCCTGGCCCTCCCTGTCTTCGCCCAGGGCAATAATAATGAGGGGAAGGTGGTCTTCGGAGGCACCTTTACCCTGAAATCAGGGGAGACCCTCGATGGCGACCTAGCGGTCTTTGGCGGAGAGGCCACCCTAGAGGAGGGCAGCCTGGTGCGAGGGGATGTAGCTATCCTGGGTGGCCGAGCCATTGTGGCCGGTGAGGTTGATGGCGACGTAGTCACCTTCGGCGGAGACCTAAAACTGAAGGGGACAGCCCGGATCAAGGGGCAACTGGTCAACTTTGGCACTCGGGTGGAGCGGGAGGAGGGAGCAGTCATCCGGGGCGGAGAGGCTATAGGTCCCCTGAGTTTTCGAGGCCCGTGGTTCCCCTACCGTTGGCCACCCCTTGGGCCAAGGGACTGGCTCAGCGATAGTGCACGTCTCACGCTGAGCATTATCTGGGGTGTGGTCAAGGCCATTGGCAGAGCCGTGGTACTCACCATCCTAGGGCTGCTCATCGTCCTCTTCTGGCCGGAGCCGACACAGCGGGTGGGGAGCACGGCGGTAGCGGAGCCCCTGCCCAGCCTGGGAGTGGGGATTTTGAGCCTGGTGGTGGCCTTCTGCGTGGGCCTGGTGCTCCTCATTGCCGCCTGTTCAGGCCTCCTGATCTGGCTGGCGGCGGTGATAGCCTGGCTCTTCGGCTGGACGGCGGTGGGCCTGATAGTGGGGCAGCGAGTCCTAACCGCCTTCAAGGCTGAGCCCACCCTGCCGCTGGCAACGATCGTGGGTGTGGCCCTCATCTCACTGATCTGGGCCTTCCCCTGCCTAGGAAGCTTGTTCGCCCTGATCGTGGGCTCAGCTGGGCTGGGCGCGGTGGTGCTCACCCGGGCCGGGACTCAACCCTACCCCCTTCCCC
>CAYRNM010000293.1:0-3293 GCA_964425465.1 uncultured Anaerolineae bacterium | reverse complement strand
GCTCGCCTGTGGCAACTGGAGGCCCCTGATGGGCCCTTCTCAGAGATACCTTTAGTCATTTTGGAATAGCGCAGCTTGCTGCGCGCTGGTGCAGGGCAAGCACCACTATCCTATCGAAGGATATCTCTCAAAGCAGGAGGGAAGGCCAATGTCTGTAGTCGTGCGCATCCCGGCCCCGCTGCGCAGCAAAGCGGGGGGCCAACGTCAGATCGAACTGGCAGCCCACACTTTCAAAGCGCTTCTGGACGAGATGGAAGCCGCCTATCCCGGCATCACCGAGCGGTTGCGGGATGAACATGGCAGGCTCCAGCGCACACTCAACATCTACATTAACGGGGAGAACGTTCGTTTCCTGCAGGGACTGGACACCCCCCTCCAGGATGGGGATGAGGTTTCCATTGTGCCTGCCATCGCCGGGGGATGACAGAGGCCGCCGTGGAGGAATTGACTGTCGAGGCCCTGGTGCCTGTGGACGCGCCAGCGTATCGAGACTACGCAGCTCGGAAAAGCCTCTTCGCCATGGTTATCCCCTTCTCGCAAGGGCGAGAGCAGTTCTTCATGGTCCATCACCGGTGGCGCGATACCTGGGAGCTACCCAGTGGCAAGGTGGAGCCGGAGGAAAGCCTGACTCAGACAGCAGAGCGAGAGCTCTTGGAGGAGATGGGAGCCCAGGTGGACCAGTTGCGCCCGCTGGGCATCCTCCTCACCCGGTTGGGAGAGACACCCGGGCAGGGCCATCTCTACTGGGGGGAGGTGATTCAGTGGGGCGACCTGCCACGGGGCTCGGAGATGGACAAGGTGCGGGCTTTTTCCCCCCATATGCTGCCCGCGCCAGAGCGGATGGCTCCGGTGACGAGATGGGTGGTACAATGGGTAAGTTGTAAGCTGATCGCCATTGACGAAGAGGAGGGTACATCATGGATCTGGGATTGAGGGATAAGGCGGCTTTGGTGGCAGCCAGCAGCCGAGGGCTGGGGAAGGCCATCGCCTTTGAGTTGGCCCGCGAGGGGGTCAGGGTGGCCATCTGCGCCCGGGGACGAGAGCGACTGGAGGCCACGGCGGAGGAGATCCGGCAGGCCACGGGTGCTGAGGTGCTGCCCGTGGTGGCCAATGTGTCGCGAGCGGAGGATTGCAGGCGGCTGGTGGAGGCAGTGCAGGCCCGCTTCGGTGGGGTGGACATCCTAGTGACCAACGCCGGTGGCCCACCCGCTGGGTACTTTCTCGATTTTGAGGACGAGGGCTGGCATGCTGCAGTGGAGCTCACCCTCATGAGCGCCGTGCGCCTCATGCGACTGGTCCTGCCCTCCATGCAAGAGCGCAGGTGGGGACGCATCATCAACATGACCTCCATCTCTGTCAAGCAGCCCATCGAGGATCTCATTCTCTCCAATTCGATCCGCGCTGCGGTAGTGGGCCTGGCCAAGACCATCGCCACCCAGTTCGCTGCTCAGGGGATCACGGTGAACAACGTCTGTCCCACCTACACCTTCACCGAGCGGGTGGAGGACCTGGCCCGGGCGTGGGCGGAGCGGGAGGGGATCAGCTACGATGAGGTGCTGGATGTCTATCGGCAACAGATTCCCGCCCGGCGGCTGGGAAAGCCGGAGGAGATCGCTGCTCTGGTGGCCTTCCTGGCATCGGAGCGAGCGGCCTTCATCAATGGGACTACCATCCAGATTGACGGAGGAGCGTACCGAGGGTTGCTGTAGGAGGTGCTCATGCTGGTGATCAAGTTCGGCGGCACATCGGTAGGTAACGCTGAACGCATGTTGGCTGTGGCGGAGATCATCCGAGGGGTGCGGGGACAGCATCCTCGACTGGTGGTGGTCGTCTCGGCCATGAGCGGCGTGACCGATCAATTGATCAGTGCGGCACGGGCCGCCGCCGAGGGACGAATGGAGGAGTGCGAGGCCATCCAGGCCCGCCTCCTGGATCGGCACATGGGGGTCTGCCACCGCTTGCTGGCTGATGCAGATCAGCGACAGGCGACGTGCACCGCCATCGCCGAATGGATGGCCGAGCTGGGGCGATTCTGCCAATCCATCGCCGTCATGGGCGAGGTCACCCTGCGGGGGCTGGACATGGTCGCCGCTCTGGGGGAGAAGCTGTCAGTCACCATCCTGTCCGCCCTGCTGCGCGCTCAGGGTGTGCCCGCGGAGCACGTGGATGCCAGTCGGGTGCTGGTGACCGACGACCACTTTGGCGGGGCCAATCCGCTGCTCGCTGAGACAACGGCCCGGCTGGAGGAGCATGTCCGCCCCTTGGTGGAGCGCGGCCTGGTCCCTGTCATCACCGGCTATATCGGGGCGACCGCTCAGGGGGTGCCCACCACCCTGGGCCGGGGTGGAGGCGATTACTCGGCGGCGATCATCGGCGCCTGCCTGGAGGCTGATGAGGTGTGGATCTGGAGCGATGTGGATGGCATCCTCACCGCCGATCCCAACCTGGTGCCTGAGGCGCGCACGCTGGCGGAGTTGTCCTACGTAGAGGCAGCGGAGTTGGCCTACTTCGGGGCGGAGGTGCTGCACCCCAAGACCATCAAGCCTCTGGAGGAACAGGGCATTCCCCTGCGCATTCGCAACACCTTCCATCCTGCCCATCCTGGCACACTGATCGTGAAAGAGCCCTCGGCGGGGCGGCCCCGCACGCGGGCCATCATCTCCACGCGGGAGTTGAGCCTGCTGGCCGTACGGGGTAGCGACGATGTGTGGACGCCGCAGGTAGCCGCGCGCGCCTTGCACTGCCTGGGCCAGGCGGGGGTGGAGGTGCTGATGTTCACCCAGTCCTTCTCCGAGCGCAACCTGGCCCTGCTGGTGCGGCGGGGGGATCTGAGCTCCAGCCTGCGACTGTTGCGCCAGGAGTTCGCCGACGAGTTGGACCAAGGGCGGATCGCTCCCCTGGAGGTGGGGCAACAGGTGGCGACCATCTCGGTGGTGGGTGGGCCGGGGGAGGATGGACAGGGGATTGTGCCCCGCACCTTCGCTGCGTTGGGCAGGCAGAGGACGCCCGTCATTTCTATTGCCCAGGCCTCTTCGGAGTACAACGTCTCCTTCGTCGTGCCGGAGGGGGAGATGGCGGCCACGGTGCAAGCACTGCATCGGGAGTTGATGGGTGAGTTGACAAGGGGATGAGTGAGACCTGGGCATATTTGCAGCCCGTTGGGGTAATCTGAAGCTGACAAGGAAGGCTATTGAGAGAACAGAATATATTTCCAAGTTAAGCGCCATGCGCTTCACCCAAAGGAGGAGCCCGATGAGCAAGCGTGTTTTGATATTATTGGCTGTGGCACTTTT
>CAYRNM010000292.1:0-3324 GCA_964425465.1 uncultured Anaerolineae bacterium | reverse complement strand
GCCCGGCGGCTTCAGCCCCGGGCGGGGTGGTTTGGATCTACCGATGCTCAAGATCGCTGTCGAGGAGGACGGCCTCTATCGCCTTACTGGTGCCCAACTCCAAGATGCGGGGCTCGACCTGACGGACGCTGATCCTCGGACGATCAAGATCACTCATCGAGACCACGAGATCCCCATCTATGTGCACGGTGAGGAAGATGGGATCTTTGATGCTGAGGACTACGTTGAGTTCTACGGCCAGGCCATGACCGGGCCCTTCACGGTTCGGAACGTCTACTGGCTGAGCACCGGCGGGGCGGAAGGTTTACGCATGGCCGAGAGAGACGGGAGCCTGGCTGGGGTTCATCCCACACCGTCCTCGTTCTATGCTACCCTGCACGCCGAGGAGGACCACGTCTACTGGCAGAACATCCCCAATGGGGCAGGGCAAGACCATTGGTTCTGGCGGGGGCCTCTGGAAGCGCCAACAGAAACCACGCTCACCTTTGATCTCCACCATCTGGCGACCGAGGAGGGGAAAGATGCCATCCTGCGGGTTGGACTGAGGGGGAAAACAGACGACTATGGGGTTGATCCTGACCATCACACCAGGATGACCTTGAACGGCGTGGAGGTCGGTGACGCCCTGTGGGATGGGCAGATCGAGTACCAGCACCAGGCGACGGTGCCCCAGTCGGTTCTCGCCGAGGGTGTCAATACTCTCACCGTTGAATCGGTGGGCGATACGGGAGCTGCGGCCGATAGCATCTACCTCAACTGGTTCGAAGTGGACTACTGGGACACCTTCGTGGCAGAGAACGATCACCTTGAATTCTGGCAGGAGGGAAGCGGAACCTACCAGTTCGTGGTGACCAACTTCAGCGAGGACGACGTCTCTATCTTCGATATCACTGATCCGGCCAACGTGGCGCGCGTGGTCCATCCGGTGATCGAAGCAGCCAATGGCACCTACACCGTGAGGTTTCAGGATACCATCACAGGACAGGCCCGCTACATTGCCCTGACTTCAGCTCAGGGGAAGACGCCGGCTGCTATGATCATGGATCAGCCCTCGGGCTTGAGATCGCCGACCAACGCCGCCGACTACGTCATCATCACCCACGACGAGTTCTACGAGAGCATACTGCCCCTGGCGAGCCATCGCCAGGACCAGGGCCTGCAAGTCAAGGTGGTCAGAGTTACGGACATCTACGACGAGTTCAACTACGGCATCTTCGATCCCCAGGCTATCCGCGATTTCCTGAGCTACGCTTACCATCATTGGGCCGTGGCCCCTCTCTACGTTCTGCTGGTGGGCGACGCCAACATGGATTTCAAAGACAACTTCGGCACCGGAAGGCTCAATTACGTGCCCACCCACATCTTCGAGACCTGGCCCCTCGGGGAGACACCCAACGATAACTGGTTTGCATGCGTGAGCGGTGACGACATCCTGCCCGACATGTTCATCGGCCGCATCTCCGCTCAGCGGCCTGAAGACGTGAACGCCGTCGTGGAGAAGATCATCAACTACGAGCAGAGCCCACCTCCCGGCGATTGGAATCGGAATGCCCTTTTCGTCGCCGACGATGACCAGACCGATTTTGAGACTGTCTCCGAGCATTTGGTCGCTCTGCTCCCCGAGGGATATCGTGCCCAGCGGGTCTATGCACGGGAGTATCAATCACCAGCCGATCCCACCGCTGACATCGTGCGCTACGTCAACGACGGCACCCTTCTGGTCAATTACGTCGGCCATGGCTTCACCGACCGCTGGGGCACCTGGTCGGGCGGCCGCATCTTCGACCGCTCCCACATCGCCTCTTTGAACAATGGCCAGGAACTCCCTTTCTTGACCACAGCCACCTGCTTGAACGGCTTCTTCCCCCATCCGCTGGAGGACTACTCCTTGGCTGAGGAGTTCCTTCGCGTTGGGGGGAAGGGAGCTATCGCTGCCTGGAGTCCCACGGGCTTAGGCTTCCCATCGCAGCACAGGTTGCTCTTTGGGGAACTCTTCACCGCCATCTTCGAGGACGACAATCGCCTCCTCGGTCCAGCTACCACAGCAGCCAAAATCTCCGCCTATGCCCAGAACAGCAGCCTGGGAGAACTGGTCGAGACCTTTGTGCTGTTCGGCGACCCGGCTCTGGAATTGGCTCTGGGCGATACTATTCCTTTGACTCAGATCTATCTACCACTGGTCCGCAGTCCATTCCAGACTACGGACTAAGGACCAAGGACTATGGACGACGGACTATTGCAGGCAGCAAGAGAAGCCTGGAAGGGAGTTGGGAAACAGCACCGCTTCCGGATGATCGGTGACAGCATGAACCCATTCATCCGGGATGGGGATGTTGTGGTCGTAGAGTATGGCACGGCGAATATCCAGGCCGGTGATGTGATCCTGTACCCCAAACCACCGGGACAAGCTCCAGGTTTCGTTGTCCATCGTGTAGTGCAGGTGATCGTCGAGGGACCGCAAACGCTCTTTGTCACCAAGGGCGACGATCGCCCTCTGCCGGATCCTCCCATCGGCAGGGGGCAGATTCTAGGCAAAGTGGTGGAAGTCGAGAAGACCGAGGGGCTATCCCCAGAAGACCGGCTGTTGCTGTGTTGCGCCAAGACAGAGATGGATGAGGGCACGGCTGAGGCGACCTGGGAACTTCTCAGTAGTGAGCTGGATTGGGCTTACCTGCTCGCAGCGGCTACTCGACACGCTATCCCGCAGTTGCTCTACCACCACCTCAAGGCCATCGGCGCGGAGAGGACGGTGCCGCCTGCCGTGCTGAGCAGATTGGAGCGGATGTACTACGCCAACGCGCTGCGTCATCTGCGCTTTACCCAAGCCCTTGAAGAGGTATTAGTGGCCTTCAAAGAGATCGGCATCGAAGCCATCGTCTTGAAAGGCATGGCTTTAGCCACGCAAGTCTATCCCGTAGTCGCCTTGAGGCAGTGCGGTGACATAGATGTGCTGGTGAGAAAAGAGGACCTGTTGCGGGCTGAGGAGGTGGTGTTGGGCTTGGGTTATACGATCGCGGGCAATGGCCTCCCAGATGAATGGTTCGGGCAGCACCACCGCCATCTGCCTTATCTGAAAGATGAGGGGAGAATCAAGCTGGAAGTGCATTGGACCCTCACACCGCCTGATTCCTACTGCCTGCCCCCCTCTGAGCTGTGGGCCCGAGCACAGCCCCTGCGCATCGGCGGCAGCGAGACCTGGGCTTTGGCCCCTGTGGATTTGCTTCTCCACCTGAGCGTGCACGCTGCCCCCTTGCCCGACTTGCTTTTGGGACAGGACATTGATCTGAGGCACCTGTGCGACATCGCTGAAACGATCCGGGTCTA
>CAYRNM010000291.1:0-3378 GCA_964425465.1 uncultured Anaerolineae bacterium | reverse complement strand
CAGAGCTACTTGATCGTAGGGCTGCGCCTCCGGGAGGTCCTCCAGGCCCGCCAGCCAGAGGCCTGCCTCCTGGAGGGCCTTCATGGTGCGCACCAGGTTAGTCACTCGGGCCACCAGGAGGTGCTCCACCGCCCCAGCGGAGGAGCTGACCACCGCCGGGGTGATGCCCACTGCCCTGCGCTCCTGGAGGATCACACCATGCACACCTACCGCCTCGGCGGTGCGCAGCAGGGTGCCCACATTCTGCGGGTCCTGGAGCAGGTCCAGCAGGAGGAGCAGCGGTTGCTCGCCCCGTTCCTCGGCCAGGTTCAGCATTTCCGGCCAATCGGCGTAGGGGTAAGGGCTCACCTCGGCAGCCAGGCCCTGGTGGCTGACCCCCAGCCGGTCCAGCTCTTCTCGTAGCACGCGCTGCATGGCTACCCCTGCTTTGCGAGCCAGGGCCGCGATTTCGGCGATGATCCCTCGCTCTTCTATGCCCTGGGCCAGGAGCAGGCGATGGAAGGTGCGCCGCCCCGCCAGCAGTGATTCGCGCACGGGATGCCGGCCGTACAGCAGCTCAGCCATCGCCGTCCTCAATCGTACCGAACCGGACGATGCCTGCGTCGGCGTTGCCGGGCTTTAGCCACCATGACTCCTCTGAGCACTTCAATCAATCGGGCCAGGAGCGCTTCCCGGCTCAACTGCGTCAGCTCATCCAGCGTCAGAGGGAGGGATGGCCGCTGATAAGGGGCCCGGGCCAGGGCCAGATAGCCCGTGTGGGCCACCATCCGATCCTCGGGCCGCAGCCGATGGGCATTCACCCGGTAGGGGCGCAGGAACAGTTCCTTGACCTCGATGCCGAGGAACCCCGCCCTCTCCAGCCCTTCGATGAGCCGGACCAGTTGGTTGACCGTGGGCACCAGGCTGCCGAAGAAACCGCCCCCCTTTAGTGCTGCCTGGGCCTGCTCTAGGTACTCCCAGGGCTGGCGCACATCCAGGAACAGCGCATCCACATCCCGCTCATCGAACCCCTGGGCGATATCCCGGGCTTTGAGCTCCACCCAGTCTAAGAGCCCATAGCGCTCCAGGTTTCGCCGCGCGGTCTCCTGGAATTCCTCCTGCAGCTCATAAGAGTACACCCGGCCGGTGGGCTGCACATGGTGGGCCAGGGCCACGGCCATGGCCCCGCTGCCTGTCCCTGCCTCGATGACCCGCTTGCCGGGGCGGATGTCCATCCACAACAGCAGGTAGCCGATTTCTTTGGGGTAGACGATCTGCGTCCGCCGCTGGAGGTGCATGATCAGATCCGAGGTCGAGGGTTGGAGGAGAGTGATCCACCTCCCCCGGTCGGTCGCCACCCAGCTCCCGTAGGGCTGGTCGATCAGCTCCTCGTGGGACACCCGCCCGGCCGGACAGCGAAACTCCCGGCCGGGCTCCAGCTCCAGGAGGTAGCGCCTCCCCTCCTCAGTCAGGATCAGAACCAGGTCGTGTGGCTGAGTCAGAGCCATTGCTCATTGGGCCTCGGTGCTCTGGGGCGTGAGCCGCCAGGCCGTCCTCTCCGGCCGGTCCTCCAAGGCGATGCCCAGCTCGCCCAGGCGACTGCGGATGGCGTCGCTCAGCTCCCACTGACGGGTCTCCCGCAGCTTCTGCCGGACCTCGACGAGCAGCTCGATCAAGGGCCCCTCCAATCCACCGCCCAGCTCCTCCATCTCCTCGGGGATGATGCCCAAGATCTGGCCGCCCAGCTCGCGGTAGAGTCCATCCACCGCGGCCAGCGTCCCCTGCGTCACAGGGGATTCGGCACTGAGCAGCGCATTCACCTCCCGGTTGAGGTCGAAGAGTGCGCCGATGGCCGCGGCGGTGTTGAAGTCGTCATCCATGGCCTCTAGAAAATCGGCCTTGCACTGGGAGAGCATCTCCTCAACCGCTGGGCCCGCCTCCCCCGGAGGGGCGGTTTGCAGTTGGGCACGGACCAACCTCACGGTGCCATGCAGTCGTTCCAGCCCCCTGGCCGCACCGCTCAGCGCCTCTTCGCTGAAGTCCAGGGGCGAGCGGTAGTGGCTGGTGAGGATGAAGAAGCGGATGGCCAGCGGCGGATACTGCTGCAAAGCCTGTTTGATGGTCACGAAGTTGCCCAGGCTCTTGCCCATCTTCACCCCGTCTACGGTGACCATGTTCCAATGCAGCCAGTATCTGGCAAAGGGTTGGCCCGTCGCTGCCTCCGACTGGGCGATCTCGCACTCATTGTGGGGGAAGATGTTTTCCAATCCACCTCCTCGGATGTCCACCGTCTGGCCCAGATACTTCATGGCCATGGTGGAGCATTCGAGGTGCCAGCCCGGATAACCCCATCCCCAGGGGCTGGACCAGCGCAGGATGTGGCCGGGCTCGGCTCGCTTCCACAGGGCGAAGTCGGCCGGATGGCGTTTCTCAGGGTTCACCGCCATCCGGGCCCCTTCCTCCAATTCTTCAATCCGCCGGCCGGAGAGCTTGCCATACTCGGGGAAGCTCTCCACGGAGAAGTAGACCGAGCCATTTACCTCGTAGGCGAAACCCTTCTCCAAAAGCGCCTTGAGGAGTTCAATCTGTTCGGGAATGTGGCCGGAGGCGCGGGGGGAGATGTCGGGGCGCACCACATGGAGAGCATCCATGTCCTCGAAGTAGGAGCGCATGTAGGTCTCCACCAATTCCATGGGCTGCACCCGCTCCTGGGCGGCCCGGCGGAGGACCTTATCCTCCCCCTCGTCGGCGTCGTCGGTGAGATGTCCCACATCGGTGATGTTCTGCACGTAGCGCACCTTGTAGCCCAGGTAGCGCAGGTAGCGCACGATGACATCGAAGGAGACATACCCTTTGGCGTGGCCAATGTGGGCGTGGTCGTACACCGTCGGCCCACAGACGTAGATGCCCACAAATCCAGGGTGTAAGGGCACGAACTCCTCTTGCTGTCGGGTGAGGGTGTTGTAAACTCTCAAAGCCATCTCCGTCTTCCTCCTGAGAATCCTGACATTTACTGAACTGTGAACTCGGCCCTCTGCTGAAGCTTGCGGTCTATGTACAGCCTCACCTCATATTCCCCTGAGGGAAACCCGTCGCCAAGTTCCATGTAGACCCAGGCGATCCCTTCTCTTCCCCGTCGCCACGGGCTCGTCTGGCTCCACACCTCCTCCTCTCCTCGGTACCAAGCCTGTGTCCATTCCATTCCCTCTTCCATCCCCCTGTAGGTGAAGAAGGCATACACCCGCTTTACGCCTCCAGGGAAAACATCGCCCGACTCAAGGGGTAGATGCTCCTCACTCACGCCTCGAGCCAGGGTGAGCACCTCGAAGCTGGCCTCCGCTCCCACAGTGGGAGTCGGGGTAGGAAGCCCGGCGGCGGGGGTGGGCGCCTGGCCAGTGG
>CAYRNM010000290.1:2020-3389 GCA_964425465.1 uncultured Anaerolineae bacterium | reverse complement strand
TCCGCGACTTTATGGTCATCTTTGGCATGGTGAGTTCAGCGTTTGACTATCTCACTTTCGGCATATTGTTGCTCATCGTCCACGCCACAGCGGAGCAATTTAGAACTGGCTGGTTTGTGGAGTCGCTGATGACCGAGTTGTTCATCGCTCTCGTGGTGCGAACGCGGAAGCCTTTCTTCAAGAGCAAGCCGGGCAAGTACCTGTGGATCTCCACCCTGCTGGTTGCCGTGGTTACGCTTGTTGTTCCTTACTTGCCGTTCAGTGGGCTCTTGGGATTTACCCCGTTGCCGATATCGCTTCTCTTAGCCCTTGGAGCCATCGCTGTGCTTTACGTCGCCTCGTCGGAATTGGCGAAGAAGGCCTTCTATAGCAGAGTTCAAATCTAAGGAGGTGCATAATGTGTAAAAGTCATGTTGCTCTAATCCTGGCTGCTATTATGCTGGTTGTGTCGGTGCCGGCGTGTACCGGGCTGACGGTTACCCTGCCTCCGGCGACCCCCGCACCGACGGCCACAGTGCCACCGACGCCAACGACCGCCCCGCCCCAAGCAACCCCCGTGCCGCTGGCGGAGCCGGCCCACACCCTGGAGGCTCAAGTGGAAGCGGTCTACGACCATGCTGGGCCGGCGGTGGTCAACATCACCAGCCGCGTCATCACATACGACTTCTTCATGCAGCCCATTCCCCAAGAAGGAACCGGCTCCGGCTTCGTCTACGATACCGAGGGACATATTGTCACCAACTACCACGTAGTGGTGGACGCCGAGTCGGTGTCAGTGGCGCTACCCAGTGGGAAGGTCTGCACTGCGACGATCGTAGGAACGGATCCTTCCAACGATTTGGCGGTGATTCGCATCGAGACGGAGGACCTGCCTGTCCCCATCCCCCTGGGGGACTCGGATCAACTGCGGGTGGGGCAGTTCGTCGTCGCCCTCGGTAACCCCTTTGGGCTGGAACGTACACTGACGGTGGGGGTCATCAGTGCCCTGAGCCGGGTCATCCAGAGCCCCGACGGCCGCTTCATCGGCGAGGCGATCCAGACCGACGCGGCCATCAACCCCGGCAACTCCGGCGGGCCGCTGCTGGACCTGCAGGGGCGGGTCATCGGGGTAAACGCTCAGATCATCAGCCCCGCGGGGGCCTCGGCGGGGATCGGCTTCGCCGTCTCCGCCAACACCGTGCACCGAGTAGTGCCCCAGTTGATCGCCCAAGGCCACTACCCTCACCCCTGGTTGGGGGTATCCGTCCTGCCCTTCGACGCCGAGGGGGCGCAGCTCCTCCGGGAGGCCGGGATGGAGGTTCCCGTGGACAAGGGGCTGTTGGTCGCTGAGGTGGTGCCAGACAGCCCGGCGGCCAGGGCCGGTATCCAT
>CAYRNM010000290.1:0-1920 GCA_964425465.1 uncultured Anaerolineae bacterium | reverse complement strand
TATCCCAGTGGGTGGGGACATCATCACCGCCATCAACGGCCAGCCCATCGCCAACTTCCAGGAACTGACCGTTTACCTGGAAGCGGAGACGCGGGTGGGAGACAAGGTGGAAGTGACCCTCATCCGAGACGGGGAGGAGATAACGGTCGCGGTGACACTGGCGGAGCGGCCCGAGCAGCTCTAGTCGGGTTCATCCCAGAGAGACCATATGACCCGGCCGCTCTCCAGGCCTTTCACCCCGAGGTCCACATAAGCCCAAAATGAGTAACTCAACAGATCCATCTCTTGAAACACGTCTTGGCGAGTCTATCCATACGCTGCCCGTTTCAGAAGTCTACGGGGCACTGAGGACACAGCCTCGGGGGCTGACCCAGGCCGAGGCCGACGAACGTCTACAGCGCTTCGGACGCAATGCCATCCGCGAGGTAAAGGGAAAGCCCCTTTACCTGAAGTTTGTGGCTAACTTCACCCACCTGATGGCCATCCTACTGTGGGTGGGCGGTATTGTCGGCTTCATCGCCCAGATGCCGCAGTTGGGTATCGCTATCTGGATGGTCAACCTGATCAACGGCGCCTTCAGTTTCTGGCAGGAGTACCGGGCCGAGAAAGCTACCGAGACCCTGCGTCAGCTAATCCCTCACTACGTCCGTGTGCTGCGGGATGGGGAGGAGCGGCGCATCCTGGCCGAGGAATTGGTGCCCGGCGACATGATGCTGCTGGCCGAAGGCGATCGCATCTCCGCCGATGGCCGTCTGGTGGAGGAGGCCGAATTACGGGTGGATCAATCTACCCTCACCGGGGAGTCGCACCCGGTGCGTAAGACGAGCGAGGCGATCCTGCGCACCGACCTGGCCCACATCGAACTGCCCAACCTGGTTTTTGCCGGAACCAGTGTGGCTGCCGGCATGGCCAAGGCGGCGGTCTTTGCCACCGGTATGGAGAGCGAGTTCGGCAAGATCGCCCATCTGACTCAGGCCTTAGAGGAGGAACTCAGTCCCCTTCAGAAAGAGATGATCTACGCCACCAAAGTGGTGACCGCTATAGCGGTGGGCGCTGGTCTACTCTTCTTCGTGCTGGCTGTTTTGATGGCCGGCGTTAACTTGACCGAGGGTTTCATCTTTGCCCTGGGCATGATCGTCGCCTTCGTGCCCGAAGGTTTGCTGCCGACAGTGACCCTGGCGTTGGCGATGGGCACGCAGCGCATGGCCCGACGCCATGCCCTGATCAAGCGCTTGTCAGCCGTCGAGACCCTGGGTTGCACCACCCTGATCTGCACCGACAAGACGGGGACGCTCACTCAGAACGAGATGACTGTGCGTGACCTATGGCTCGCCGGCCGGCGACTGGCGGTGACGGGCGTCGGGTATGCGCCTGAGGGGCAGATCCTGGACGCCGGGCAACCGGTTCCGACCCCCGTGGACGGTGATCTGTGCCAGTTGCTCGTCACGGCCGGGCTATGCAACAACGCTCGGCTGCTGCCGCCGAATAGCGAATCTCCCCGCTGGACAGTGCTGGGCGACCCTACGGAGGCTGCTCTACAGGTGGTCGCGCTTAAAGCAGGACTGGATCTGGAGGCCGAAGTGCGGCGGACCCCACGCCTGCGCGAACTCCCCTTTGACTCCCGCCGCAAACGAATGTCCACCATCCACTCCCTCGGAAATCGGAAATCAAAAATCAAAAATCGGGTGGCCTACGTGAAGGGAGCGCCAAAAGAGGTGCTGGCCCTGTGCACCCGCATCCGGCTGGACGGCCAGGAATGCCCGCTGGATGATGGTTTGCGGGCGCAGATCATGGCGGCCAACGATGACTATGCCCGCAACGGCCTGCGGGTGCTGGCAGTCGCCATGCGCAATCTCACCCCTCACCCTCGTGGCCCCCTCTCCCCTCTCCTAGCAGGAGAGGGGAGAGGGGGCCGGGGGT
>CAYRNM010000289.1:0-3420 GCA_964425465.1 uncultured Anaerolineae bacterium | reverse complement strand
AAGTACCACCCCCACGGCGAGGCAGCGGTGTACGACGCCATGGCCCGCATGGCCCAGGACTTCTCCATGCGCTATCCCCTGGTGGATGGACAGGGGAACTTCGGCTGCTTTACCGGTGACACGAAGATCAGACTCCTCGACGGTACCGAGCGGTCGTTCGAGGAGCTGGCTGAACTCCCTCCGGACGAGGTTTTCTACGTCTACTCGGTTGACAAAAGCGGTCGCATCGTGGTCGGCGAGGGTCGGAACGCCCGCGTGACCCGGCGGAATGCGCAGCTCATCGAGTTGACCCTTGACAATGGAGAGACGATCCGGTGTACACCTGATCACCAGTTCATGTTGCGCGACGGGACGTATAAAGAAGCGCAGCATCTGACCGAGGGCGACAGTCTGATGCCGGGGTACTTTGATACGGCACCTGTGGGCGAAGGATTGAACGAATACCTTAGGGTGTTTCAACCCTCCACTAATGAGTATAAGTTCGTTCACCATCTCGCTGACGAGTTCAACAAGCGGAAGGGACAGGCACCATGGTTTGGCGGCCCGTTTGTTCGTCATCACAAGAATTCTGATCGGTGGGATAACCGCCCGACGAACATCGAGCGGATGGGATTCTTAGAGCACCTTCGTCTGCACGCCGAGCGAATCCGGGAATTGTGGGAAGATGAAAGATTTCGTGAAGCTCAGCGTCGGGGTGTGCAACGATACTACCGTGAGAATCCCGAGGTTCTAGAGGAGCGGCGCCGTCGCTTCATCGAGCAGAATAAAAGCGAAGTCTTCCGTCGAGCGCAGGGGAGGCGTGTGTCGAAGGTTCTTAAGCGGTACTATCGAGAAAATCCAGAGGCACGCACCGAAATCTCAAGACGCATGAAGGCCCTATGGAGAGATCCCGACTACCGCGCCAGGATGCGCGAGGCCCTTGCCAATGTGGAGAAGCGCGAGTTAACCCCTGAGGAAAAACAACGGGTGGCGCAGATCATCTCTGAGAAGAGCCGGGCCATGTGGGCCGATGAGGACAAACGCGCTGAGATCATTGAGGCAATCTCCCGTGCCCTGGCTTCGGAAGAGGTTCGTGCGAAGCTAAGCGAGGCTGCGCGACGTAACTGGCAGGATCCGGAGTACCGGGCCAAATACCCCGATGATCATTTCTCTAGGATGGCCTATGCACTGTGGGCAGACCCGGCCACCCGCGAGAGGCACCGAGAAAAGATTGCCCGACAGTGGGAAGGCGAGGCATTCCGGGAGGCTCAACGAGGGGGTGTACAGCGTAGCAATGCACGACGCCTGTGCCAGAATCCCATGTTGATGAAAAACCTCGCAGCAAGCGCAGCCGCGGCTCTTGCAGAGAAGTGGGCCGATCCAGATTACAAGCGTCGTGTGATGCGCAAAAGGATTGCTGGGTATGTCGCACGGCTGCTTAGGAAGATGGGCCGAGCGGCTGTTACACCTGATGTCTACCAAGCACGCCGGGACGCGAACTGGATTCCGAACCTCGAAAAGGCGCTGGCCTATTTTGAGGACTTCAATGAACTCCTTGACGAGGCTGAGCGGTACAACCATCGTGTCGTCGCCATCCGATGGCTGGACGAGCGCGCGGATGTATACGACATCACCGTTGACGAGCATCATAACTTCCTTCTAGCGTGCGGGGTATTCGTCCATAATTCCATTGACGGCGACAGCCCAGCGGCCATGCGCTATACCGAGGCCCGTATGTCACCCCTGGCCCAGGAACTGCTGGTGGACATTGACCAAGATACCGTAGACTTCGTGGACAACTTCGACGGGACGCTCCAGGAGCCCACGGTGCTGCCCGCGCGGCTGCCCAACCTGCTCCTGACCGGCGCCTCGGGGATCGCGGTGGGCATGTCCACCAACATCCCCCCCCATAACCTGGGGGAGATATGCGACGGGCTCTGCTATCTGATTGACCACTACGAGGCGCGGGATGAGGTCTCCGTCGAGGAATTGATGGAGTTCGTCCAGGGGCCCGACTTCCCTACCGGAGGCCTCATCTACCGCTACGGACAGCATGACGGGGAGCAGGTGGACACCATACTGCGGGCCTATGCCACCGGACGAGGCCGGATCGTCATGCAGGCACGGACCCATGCAGAGGAGATGAGCCGGGGCCGGAGCCGGATCGTGGTCACCGAGTTACCCTACCAGGTGAATAAGTCGCGCCTGATGGAGCGCATCGCGGAGCTGGCCCGACAGGAGCGGATCACGGGCCTCAGCGACCTGCGGGATGAGTCGGGCCGACAGGGGCTGCGGGTGGTGATCGAACTCAGCCGGGGCGCTGATCCCCGGGAGGTGCTGGAGGAGCTGTTCAAGCAGACCCAGATGCGCGAGACCTTTGGAGTCATCATGCTGGCTCTGGTGGATGGCGAACCCCGACTCCTCCCCCTGAAGCGCTGTCTGCTGGAGTACATCGCCCATCGGCAGGAGGTGATCACCCGCCGCAGCCGACACGAGCTGGAGCAGGCTCGCCACCGGGCTCACATCCTGGAGGGACTGCGCATGGCGCTGGATCACCTGGACGAGGTGATTGATACCATCCGCCGCTCTCAAGAGCCCCGCACAGCGCGGAATAACCTTCAGCGCAAGTTCAAGCTCAGCGAACCTCAGGCCGAGGCAGTGCTGTCCATGCCGCTGCGCCGCCTGGCCAGAATGGAGCAGGCCAGAGTGGAGGAGGAGTACAAAGAGGTCACTTCCCGCATCTCCTACCTGGAGGACCTCCTGGCCAGCCCACACAAGATCATGGGGGTGATCAAAGAAGAGCTGCAGGAACTCAAGGCCCGGTACGGCGATGAGCGCCGCACTCAGATCGTTGAGCGCGAGGAGCGGGGAGTCACCCAGGCGGATTTCGTGCCTCAAGAGAGACAGATGGTGGTGCTGACAGTGGACACCGTACAGCGGGTCCCTGCCCAGGAGTTCTCCTTCCAGCGCGCCACCGGCATCACCACCCGGGCGGTGAAGGGACACCGGGTCCATCTGGAGGTGGACCCTCACGATACGCTGCTCCTCCTCACCCATCGGGGGCGGGCTTTCAAGTGCCGAGCCTTTCAACTGCCTGAGAAGGAGAAGGCGGTATCCCAGTTCCTGCGACTAAACCAGGGAGAGGAGGTGGTCACCCTGCTGGCCCTGCCGCCGGAGGAGGCGGTGGAAAAAGCATTTCTCGTGTTGGCCACAGCCCAGGGGCAGGTCAAGCGGACATGTGTCGCCGACCTCAGCCTTCTGGAAAGGGCGCCGGGCGAGGTGATGGGTTTGGAGGAGGGGGACGCGCTGTGCTTCGGTGGAGTGAGCGACGGCGCACGGGAGGTGCTGCTGGTCTCCTCGCAGGGGCAGGCCATTCGCTTCGCCGAGGAGGATGTGCGACCTCAGGTGAGCCCCAGCGCGCGAGGAGTGGTGGGGATCAGG
>CAYRNM010000288.1:0-3423 GCA_964425465.1 uncultured Anaerolineae bacterium | reverse complement strand
TCCTTGCAGGAGAGGGGGAGAGGGGGCAGGTTCCGCAAGCCGCATTCTGAAATCCGAAATCGAAGGAGGCAGGGAGGGCCTCTGCTGGCAGGAGATTAACAGCAGGAGGGGCAGGATAGCTAGCCAAATCATCCGGCGAATCATCGAGACCCCCCTTCCACAATCGTCGGCCGGGGCATGAGGTCGGGCAGGTCCTCCCCGAAGGCCGCGTTCCACTTCGCCGCCCATTTCGCCATCTGCTCCCACATGGGGTCCACCGCTTCCCCCAGGTTCTCCCGAACCCAACTCGCCAGCCGAGACCTCATCTCTTGAAGCCGTTCTTCTCCCCTGCCCGCCAGGTTGACTACCTCCACCGGGTCGTGCTCCAGGTCATAAAGCTCCTCTGTGCCCTGGAAGTAGTTGCGCATGTACTTCCACCTCCCCTGCACCACCGCCCGGTACTCGTGGTCCTCCATGAACATCTCGTTTCGAGCTTCCCTCTGGCCCTCGATCAGGGGCCACAGGTTCATCCCGTCGAAGAAGGGCAGATCGCCCTCTTCCGTGCCGAGAAGCGCGAGGAGGGTGGGGGCGATGTCCGCCTGCTGTACGTATCCCCCAATGACCTGCCCCTGAGGCACCAGTCCCGGCCCCCAGAGGATGAGGGGCACGAAGGTTACCGCCTCGTGGAGCATGCGGTGATCATAGGTGCCGTGCTGTCCTAACTGCTCGCCGTGGTCGGAGGTGATGAAGAGCGCTGTCCGCTCTGCGAGGCCCAACCCCTTCAGTGTCTCCACCACCTCACCCACGAGCCCATCCACATAGCGGATCTCGCCATCGTAGAGGTCAATCGTCACCCTGCTCGTTTGGGGGTCGGGCTCCCAGATCTCCCCCACCCTCCCCCAGCCGGGGACGTAGGTGTATCCCGCCGGAGCCTCTTTCACCTGCAGGTCGTTGAGGTGGCCGGGCTCGTGCTGGAAGATGCATCTGAACTCTGGGGGCTGGTTGTAGGGGGTATGGGGGTCCCAGTAGTGGGCGAAGAGGAAAAAGGGCTCGTCGGCATGTGCCTTGAGCCAAGGGATGAGCCGTTCATTCACCTCCTCGCCGAGGAGGTGATGGTGGATAGGTTTGGCGGTCCCGGAGGGGTTGACATAATACTCAAACCCGCGCGCAAACTGGTCCATGGGGGATGCGAAGTTCATGAGGTTATCAAAGGCGGCGGTGGTGTATCCGCCTATCCCGTCCTGGATCCGTTGGGGCAGGGTGGGGATGGCGTCATCGAAATCTATCAGGTTGGGCAGGTTCCAGGGGGTGAGATAGAAGCGGTGGTGTATGGGCGAAAGTCCGGTGATGATGGAGGTGAAGCCCGGCCCTGTGGGTATCGCCGTGGCGTGGAAGTCCTTGAACCGCACTCCCTCCTCGGCCAATCGGTCGAGGTTGGGGCTGGTGTCACGGAAGTACCCGTAACAGCCCAGATGGTCCGCTCTGAGCGTGTCAATGACGATGAGGATGCAGTTTATTCCTTCTTCCACTCCGTCTCTCCTCTCAAAGCTGGCGTTGCAGGTCAATCCGTGTGGGATATACCTGTTTTACCTCCTTCATCTCAGCAGTCAGCCCTCCGCCGTGGATGAGGCACGAGTTAGGCGGACCCTTTTGACCCGGTGCCTCGTCAACTGGTTACTCCTCGCCTCGTTTGACACCCTTTCTCAAGTGTGGTATCATACGATGTGCATTATCATGGCGGATTATACTTCCCCTTCCCATAACCGTCAAGGAGGCCCAGTGGTAGATATCCATGTCTACTTGGGCCACGTCCCAATGAGGACCGACCAGGGGTGAGCGGGTGCCCCGGGCCGTGATTTTGCGAGCTGGGGAGGCATTTGACTGGATGAAAAGTTGAGCAAGGAGCGGGTTGTGGCTACCGAAGTGATCATGCCCAAGATGGGCCAGACCATGGAAGAGGGAACCATCCTGGAGTGGTACAGGACCGAGGGCCAGGAGGTGGCTAAAGGCGAGCCCCTCTTTCAGGTGGAGTCGGACAAGGCGGTGTTCGATATCGAGTCCCCCGCCAGCGGCACGGTGCGCCGACTCTGGTTTCCCGCCGGGGCGATGGTTCCTGTGCTGACTCCTCTTGCCCTCATTGCTTCGCCTGAGGAGGATCTGAGCCGCTACGAGCCACCTGCGGCCGCAGCGGCTGAAGCACCGGCTCCCTCCGCTCCAGGGCCAGAAGTGTCCATCGCCCCGTCTCTTTCTAGGCTGCCCGAGGGCCGTGTCTTCGCCTCCCCCCGGGCACGGCAGCTAGCGGCTGAAAAGGGAGTGGATATCGGACGGTTGACCGGCACCGGCCCGCAGGGAAGCATCGTGGAGCGGGATGTGTTGGCCTACCTGGAAGCCCAGCCTCGGGCCACTCCCGCCGCGCGACGCATGGCCGCCCAGGCGGGGATCGAGCTGGCTGCCCTGCCCCGCACCGGTCCCGCAGGCCGGGTGTCACGGGCTGATGTGGAGGCTGCTCTGGCGACCAGAGCACCTGTACCAGAAGCGCCTGTACTGGAAGTGCCTGTGCCAGGAGTACCAGTACCTACCGCGGGTGAGGTCGTGCCGCTGACAGGGGTGCGAAAGCTCATCGCCCAGCGGATGGCCGAGAGCGCACAGACTACGGCCCGACTGACTCTCACTACCGAGGCGGATGTCACAGAGCTGGCGGGGTTGGTGAAGCGCTTCCGCGAGCTTCTGGAGGGCCAGGAGGCGATCCCTGGCTACAACGACCTGTTTCTCAAGGCCGTGGCCCGGGCACTTCAGGATCACCCCTATCTCAACGCTCGCTGGACAGAAGGGGGGATTGAACTGCTGAGAGAGATCAACATCGGGCTGGCGGTGGACACGGAGCGGGGGTTGGTGGTGCCCGTGATCCGCGATGTGCCAGGCAAGGGGCTTCGCGACATCGCCCGCCAGCGGCGCGATCTGACCGAGCGCGCCTTGTCGGGGAAACTCCTGCCCGATGATTTGACAGGTGGCACCTTTACCCTCACCAACCTGGGTATGTTTGACATTGATGCCTTCACTCCCCTCATCAACCTGCCCCAATGCGCCATCCTGGGGGTGGGGCGCATCCGGGCTAAGCCGGTCATCTACCAGGGGGAGATGTGCGCCCGGCAGATGATGGCCCTCAGCCTGACCTTTGATCACCGTATCGTAGATGGTGCTCCGGCGGCCCGCTTCCTGCAGCAGGTGAAGCGACTGATCGAGCAGCCAGCGCTCTTGCTCCTGTAGTAGGACGAGTGACTTTGAGAGCGGCTGCCTCCAGCCGCTGGTTTGCGGCTCAGGGGAGCCGCTCCCAAGATCAGAGGGGAGAAGCCATGGTAGATCTGGCTGTCATCGGCGCAGGGCCGGGGGGCTATGTGGCTGGACTGCGCGCTGCCCAACTGGGCGCTCAGGTGGTGCTGATCG
>CAYRNM010000287.1:0-3442 GCA_964425465.1 uncultured Anaerolineae bacterium | reverse complement strand
GTGCTCTGGTAGCTATTGACCCCCAGCCGCCAGACCCCGTAAGCCAAGCTCAGGAAGAGACCGGTGATCACTGGCAATAGGGCAGCATAGGCTCGCTAGCATCCTTCGCCCAAAAGATAGGCCGCAGGGAAGAAGCTGGTGAAAGCAAAAGGCAACAGCCAGGTGATGATGGCCTGGATGAACTTGCCGTAGATGGTGATGGGGTACTTGGCAAACTCGCTGAAGCTGTAAAAGATCATCATCCACGACCCGCCACCGATGGTCCAAGATGGGGAACCCGACCGTCAACAGTCACCTGGCCGCTGGTGGGCACTAGAACCCCGGTCAGCATCTTGACGGTGGTGGACTTGCCCGCCCCGTTGGGCCCCACATAGCCGACGATTTCCCCTTCTTCGATCTGGAAGGTGGCGTGGTCCACGGCCATGATCTCGGTAGGAGCGGGAGAAGGGCGCGGCTACGGCCCCACGCAGCCCTGCGCCTCGTTCGGCACTACGGAATACTTTGGTGAGATCGTGCGCTTCGATGAGGGGCATACTTTTTTATTTTAAGAGACTGCGAACCCCCGCAGCGAGAGTTCGCAGTCTCTGTTCTGACGGCTATGGTGGCTCGCTCAAGTGCAGTGGCCTACGGGTATGGCTTCAGCGTGCCGTCCAGGATCATCATGACCACGAAGGAGTCGTTGTAGGGGCTGTTGCGGTAGATGGGGTCGCCCTCCGGCGGCCAGCCTGTGGTGTGCAGCTTATCCATACACGGGTTGTTGCCGTAGCGCTCCCAAATGGGGACGATGGGCAGCAGCTCGTTGAAGGCCAGAGCCAGGCGGGCGATCTTCTCCTTCTGAGCGGCCTCATCCAGACCCTCGACAGAGGTGACGATATCCTTTTCGAGGTCAACCTCGCCCAGCACATCGGTCGTCTGCACCAGTGGGAAGCTCATGCCAGGGCCTTCCGGCGCCTCGATGTTGTGATAAAAGAGGTCCTGGCGGTAAGAGAAGTGCGGGTGCGGGTCGCCAGAGCCCCAGCCGCGGATGGCCAACTGGAAGTTGCCCTTATTGACCTCGATGGGATGCTGGCGGAACTCGACCCCCCGCACGGCGGTCTTGATGCCGAAGGCCGTGAGCTGCTCAGCCAGGTTCTCGGCCGCCGCCGACCAGTCGGCGTACTCGGCGGGGACGGTGAGCTCATACTCCATGCGGTCACCCTTGTCCGTCACCCACACTCCATCAGCGCCCTTGGTGAAGCCCAGCCCCTTGAAGATCTCCTCGGCCTTGGCCGGGTCGTACTCGTACTGGTTGAGCTTCGCCATCTCCTCCTCGCTGAGCCACAGCGGCACAATGTTGTCGCTGAAGCCGGTCATGTACTTCTGAGCGATGGCCGACTCACCGAGGGAAACGGTGGCGTTGTCGTCGCGTTTGACGGCGTAGGCAATGGCCTGGCGGACCTCCTTCACGTCGAAGGGGTAGATAGTGTGGTTGAAGAACAGGGCCGGACCGGAGAAGATGGGCGGACGCAGGATGCGGATGCCTTCGGCCTTGAAGGCCCTCTCCGTGGCCGGTGGGAAGCCGTGGGTGGCGTAGTCCACCTGATGGGCCAGCACCACCGGGGTCACCGTCGGGGTCTCACCGTTGTAGATGTAGACCTTGTCGAAGTTGACGGTGTCTGCCAGGAAGGACATCTCGTTCTTGACCAGCGTCAGGCGAGCCTCGTTGATGCTCGCCGGGTCAATCTTGTAGGGTCCGGTGACCACGGTATCTTCCGGCCGGAACTCGTTGAACTCCTTCAGCAGGGTCTGCCACTCCTCCGAGTCCTTGTCCAGGCCCTTGTCCACCAGGGCCTGCAGCTTGTCGGACCATTCGCCGAAGACCGAAGTGGAGACGATGTGCGGGTTGGGATACCCACGGATCACGTAGCGCTCGACCACCGTGGAGGGGGTGGACATGTAGAAGTTGACGGTGTGGTCGTCCACCGCCTCCACCCGATCCAGGAAGCGCCAGACCGTGTGGTTCATCAAGCGGGCGATATTGAACGTGGTCACTATGTCCTTAGAGGTGAAGTCGGTGCCATCGCTCCACTTGACCCCCTCGCGCAGCTTGACCGTAAGCAGGTCAGGCGGCACCATCTCCCACTCGGTGGCCAGGATGGGCACCCAGGTGCCTTCCGCCCACTTGTACATCCCCATGGGCAGCCACATTAGGTCCCGGTAGATGCCCATAACGATGCCGTTGGTGACCCAGGGGTTGAAGTGCCCTACCGGCGGGACCTGGTAAGGGTAGGCACCGGCAAACACGGCCGGGCCCTTGGCCGGCACCTCCTTCTCGACTATCACGGTCTCGACCACCTCCTTCTCCACGACGACGGTCTCGACCACCGGCTTCTCCACGACGACGGTCTCGACCACCGGCTTCTCGACCACCACCTCCTTCTCCACGACGACGGTCTCGACCACCGGCTTCTCGACCACCACTTCCTTCTCCACGACCGCCGGAGTGGGCGCGGCGCAGGCGGCCACGAGGCTAGCCAGCACGGCGATGGCGAGCAGTAACGATACTAGCTTTTTCATTTTTTCCTCCTTTTTGATGATGTTTTGGCGATGCCCTCTGGTTGGGCACCTCTATGGTTTACTACCACGCTTAGTTTGATGTCATCACCTCCCTGTATGAAGATATTTGGACTTTTTTTCTTGCTGCTTACTTGTCATTACCCTTGCGAAGGTTGCGTATAGACTTGTCCATGAGGTAGCTTTCGGTCTGAGAAGACGCTTTCGGCTTGAAGGTTGCTGCCAAACCTTCGCAAGGGTTAGCCTTTTTCTTGCCGCTCACTTGCGGGCAGTTCGGTGCACGATAAAGGCTACCAACCCGAGAAAGATCAGGCCTATGAACAGGCAAAGGATGGTAACGCTGAATTCGGTTGTGCCAGGCTTGACGATCAGCAGAAGCAGGAGAGCCACAAAGGTTATGAAAAAGCCGATTTTGAATGCCACTTGGGCTGTTTGCGGGTCCATCTAGCTTACCCCTTCGACCGGCTCAGGACACCGCTTCTTTGAGACCCTGGGGCAGGCCACGTACCGACCATCGCCCAGAGGGGTCAACTCAGGTGCTTCCCGCTCGCAGAGCCCCTCCACAAACGCCGGACAGCGGGGGTGGAACCGACAGCCAGGGGGCAGGCTCAGGAGGCTCGGTATGTCTAAGCTACGCAGCTTCACCCTCGGTTTGTTGCGTGTCAGATGCGGGTCGGCTTCCGGGATAGCCATCAGGAGTGCTTGGCTATAGGGATGCAACGGTTCGCCAATCAACTGGGGTGTGGGAGCGATCTCGACCACACTCCCCATATACATCACCGCAATCGTATGCTCCCAGGCGAAGTGCTTGGCCAAAGCCAGATCGTGGGTGATGAACAGAAAAGTGACCCCAAACTGCTCTTTGAGCCGCGAAAGCATGTTCAATAGG
>CAYRNM010000286.1:2380-3479 GCA_964425465.1 uncultured Anaerolineae bacterium | reverse complement strand
AGCCAGGGCATCGGCGTAGGCCAGGGGAGGGCGCTCCTGCCAGTGGCGGTGGGGGAAGAGGGCCAGGGTGAAATCAGCGGGGGAGAAATCGCCGAGCTCGTCAATCTCCCCCAGGCCCAGGCGTAGCTTCTGCCACAGCTCATGGAAGAGGGCCTGAGCGGCGGAGAGGTCCGGCTGCAACACGATCTCCGGGCGCGGCCCGTCCCGCACCATCAGGTGGCATTCCACCCCTTCCAGGACCTGCAGTTGGGCTGGCAGGGTGATCTCAATGCTTCCGCTGGTGCGGCCGGCAGAGCGGATCCTTCGGGTCACCAGGTACATGATCGTTTCCTTGTGCTACATTGTCTAGCCTTTTGTCTAGCAGATATTGTAGCACTAAAAAACGTCCCTGTCAAATTTTCTCCCCCCGCCGGGGTCCAGGGCGGGCTGCCGACCTACAAGACGACCGCCGCCTCTGGCAGATAGCTTATGGCTGATAGCTGATAGCAGCCTGCCATCTACCATCTGCTATTGGCCATCGGCCATCAGCCAAAAGCGGCGGTCGTTTCTTCACGCCAACCCGGCCAACTCCCGGGCCCGCTCGATCCATTCCTCCACCCTGGCCAGTCGGGCTGCCTCACCTAAAGCCTGGCGCAGTTCCTCCGGCGTGCTTCTCGCCAACTGGGCATAGGTGAAGATCCCAGCCTCGTTCAGGCGGCGCAGCATCCCGGGGCCGATCCCCCGGATGGCCATGAGATCGTTGGGGGCCACCTCTTCCACCGGCGGCGCAACTTCCTCCACTGGTGGTGGGGGCGGTGCTTCTTCTACGGGCGGTGGCGGTGCCACGACCTCCTTGACTGGCGGCGGTGGGGGTGGCGGGGCCGCCGGCTTCCTGGCCCGGCGCTGCCGCATGAGCGCGGTGAAGCTGCTCCACACCCGCCGGGCCTCGCTCAGGTCGGCCTGCACGTCCGAGGCCAGGCGGTCACGATCCTCAACCCGTCGCCGGGCGTCCTCGGCGGCCTGCGCCCGGCGTGCCGACTCCTGCTCGTCCAGACGCGCCTTGAGCTCGGCGGCCTGCGCCCGGCGCGCCGACTCCTGCTCGTCCAGACGCGCCCTGAGC
>CAYRNM010000286.1:0-2280 GCA_964425465.1 uncultured Anaerolineae bacterium | reverse complement strand
GAAGTGCTGGGTTAACCGGCGCGTTTCATCGGACAGTGCCATAGAATCACCTCCTCTCATTCATAACTGTCCGCCGACCGCCGCTTTTGGCAGATAGCCTATGGCCGATGGCTGATAGCCCATTGTGTATCGCTGATACCTTCGGGCCATCTGCTATCAGCCAAACGGGGTAGCGGTCGGCGGACGGCGGACGTTTAGGCGGGTGCTGCGGCTGCCGCCGTCAGGCCTACGGCCTCGGCGTACTTCAGCCAGGTGTCCACCCCGGCCACGACCACCCGGGCCTCGATAGCCAGCAGTTCGATGCCAACGAGGGAGACGCGGACCCAGGCATCAATGACGATGCCCTTGTCCAGGATCCGGTCCACCACCTCGGCCAGGCTGCTGGAGGCAATGGCCTTCTCAACTGCCATTTCCCTTCCTCCCTTCTAGGAATTAAATATATTGGCCTTTATTGGCCTTTCTAACGCCTTTAATTATACCACAAAATGGCTGTTGTGGAGGTTAGCCTTGCGTGGGCCTGGCGTGAGGGTTGCGTTGGGGGACGTGATGAAACGTGAAACGTGACCGCCATACATCACGTTTTACGCTTTACGTTTTACGCCGTCAGGATGTAGCCATGGCGAGGCACGGTGCGGATGTAGGCAGGGTGGGCCGGGTCGGGTTCGATCTTGACGCGCAGGTTCTTGATATGCCAGCGCACCAGACTGGGATCAGCCGTTTCCGGAGGGTAGCCCCACACCTGCTCCAGCAGTTGTTGGCTGGAGAATAGTTCGCCGGGGTGGGTGATCAAATGGTGGAAGAGATCGAACTCGGTGGGCGTGAGCTGCACAGTCTCCCCCCCCACGCGCACCCGGCGGGTGTGCAGGTCCAGGGCCAGAGGGCCCACCACCAGCAGGGATCCCAGACTTCCAGATCCCGGCCCTCCCGCTGGGGCGGGTCGGCTCCGGCGCAGCAAAGCCCTGATGCGGGCCTTCAACTCCCGCAGGTCAAAGGGCTTGACCAGGTAATCGTCGCCCCCTTCGTCCAGCCCTGTGATCCGGTCCTCGATGGCGCTGCGCACCGTCAGAAACAGGATAGGCACAGCGGCCAGCGCAGGGTCCCGGCGCAGCCTGTGACAGACCTGCAGGCCATCCAGCCGGGGCATGACGATGTCCAGGATGATCAGGTCAGGGCGGTGACGTCGCGCAACGGCGAGGGCCTCCACGCCATCGTAGGCGGTGAGCACCTCGTAGCCCTCATCGTCCAGGCTGTGTCGCACCGCCCAGACCATGTCCTGCTCATCATCCACCAGCAGAATGCGGGCCGTCAGCATGGCCTCCCTCCTCGGTTCTCTCCACGGCTTTACGGGCCATCAGGCGCACTTCCTCTAAATCAAAGGGTTTGGCAACGAAGCCGATGAAGAGCTCATTCTGCAGTGCTTCGGTGATGGCTCTGTCCTCCTGGTAGAAATAGCCGGAGATCAGGACCACGGTCGTGTGGGGGCTCCGTTGGCGGATCAAGGCGGCCAGTTCCAGGCCATCCAGGTCGGGGAGCTTGGCATCCACAAAGACAGCGGCGTAGGGTTCCCCAGCGACCAGTTCCAGGGCCTCCGCACCGTTCGTCGCGGTGGTTACCGCGTAGCCAGCGGGACGCAGGATGTTCTCCAATGCCCAGCACATGTCCGGCTCGTCGTCTACGACTAGAATTCGTGGGGCCTCCCGTTCCATCTCAGGCTCCTTGACTGATGGCTAATGGCTGATAGCCGATGGTTTATCTGCCATCTGCTATCCGCCATTAGCTATCTGCTATTTACCGGCAGCCGAATGGTGAAGGTGGTCCCCTGGCCCGCCTGACTCTGCACCTCAATGGAGCCCTGGTGCTGCTGGATGATGCTGTAGCTGATGGAGAGCCCCAGGCCGATGCCCTTGCCCACGGGCATGGTGGTGAAGAAGGGATCGAAGATTTTGGGCAGGTTCCCCGGGGGAATGCCCTGCCCGGTGTCGCTGAACTGTACTTCCACCTGCCCTCTCCCGGTTGCGCGGGTGGTCACTGTCAGTGTCCCTCCCTGGGGCATGGCGTTGCGAGCGTTGAGGAGCAGGTTGGTAAAGACCTGCTGCAACAGATCAGAGTTGCCGTACACCTTCGGCAGGCCCGCCTGGAACTCTTTCCGCACTGTGACCTGCTGCAGGGTCATCTGGTGGGCCAGCAGGGCCAGGGTCTCCTCCAGCACAGCGTTCAGGTCCATCTCTCTCATCCGCTCGCTCGTGGGGCGGGCGAATTTCAGCAGGTTCTCGATGATCA
>CAYRNM010000285.1:0-3512 GCA_964425465.1 uncultured Anaerolineae bacterium | reverse complement strand
GCGATAGTCAGGGGGCGGCGATCCGGGCCGAGATGCGCCAGATGGTGGCTGAATTTGAGGGGTAAAGGTCTGGCTTCAAGCCCTGACCAGGCGCTCCATAATCACCGGGAACACATCTTGCACGCTGTTAATGCGCTCAGAAAGGGAGGGATCGTTGAGAAAGAAGAAGGCATCGTCGTAGGTGTGCATCCCCACCAGTGCCCCCTTGCTGACGAAGGCCTCGCTGTGTAGGCCGGCCTTCAGGTCATATCCCCGATAGGGCACCAGGATCAAGTCGGCCACCTCCTCAAGGTAGGGTCCCTCGTAAATCTCCTCTCGGCGCAGTACTCTCTCGATCATCGGCGCACCCGTCTCCAGATCGCGCATCTCCATCGCCGCCGCCAGCTCCTCACGCACCCTTTCGTAGTCCGCCGGAGCTACACTCTCCTTGGGCTCTCGCCCCTGCAGGTGGATGTACAGGCGGCCTGGAATCAGGCTGAACGCCCTCGCCTGGGGGAGATATCGGCCAGCAATTGGGGCAGCGTCTTCTCAAAAGCAAGCCACCCCTTTTCGGCCAGCCAGTAGTTGACCTGCACCTCCCACTTCGAGGAAGCCGAAGATACAGTACTGGGCAGGGTTCACCCCGGTCATGTAGGTGGACCAGGCCACGGAAGAAACAGTGGGGTAGACGGAGTTGAGGGGCTGGATATGCCCCTGCTGCATCAACGCGGCGAAGTGGGGCATTCGTCCCTCGTCCATCAAGCGGGTGATCAGGCTATAGGGTGTGCCATCCAGGCCGATCACCACCACGCGAGGAGATTTCCTACGGCGGAATCGTCGGAACAAACTCAATCAGGCCTCTTCTAGCTCTGTTAGCTGTGTCAGCTCATGCTTGATAGCTCGCCATTCGAGCAGGTCTGTGTAGAGTGCATGGTCGTCGGGGGAAACCCCTTCCCGTTCGGTCCGTTCCTCCAGCTTGCCCAAGGAACCATATCTTTGCTGCAAATCCAGCGCTGCTCTCCGAAGCTCTATGATCCGCTCAGTGATCCCTGTCGTACCCATGGCTTCACCTGCTAACTTTGAACTTGTAACCTGTAACTTTTGCTCATATGTACCCCAGCGCCCGCAGCCGTTCCTCCACTGCAGCCTCATCTTCGGCGGAGTACACTTCCTCCTCTGGCCCCAAGTACCCCAACTCCTCCAGCCGCCGCAGGATCACACCGACGCTTTCTTCTAAGCTCTGCTGAGCGGTGTTGACCACAATTTCCGGGTTCTCCGGCGGCTCGTAGGGGTCGGAGATGCCGGTGAAGTTTTCGATCTCGCCGGCCATGGCCCGCTGGTAGAGGCCCTTCACGTCCCGTTCCATGCACACCTCCAGCGGGCATTCCACGTAGCATTCCACAAAGTGGCCGATCTTGGCCCGGCTCTTGGCCCGCCGCTCCCGGTAAGGGGAGATGAAGGAGCACAGCACGGCCACACCATTGCGGGTGAGCAGTTTGGCCACGAAGGTCACCCGCTCGATGTTGGTATCCCTGTCCTCTTTGCTGAAACCCAGGTCCTTGGTCAGGCTCTGCCGGACAGTATCTCCGTCCAGGCGTTCCACTTTCAGGCCTCGGCTGCGGAGCTCCGCTTCCACTGCCTTAGCCAGCACGGTCTTGCCCGAGCCAGACAGGCCCGTAAACCAAAGGGTAAATCCCTTTTGCTCTGTCACGTTGAGATATTTTCGGATCGCTACCTCAGTGTATGGCTCAATCGGAAGTTCTAGTGCTTCTTCCAAAGTGACCCATACGTATTTCTGGGCTTCGGAATTCAACGTCACATCTGTGGAATCGGTTCTACACACATAGTCAAAGAAGATGAAGTGCCGCTTCTTCCAAAACGCATCATCAAACACGAATTCCTGGAAGCCAAGAAACTCGACATCATAGACATCTAGCCCTGTTTCTTCCTTCACTTCTCTTCGCAGGGCATCCTCCATCCTCTCGCCCAGCTCAATATGACCGCCAGGCACCACGTACTTGTCTCTCCACTTGTGAGACCTCATTAGAAACAACTTGCCTTCCGGGCTGAATATCAACGCACCAACAGTAGGTTCTGGAAACCGCTGCTCTGTCATATCCTTCTACCCAGAATGACTTGCGAGGGCGCCTAACAATGACTCGCCCTCGATATCGGGTGGCACCTCCAGCCCCAGCAGCCCCAGCATGGCCGGGGCAATAGCTCGCCAACTGTGCGTCGGCACCAGCCCCTGCCCTGCCGCCCCCGGCGCGGTCAGGATGAAGAGCCCATTTTGAGCGTGATTGGCGTCGTCAGGGCCGGTGTCATTCTCAAAGGTATGGAGAGTCCCCAGGCCCACGCTGCCCACCGAGCGCCAGGCCAGGTTGCCGAAGTAGACGATCAGGTCGGGAGGGATGTTGTTGACCTCCCGGTAGACCTCCTCCGGCTTGAAGGCACGAGTGCCGATGTTTCGGCCCTGGGGATCAGTGAGGGCCTCCAGCTTGGCGATGAGCTCATCCCGGGTGGCCTCGTACTTCTCTGGCGGGATCACGCCCTGCGGCTCACGCCCCTCCACATTCAGGAACAGCCGCCCATAGTAGCCGCCAGCGCCCCAGGCTTTCGTCCGCTGCCAATTGATCTCGCATTTGGCCAGGGGGACGATCCCCTCTGGCTGATCCTCCAGCACCAGGTATCCCTCCTGCATCAGCCACTCGTTGAAGCAGATGCCGCCCTCCAGGGGCTGAGCGCCGTGGTCGCTCATCACCAACACCGCCGCGTCATCGGGCACCCACTCCAGCATCTCGCCGATCTGCTCATCCAAATAGCGATAGTAGTCGCGGATGGCATCTTGGTAGCGGTTGCCGGGCTCGTGCTTGGGGTGCGCAGGGTCCATGTACTTCCAGAAGCCGTGGTGGATGCGGTCCACGCCCATCTCCACCCACATGAAGAACTCCCAGGGCTTAGTGCGCAGGAAGTGCTTGACCAACCGGCAGCGCTTCTCGGTCATATCGTAGATCTGCCGCAGTAGATAGTCCTTATCCTCGGTGCGGAAATCCTGCACATCGAGTTTATAGTCTCCTACCACCTGGGCAATCTCCGCCTTCAGTGACGAGGGGTAAGTATACTCGCTGAAAGTGGAGGGGGTGAGGAAGCAGGTGACCAGATAGCCATTGAGGGGGCGGGGGGGTTAGGTCTGGGGCACGCCGACCACCACCACCCGCTGGCCTGAGGCCGAGGCCCGACCCCACACCCGCGCGTGTTTCACCGCCGCCGAGGTGGCGATGCTCATCTGATCGTAGGAATAATCGGCCCGGTTGCGGAAGCCGTAGAAGCCTAACTCACCCGGATCCTTGCCGGTGAGCATACAGGTCCAGGCGGGAACGGTGATGGGCGGTACGGTGCTCTCCAGCTCACCGTAGGTGCCCGTTTCCATCAGCTTCTTTAGGTTAGGCAAATCATTGGCCCAGCGGTCGAAGACCAGCGAGGGCTCAGCGCAATCCAGCCCGATGACGAAGAGTCTCCGTGTCATCACAGCT
>CAYRNM010000284.1:0-3518 GCA_964425465.1 uncultured Anaerolineae bacterium | reverse complement strand
TATGCTGGGAACAGGTGGCATTGGCATGGCAGTCACCTTCCCGAAAAACCTACTAGGCTGAACCGAAACCAGGAGCATAGAGAAAATGATCAAAAAGGTGGATTTGAGCGGACCCTGGGACTTTCGAGAGGCCGGCACAGACCTGTGGCAGAGCGGCTCCGTCCCCGGTTGCGTACAACTGGACCTCCTACGCCTCGGCCAGGTCCCCGATCCCTTTTATGGCCTCAACGAGATCCACATGCACCGCCTGGAGGAGAAGGAGTGGGTCTATCGCAAGGAGTTCGAGCTCAAGGAGCGGGACCTGGCTCGCAGCCAGGTGGACCTCGTCTTCGAGGGTATTGACACCTACGCCGACGTGTACCTCAACGACTGGTACGTGGGCCGGGCAGAGAACATGTTCATCCCCTACCGCTACGACATCAGCGACATCGTGACCCCAGGCAAGAACGTGTTGGAGGTTCGCTTCCTTTCGCCTCTGACTACCATCAAGGACCTGGAGAGGAAAAGCCCCCTCACGCTGCAATCCAACTGCGAGAGCGCCAGACCCTATATCCGCAAAGCGCAGTATGCCTACGGCTGGGATTGGGGGCCGCGAATCGCTCAGGTGGGGCTCTGGAGGCCGGTGTACGTCGAGCTGATGCGTTGTGCCAGGATCATCGCCCCCTTCTTCTATACCGAGAGCCTGGCGGATGGCTCAGCGCGCGTTCGCGTCAGGGCCAGGGTGGAGAGCTTCTGCGAGGATGCGGAAGAGGAGCGCGTGCCGGCTATGCAGGCCGCGATTACCGTATCGTTAGGTGGGGCCGTGCAGGCCCAAGTGGGAGTCCCCATCCAGGACATCATGGGCGAGGCCGCCCTGGACGCCACCTTATCTATCCCCAATCCCCAGCTCTGGTGGCCCAACGGCATGGGTCAGCAACCCTTGTACGACATCAATATCACGCTCCTATCCGGCGGTAAACGAGCGGATGAGGTCACGTTCAGGTCCGGGATACGCACCGTCGAGATTCTCCAGGAGAACGACCGCGAGGGGAGAACCTTCATCTTCAAGATCAACGGGGCCAAGGTCTTTGCCAAGGGCGCGGACTGGATCCCTGCCGATAACCTTCTCCCCAGGCTGACCCGCGATGACTACTACCAGTACATCAAGCTGGCCAAAGAGGCCAAAATGAACATGCTCAGGATTTGGGGTGGCGGGATATACGAGGACCCAGCCTTCTACGACGCCTGCGACGAGATGGGAATCATGGTCTGGCAGGACTTTATGTACGCCTGCGCCCAATACCCCGACGAGCTCGACTGGTTCCAGGATTTGGCCCGCGAAGAGGCCGAGGCCGTTCTCATTGGGCTGCGCAACCACCCTTCCATCGTGCTCTGGTGTGGCAACAACGAGAATAACTGGGGCTTTGACGAGTGGTGGAAGGTTGGTCAACCCAAGTATCTGGGCAACTACATCTACCGTGAGATACTCCCCGCGGTCTGCGCCGACCTCGACCCCTCCAGGCCCTATTGGGTGTCCAGCCCCTACGGCGGCGAGCACCCCAATAGCCCCACCGAGGGCGACCGTCACTCCTGGACGGTGTGGAGCGGCTGGCAGGACTATGGCGGCTATCTCTCGGATACGGGGAGGTTCCTCAGCGAGTTCGGCTTCCAGGCCATGCCTACCTGGAAGACGGTGCTTTCCTACACGGCCCCCGAGGATCGCCACGTATTCAGCCCCGTGGTCTTGAGCCACAACAAGATGGTCGAGGGCATGGAGCGCCTGACGCGCTTCATGGTCGGCCGGCTGGGATTCCCCAAGGATTTCCAGAGCTTTGTTTACCTCAGCCAGTTCAACCAGGCCGAGGCGATCAAGACCGGCGTCGAGCATTGGCGCTTGCGCAAGTTTTTAACCGCCGGTGCCTTGTACTGGCAGCTCAACGACTGCTGGCCCGTAGCCAGTTGGGCCTGCCTGGACTATTACAAGCGCAAGAAGGGGCTGTACTATTACTCGCGCAGGTTCTTTGCCCCCATCTGGCCCGTCCTGCGGATAGAGGAGGGTCAGCTCGTCCTTTACGGCCTCAGCGACCAGTTACAGAAGGTCAAGGGACAAGCGAGGATCACCGCTTACAACTTGGACGGTCGCCAGCTCGCCGAGAAAACCCTGCCAGTGACGCTCCTGGCCAACGACGTGACCAAGATCGCCAAGTTCTCCCCAGCCGATCTGGGGATCGGCTACAGCCCGCGGGTGCTCCCCGTAGATGGAAGCAGCACTACCCTGCCTAAAGAGCATAATGGGGAGCTTCTGGATACCGTCATCTTTGTCGAGCTATCCGTTGACGGCGGCTCTTACATCAACTATCTTGTCTTCGACCGCTTTCGCACCCTCCATCTTCGCCCGCCCAAGATCGCCGTCGCCGTCAAAGGCCGGACGATCACCCTGACGACGGATGTGCCCGCCTTCGGCGTCTTTGTCGAGACCGAGAAGGATGTGGACCTTTCGGATAACTGCCTCAACCTGGAGCCGGGCAAGCCTTACACTATCGAATGCTCCGCAGCGCCTGGCGAGGTCGCCGTGTACGACCTGACGAGTATGGTCGCTGTCATCTAGAGTTGTCAGCACTCAGCGTTCAGCCGTCAGCCAAGGCGGCTGAACGCTGACGGCGAGCCTCACCGGAGATGGTTTCATGAGACGCGTGCGCCTGATTTCAATAGCCCTTTCACTCTCCTTGCTGGTCTCTGCCTGTTCCTTGCGTCCCCTGCGACAGGCAGCGGGCACGCTCTCTCCTGCCTCCCACTCCCCCGCCCCAGGCGAGGTGACTATCACCTTTGTCTGCCGGGATTATCAACGTAGCCAATATTCCGCCCTGGCCCAGGCATTCCACGAGAGCCACCCCTCGATCAACGTGGCCCTGGTGTCAGTGGATGAGGTCCTCGCCCATGAGGCCAACGTCGTCAGCAGTGACGACGTGTTCAAGGTCGCTGCGGCGGCGGACACCTTCGTGGATTCGGCCCACATCGTGGCAGATGCTCCACAAGACGCCGTCTTGGATCTGACGGATTTGGCCAAAGGGGACAAGGACTTTTCCGAAAATGACTTTTACTCCGGTCCACTGACCCTGTTCAGAAAACATGGCAAGCTGTGGGGTCTGCCTCTTCGCGCCAACACCTTTGTCATCTTCTACAACCCCAAGCTGTTCGACGCCGCCGGCGTGCCCCATCCCAAGGTCGGCTGGTCTTGGGATGACTTCCTGGACGCCGCCAAGCGGCTGACGATCCGCGAGGGAGATCAGGTCAAACAGTGGGGCTATGTAGACCCCTGGGCCTTTTATACCCTTCCCATGCTGGCCTATCAAAAAGCGGGGCCGCTCCTGGATGAAACCCAAGACCCCCCTCTGCCACGGCTCGACCAGCCTGGCGTGGCCGAGGCCGTCAGGTGGTATGCCGATCTGATCCTGGTGCACGGCGTCATGCCCAATCCGGCGACGATGGATGAGGCGGAGCTGCAACAGCTCCCGTACAACGAGTACCCGGCCATGTGG
>CAYRNM010000283.1:0-3524 GCA_964425465.1 uncultured Anaerolineae bacterium | reverse complement strand
GGCGACGGCCTGCGGGATGCGGCCGACCCCTACGCCAGATAGCAGATACAGGCAAGTCACATCCAGGATGAAGGATCACACGGATGATCATCAAGGGGAGCTCAATCCAAGAGGTCAACCATAGAAAGGATTATCGGGTTGGACCACTGCAGGATCACATCCGACACTTTGTCGTGCGCGTGACGACGCCAGATAACCCCTTTGTGCCCCATCAGCACGAAGGATGGGAGTTCTGGTACATCCTTGAGGGAGAAGCTGTCGTGACAGTGGGGGGCGAGGAGCATGCTGTCGGGGCGGGGGATTTGATCGTGCTGGCACCGTGGACCGAACATGGTCTGCGGGCGGAGGCATCTGCCCGCTGGATTTGCTTTGGTTAATCGCTTGCAGACTTCGGAAGTCTTGCCCCAGTACCTATGCGCACTAACAACTTGTGGAGCCTCTTTGAAGGGGATGCGGCCGATCCCTGTGTTGGGCGGCACGGAGATAATGCATTTGGCGTTGCGTTGCGCTTTCCTGCTGAGGAATGAGGAATATCGATGAGACGAAATGATATCTTGCATATCTTGGCTAGATTTCGGGAGTTGAAACGGAACGAGTTTGGCATTGTACGCATCGGCGTGTTTGGCTCTGTGGCCAGGGATGAGATGGTTGATGCCAGCGATGTGGACGTTGTGGTGGAACTCGCCCGGCCTGATTTGCTGACCCTGATTGGCATCAAACAGGAACTGGAGGGATTACTGCACCAACCAGTCGATATCGTGCGGTATCGGGACCAGATGAACCCCTTCCTCAAGCGGCGAATTGAGCAGGAAGCAATCTATGTATGACATCGAGTTGGTTAGGGAAATCCTGCGCCAAGTTCTTGGCGCCGCTCGGACCATTGCCAAGCGATTCGCCCCGATTACATCCCCTGAAGATTTCGTGAGCTCTGAAGCGGGGCTGGAAAAGCTTGATGCCATTTGTATGCAACTGATTGCGATTGGCGAGAGCGTCAAGCATCTCGATAAGATAACTGAGGGTACGCTGTTACCTCGTTATCCACAGATTGAGTGGAAGCGGGTCATGGGGATGCGAGATGTGCTCAGCCATCATTACTTCGATCTCGATGCAGAGGTTGTGTATTCGGCTTGTGCGCATCACATCGAGGTACTGATGCAGACCGTCCAGGTCATGCTTGCAGATTTGGAAAAACACTGACCTCGCCGCCCAATTACGGTCGGTGGGGCGGTCGCCCGCCCCGCCGCCGCTGAGCTCCGTGCCGTTAGACAGGAGGTGCTCTTTCGGATGAACGAAGATCGGTTGCTCTTGGAAGTCAAAAATCTGAGGACCTATTTCTTTCTGGATGAAGGCACTGTCCGAGCAGTGGATGGGGCGGACTTTGAGATAGGGCGTGGGCGCACGCTGGGGGTAGTTGGCGAGAGCGGGTGTGGGAAGAGCGTGACCGCCCAATCCATCCTGAGGATCGTCCCCCCTCCAGGAAGGATCGTGGAGGGGGAGATCCTGTTCCATCGTTTTCTACAGGGCAATGGCTCAAGTGAAGTCACCCAGGTGGTGGACCTCACCGCGCTGAACCCCCGCGGAAGTGAGATCAGGAGCATCCGGGGGGCGGAGATCGCGATGGTGTTCCAGGAGCCCATGACCTCCCTCTCCCCCGTCCACACCATCGGCAACCAGATCATGGAGGCCATCACCCTGCACCAGGAGGTGTCCAAGGCGGAAGCCAGGGAGAAGGCCCTCGAGATGCTGGAGCGGGTGGGGATGCCCAAGCCCAGCCAGACCATAGACAGCTACCCCCATCAGCTCAGTGGGGGGATGCGCCAGCGGGGGATGATCGCCATGGCTCTGTCCTGTCACCCCAGCCTGCTCATCGCCGATGAGCCCACCACCGCGCTGGATGTGACCACTGAGGCCCAGATTCTGGAACTGATGGGAGATCTGCAGCGGGAGCTGGGCATGGCTATCATGTACATCACCCATGACCTGGGGGTGATCGCTGAGATGGCAGAAGAGGTGGTGGTGATGTACCTGGGCAAGGTGGTGGAGAGGGCGGATGTGGATTCGTTGTTCTACCATCCCCAGCATCCCTATATGCGGGCCCTGCTGAAATCCATCCCCCGAATTGGCAAGAAATCCAGGCAGAGATTGGAGTCCATTAAAGGGGTCGTCCCCGACCCCTATGCCATCCCCAGAGGGTGTCCCTTCCATCCCCGCTGCCCCGATTTCATTCCTGGTCTGTGCAACCGGGAGGAAGGGCCATGGGTCCAGGTGGGGCCAGGGCATTGGGCCCGATGCCATCTGTACGCCTGAACTGCTTACGGCTTATCGCATATCCAGATGTTAGCTGCAATGCTCGAAAGAATTGACCAGCGAGGAAGCTGAACACAATATGCACGAGGCCATCGAAATGCACATCCGAGGACTCTTGGAGGACAACTTGGCGGTGCCAGTATCGTATGCCTTGTCTGAATATATGGCTGTAGCCGTGCCATGAGCCGATTCGAGCACTGCGCTAACACGCCATGGCCGGTTCCGCTGCGCTTTACCCAAATCGCCGCTTTGTTTGTCCACCAGGGTGCAGTGGGCGGGAAAGTGGCTTGCCAGCGCGGAGCACCCGGAGGGCGAAGAACGGCGGCAACTTCGGCCACGGCGGGAACGTTAGGTGGGGAATCGCTCGCTCTTCAATCAGCGTATGAGGATACTATCGAGGGCACTTCGTCTTTGATCTCACTTGTGATTACAGCGCTGGCAAAGTGCAGTTGGAGCGTCATGACATAGGAGGGAGTAATGGCTGACAAACCAAGACGGGATGAGGTACTGCTAAAGGTCAACGACCTGAAGAAGCACTTCCCCATCCAACGGGGCTTTCTCCAGAGAACAACGGGCTATGTGAAGGCCGTGGATGGGATCAGCTTTTACATCAAAGAGGGGGAAACTCTTGGTCTGGTAGGGGAGAGTGGCTGTGGCAAGACCACCACCGGCCGATGCCTCCTGCGGGCCATTGAGCCCACGGTAGGGGATATCCTGTTCAAGGCCAGAGACGCGGGGTGGGTGAATGTCCGGGAGCTGGATAGAAACGAGCTCAAGAGGCTCAGACAGAACATGCAGATGATATTCCAGGATCCCTACTCCTCTTTGAACCCCCGAATGACCCTGCTGCAGATAGTGGGTGAGCCGCTGGCAGTCAACAAGGTAGCCAGGGGCAAGGAGCTGGAGGATCGGGTGGCGGATCTGCTGCGGGTGGTGGGCCTGCGTCCGGAGTACATGAGCCGCTATCCCCACGCTTTCAGTGGGGGACAAAGGCAGCGCATCGGTGTGGCCCGCGCCCTGGCGCTGAACCCCCAGTTCATCGTGGCCGACGAGCCGGTCTCGGCCCTGGACGTCTCCATCCAGGCCCAGATCCTGAACCTGTTGCAAGACTTGCAAGCGGAGTTCAACCTGACTTATCTGTTCATCGCCCATGACCTGAGCGTGATCGAGCACATCTCCGACCGGGTGGCGGTGATGTACGTGGGCAAGCTGGTGGA
>CAYRNM010000282.1:0-3541 GCA_964425465.1 uncultured Anaerolineae bacterium | reverse complement strand
CCTGACATCTGCCTTTCCACCCACTCCAATACTAGGCGGGCATCGGCCAGGGCCTGGCGAGCCTCCACCTCCCCATAGCGCCGCTCCAGATAGAAGGCCGGCGCCCGCGCTGCCGCTAGACGATGAGAGATCTCTGCTATCTGATCCAACGCGGCTTTATCCACACCGGGGACCTTGCACTGCACCTGTTCGACAAAGAGGCTCCCTACATCATGTACCTTGGGATAGTCGGCCCCCAAAATGCGCAGCGCACCCTTGAGGGCCAACTCGACCACTTCCTGGGCTCGTCGCACTACCATGTTGTAATCGCCGTCTCGCCAAGCCCCTTGCACGTCCCGATCGAAAAGCTTCCTGGCCATCCCAATGAGTTCTTCCCCCATCTCTTTGTTGGTCATAGCTCAAAGACCTCTCCTAATACCAAGTCGGGCTTCAGGTCCCAATACCACGTCCCGTCCGCCAGATGCACCTTTCGCGAGCCCAGAGCGGCTAATCGCTCCTCCAGTGCTTTGAGACGGCGAACAAAATATCCCCCTTGATCATGGAGGATGATGCCCTCTTCGATCATATCGAGAAAGACGTAGCGGTTCTGATTGGCCTCCTCTTCCGATAGGGCCAGGAAACTCAGATAGGGCTTTATTCCCTTCTGGCGCAGGGCGGCGGCTTGCGGGCTTCCCTCCAGGGCTCGCCAAGCCTCCAAGAAGGGCTGGAGCCGCTTAAAGTAATCGGAGGAGGCATCACGCAGGATCACCAATAGATCAATGTCGCTTTCTGGCATAGCCATCCCCCGTGCTACCGACCCGTAAAGCACCACGGCCAACAATCGAGGGCCTAAGTGGTGTCGAACCCCTTGTACGAAAGCCTCCAGGAAGGGGTAGTAATCCTCATATCCGAGCCGAGCTCGGTCCCTTTCATCATTTCCCACCATCTTCCTCAATAATCTCCCATCACTTTATCCACCGCCACCTCGAACCCGGCCAATAGCTCCGAACGGGCTGTCTCACCCGCACCCCACTTGCCCAGCGCCTCGTACACTCCCTCACGCAACCTGAACACCTCTACCGTCCTGGCCTCAGGATCCACGATCCAGTATTCCTGCACCCCGGCCTGGGCGTATTCGGCCAGCTTAACGCCCCTGGCTTCCCAGCCACTTTCCGAAAATCTCCACCGCCTTCTGGACTTGGGCCAGGATCGGCTTCACGCCTTGGGCCAGGGCCAGCACGCGCTCTTCCTCCAGTTCGTAACCATAAATGTGCCGCACCCGGTGGCGGAAGCGCCGATACTCGTCCAGTCCCAACAGCAACGAACCGCTAAATAGCGGTGGACGCCCACCTCCACCTGGCTCTCCCATCCGGCCCAATAACACCCGGTGCCACTGTTCGCCCTGGGGCATACCACCATCCAAGGTCACTGCTACCCGCTCACAGATGCGCTCACACCCTTTGTAGAAATCATCAACATAGCTGGCCAGGGCACGAGTGGTAAACTCATCCGGTTCAGCCCCCACTCGCGCCAACGCTGCCTCTAACCCCCGGGCTACCCTCTCCAGACCTACCAGTTCGTCTTCTAGCCTGGCCTTCAGAGCCAGATATGGATTGTCGGGCATCGGCTTTCCTCCCAGAATACGAGCCAGCACCTCTGGATAAGCACGCTCCAAAGGCACCAGATCTACTTCAAGCCATGGCGGCACCATCGTCTCCAACTGCCTTTCCGCCGCCCACAAAGCCGCAGACGACAGCCCCTCCACCGCCAGGTCCAGATCCGAGCCCTCGTGCCAGGGACCACCATTGACCAGAGAACCGAAAGGAATCACCCGCTGTGCCCCCAAACGCTCTCTCAACATTCTGGCACACCGCTCGGCCACGGACAGGGCTTCCTGCCGTCTGCTCTCAATCTCTTGTACAACCTGTCGCTCTTCTTCCGTACCTTCCACCAAAGTCATCCCCTACTTTCGTCTACCCTCAGTCCTGTCCCCCATGCCTGCACCGTTGTCATCGCTGTCACTGTCCTGCTCTCCCATCACCAACCATACACCGCTGCCTATCACGACACCACCGCTAACGCCTTCAGCACCTCGAGCACCGGAGGCAATGGGTCAGCCCACAGCCAGGCCACATTCAGCCACAAGCCTTCAATGGCCGCCGAACGGAAGACACCCGCCTGGTCGGGTTCGGCCTGAAGGTATCGGCCCTCGGTGCCCAGCATACAGAAGGTAGCCTCCTCGCGATCCGGGTCAATGATCCAGTACTCCCTCACCCCGTGCCGTTCGTAGGCTCGACGCTTTTTCACTCGATCCAGTCCTGCTGAATCAGGTGAAATGATTTCGATGACCAGATCAGCCGGGCCTTCGATCACCACCCGACCCACCCGATCCAGGTGCTCTCGAGCCACAAAGACCAGGTCAGGTTCGAAATACTCGCCGTCCAGACGCATCGGCGTGCGCGAGCCCGACACGACACCCATCCCCCTGGCCTCGACGTAGGTACGCAGGACTGCCAGCAGGAACCCTTGTACCTGCTCGTGTCGAAACGAGACCGGGGTGCTTACCACCAGAGCCCCGCTGATGAGTTCAACCTTGGTGTCTTCGTCACACAGCTCCAGGTACTCCTCCTCGGTCACAGGCAGCCCGGTCAACGTTGCTGGCACAGCCATGCTCTTTCCTCCTCCTTCAACCCACGACCTCGTCCACCATCATTTCAAACCCAGCCAATAGCTCCGAACAGGCTGTCTCACCCGCACCCCATTTGCCCAGCAACTCGTACGCTCCCTCACGCAGCCTGAACACCTCTACCGTCCTGGCCTCAGGGTCCACGATCCAATACTCCTGCACTCCGGCCTGGGCGTATTCGACCAGCTTCTCGACCCGGTCTGTCCGCCGCGTACCAGATGATATTACCTCCATCACCAGGTCCGGCACCCCAAAGAACTGCTCGCCGATGCGATCGCTGTGCTCCCTGGCGACGAAGAGCACGTCCGGCTCACGGATCTTGCCCGGCCCCAGGCGTACCGGCAGCGGAGCAACATGTACTTCGCCCAGTTCATTGTCCTGAACAAAGGTGCGCAGTAGCACAAAAAGTTCTTCCACAGCCTTCTGATGGCTTCGCGTCGGGTGAGGGGGCATGATGAGTTCTCCTTCCGAAAGCTCAATGTAGTGATTGGTGTCTGGCAAGGCGAAGTAGGCTGCCTCGGTCCACTGCCCTTGGGACGGAAATAGCCTGGCTACTTCCAATGTCAACTGCGGTTCGACCTCCGTTCCATGCACCGTAGTTACAGCCTCCGTCGCGCTCATGCTCCTTCTCCCTCCTCTGCCTTCTCTCGCTCGTCGTACGTCTTCCACATACTGCTGGAACGAGCGGACTCTATCCCGTTCACTCTTCAGGTAGTCCACTTCGCCTCGTAGGTACCTCAGTCGCTCGAGTACGATGTCGTCGGCGCCCACCAAGACCTACCTCCTTAATCTCTTTGAACAACACCCCTGTAAAAAAGCTGTACATCGGCTTCAGGTCGGCGTAGATTTTGCCCGCCTGGACCTCGAATTCGACCC
>CAYRNM010000281.1:0-3546 GCA_964425465.1 uncultured Anaerolineae bacterium | reverse complement strand
CGGCATTTAAGAACCCGCCCAAATCCTTTCGCGCCGCGCCCTTCTGGTCCTGGAATGACGACCTGGACCCGGAGGAGCTGGCCCGTCAGGTGCGCCTCATGGACGAGGCGGGTTGGGGCGGCTTTTTCATGCACTCTCGGGTGGGACTGGTCACGCCCTACCTGTCGGAGCAGTGGATGGAGTGCGTGCGGGCCACAGTAGCCGAGGCCAAGCGCCGGGGCATGGGGGCCTACCTCTACGACGAGGACAAGTGGCCCTCCGGCTTCGCCGGCGGCCTGGTCCCGGCCCAGAAGCGGGAGTACCGCGACCTGGCCCTGGTGTGCAAGGTGGACAACCGCCCGGCAGTGATCGAGGAGAATGTGGCCCTCTTCAAGGCCCGATTCGAGGCCGGACAACTTTCCGACTTCCAGCCTATCAGCGTCGAGGAAGCGAGGGCCCTCAATTGGCGGTGCGAGCGGCTGGTGCAGTTCTACCCCCTCACCGCGCCGCTGGGCCAGCCCTGGTTCAACGACACCTGCTACATTGACCTCCTGAACCCCCAGGCGGTGCGGGCTTTTCTGGAGTCCACCTACGAGCCCTACCGCCAGGAGGTGGGAGCCGACTTCGGCGGGGCCGTGCCCGGCATCTTCACCGATGAGCCCACCTACAACCACCGCATCCTGGCCCAGATGCGCCAGGCCTTTGTGCCCTGGACCATCGGCCTGGAGGGCTACTTCCGAGAGAAGAAGGGCTACGATCTCCTGGCCAAACTGCCCGACCTCTTCTTCGACACCCCCACCGCGCCCCGGACGCGCTACGATTTCTGGCACACGCTCACCCAGCGGTTCATCGAGGCCTTTTCCCAGCAGATGTACGAGTGGTGCCAGGAGCATGGCCTGGCCTTCACCGGCCACTACATGGCCGAGGACACCCTCCGTTCCCAGGTGGAGTGGATCGGCGCGGCCATGCCCCACTATCAGTACCAGCACATCCCAGGGATTGACAAGCTGCGGCGCGATGTGGCTCAGCCCGTCACAGTCAAGCAACTGGACTCCGCGGCCTGTCAACTGGGGCGCACGCGGACCCTGTGTGAGGCCTACGGCTGTGCGGGGCAGAACTTCGCCTTCGCTGGCCGGAAATGGATCGGTGACTGGCTCTATCTTCTGGGAGTGAGCCTGCTCAATCCCCATCTTTCCCTCTACTCCATGCGCGGCGCGCGCAAGCGCGATTACCCCGCCAACCTCTACTATCAGCAGCCCTGGTGGCCCTACAACCACCTCATCGCTGACTACTTCGCCCGACTGGGCTGGGCACTGACCCAGGGTCAGCGCGTGGCGGACATCCTGGTGGTCCATCCCATCGGCAGCGCCTGGAGCCTCTACTCGCCCCTGCGGACCCTTCCCGTGGATGAGCTCAACGGACAATTCGAGCGTCTGGTGGAGGCCCTGCTGGAACTGCATCGCGATGTCCACTTCGGCGACGAGATGCTCATGGAAAAGTTGCAGGTTGAAAGTTGCAAGTTGCAAGTTGAAAGTGGGAATGGAGCAGCGCTGCGGGTAGGCGAAATGAGCTATCGGGTGGTGATCGTGCCGCCGGGGGTGACGCTGGCCCGCAGCACGGTGACCCTGCTGGAGGGATTCGCCTCCGCAGGCGGGACGGTCATCGCCATCGAGCCCCGGCCAACGATGGTGGAGGGCCAGGCGGCTGACCGGGTGCTCCCCGAGGGCACTACAGTGATCGAACTGAACGGCGAGGCCCTGAGGTCGGCGCTGGATGCGGTCCTGCCGCCCGATGTGGAACTGCCCGGCGCACCCAGGGTGTGGTATCACCACCGCCACGTCACCTCCCCCTTCCCCCCCGACATCGGGGGGGAGCAGAGGGGAGGCGAGGTGTACTTCCTGGCCAACACCGACTTTGAGCGCGGAACGGTGGTCACGGCGCGGCTGCAAGGCGAGGGCCGGCTGGAGGAGTGGGACCTGATGAGCGGTGAGGTCCGGCCCCTGCCCAGCCGCTGCGCTGACGGGTACACCGCCGTCGCACTGGAGTTCCCGCCCGTGGGCTCCCACCTGCTGGTCATTGACCCCCAGGGAGAGCCGCTGACAGAGGAGCCCCCGCCACTGCGCACGGTGCAGACCATTGACCTGGGGGAGGCCTGGTCCTTCGTGCGTCACGACCTCAACGCCCTCACCCTGGACACTTGCCAGTATCGCCTCAACGATGGCCTGTGGAGTGGCCGGCTCCCGGTGTGGCGCGCCTTCCGACAGGTCATGGCTGCCGGGTTGGGAACGCGGTTCGGCCTGCGCTACACCTTCGACGTGGCCCAGCCCCTGTCTGGCCGGGTGGTGCTGGTCCTGGAAAGCCCGGAGCGCTTTTCCATCGCCCTCAATGGCCAGCCGATAGAGTACGCAGACCAGGGCTGGTGGACTGACATCAGCTTCAAGAAGGTGGACATCACGAAATGGGTGCGAGGGGGGGAGAACGAGATCGTACTAGGAGGCGTCGTCGGGCAGGACACGGAGATCGAACACCTGTACATCATCGGCGACTTCGGAGCGACAGCCAGCCCCTTGGGGCGCGGAAACCGCATCGAGGGGCAGGCATTTGAGGCCTTTGCCCCCCGGTTCCGGCTCACCCAGGAGCCGAAGGCCCTCAACAGCGGCGATCTGGTGCCCCAGGGCTACCCCTTCTTCGCCGGGGCCATCTCGCTCACTCAGCAGCTCACCCTGCCCGCGCTGGAGGGGCGCGTCTTCCTGGCCTTCGACCGCGGGGAGGTGCCGCTGGTGGAGGTGCTGGTGAATGGCCAGTCGGCGGGCTGTGTGATGTGGCCCCCCCACGAGGTGGAGGTCACGCACCTGGTGCGCGAGGGGGAGAACACCCTCACCCTCAAGCTGGTGAGCAGCCTGCGCAATCTCCTGGGTTCCCATCATCAAGAAGGGGGCGACAAGCCCTGGACGGGTCCGGCGGAGTTCGAGAATGTGCCCGACTGGACCGACGACTACTGGTTTGTGCCCTTCGGTGTGGAGGGTGCGCGGCTCCTGGTGAGGAGATAACAAGATGCGATGGGTGCTGTTCAGCAAGCTCTTTCCGGGAGCCGATGTGGATGAGCTGGCGGAAAAAGTGCGGGCCACTGGCTTCGACGCCATCGAGCTTCCCGTGCGGCCCGGCTATCAGTGTCCACCCCAGGAGGCTTCGGAGCGGCTGGTGCTGACGGTGGAACGGCTGCGCGGGCTGGGGATTGAGGTGCCCATCGTCACCGCGCCGGTGGTCGAGCCCACTGATTCCCTGACCCAGACCATCTATGAGGCCTGCGGTCGGGCGGGGGTACGTTACCTGAGGCCCGACTATTGGCGGGTGGAGGGCGGGCAGTACTGGGATGCCTTCCGGCGCGCCAAGCGGCAGGTCAAGGGGCTGGAGCAGCTCAGCCAGCGCACCGGGGTGAAGACCGCTCTGCACATCCATTCGGGCAAGTTCCTCACCTCCACCTGTGCCACCACCCATCAGTTGATGGAGGAGTGCGATCCGCAGCACGTGGGCATTTACCTCTCCCCGCCCCACATGGCCCTGGGT
>CAYRNM010000280.1:0-3549 GCA_964425465.1 uncultured Anaerolineae bacterium | reverse complement strand
TCACAGATGTCCAAAAGCTCCGGCGTTGGCGGATGGTGCGAAGAGCGATAGGCATTCGAGCCCATCTCCTTCAGAAGTCTGATCTTGTACTCGATCACCCGCTCCGGCAGGGCCACACCGAGCCCGGCAAAGTCCTGATGGTTGCAGGTGCCCTTGATGACCAGGGGCTTCCCATTGAGGAAGAATCCCCTATCCGCAGTGAACTCGATGCTGCGAACGCCAAACGGCGTCTCGTAGGTATCTACCACCTTGCCCTCGCTGCGAACCTCGGTGAGCACCCGATAGAGAGAGGGCGTGTCGGGAGACCACAATTTGGGCCGAGGAATGATGGCGGCCTGCTCGAACTCATATTCCCCACTGGCAGCGAGTAGGGCCTCATCGGAGGCCACCGCGATGGCTTCCCCAGATGCATCTACGATTGTGGAGACCAGCTCGCAAGGCTTCTCGCCGGCGTATTCATTCAGTACGGTCGTGCGGATGGAAACTGTGGCCGACTGGTCAGCGATGTAGGGCGTGGTGACGTAGGTGCCCCAATGGCCCACGTGCAGCGGATCGGTCTTGAGCAGCCAGACATGGCGGTAGATCCCGCACCCCTCATACCACCAACCCTCGTACTCCCGCGCGTCCACGCGAACAAAGATGACGTTCTTGCCCTCCTCGCCATGGCGCAGCACGTCGGTGAGGTCATAGCAGAAGCTGGTGTAGCCGCTGGAGTGCGTCCCCATGAGATGGCCGTTCACCCACACGGTGCTGTTGCGCATCACGCCTTCGAACCCGATGGTGATCTTCCTTCCCAGGTCGGAGGCGGGCAGCTCAAAGACCTTGCGGTAGCAGCCGATCCCCACGGGCAGGAAGCCGTGATTGTGGTCGGCGGTCCTGTCGAAATCCCCCTCGACGCACCAATCGTGGGGCAGGTCAACCTGTGTCCACTGGCTGGGGTCTAGGGCGCTGTCCATTTGGTTTCCTTTGTAGGCGATGTCTGGCCATTCGCCCTCCTTGGACCCCCAGCAATCGGTAAGCCCGCCGGTCATACCACCCTTCACAGCATATCCTATGGGCACATCCCCCTTATGAAAGAGCCATCCACGATCCATGCACTCTCGGCTCCGTCCACCTGTCTTTTGCAGCATAGTGTCTCTCCTTCTATCAGCTAGGATGCGCCCTACTCCACAACGACGCTGTCGTGAATCTCTCAGTTTATGCCCAAGGTGCTCTCCGAGCGCCGCAGCCGTCTGGGATATTGCTTGTCCGTGTTCATGGGATACCCCCTTGTCCTTTTAGCCTATAGCACACATGCTGCGTCAAGGCCCTGTGTTTGTCCATCTTGACGGGCATTGTACACTCCCCTGCGCCGGCTATCAAGGGAACTCGTCAGCGGGTGGCAGCGTCTCTACCACCGTGAAGCCAGAGCGATTTCCGATAGCATCTATGATTTGGGTGGCCACTCATGCGCACTGAAATCATCTCGCCTTGGGAGCCGCTGCCTGAGGGCCGCGTGCTCAGAGCGCCCGCCGCGCCCCTGAGCACGCTACAGATGATCGTCCAGGGAGTTGCGGCAGGTGTGCTGGGGACGCTGTTCCTGGCCCTCCTGACTGTGGTCGCGATCATTGGGATATACGCATACTACGCCCGCGCCCTCCCCTCGCCCCAGGAGCTGTATCAGCGCGCCAGTCCGTTCAAAAGCACCAAGATATATGACCGACATGGCCGCCTGCTGTATGAGGTGTTTAACCCCGATATCGGGCGCAGAACCATCGTGCGCTACGAAGAGATCCCCCAGGCGGTGATCGCGGCAGTTGTGGCTACTGAGGACCCCACCTTCTTCTCGAACCCCGGCTTCAATCCCTTCTCCATTGCCCGGGCAGCCTATCAGAACCTGCGCGCCGGGGAGGTGGTGTCGGGAGCCAGTGGGATTACCCAGCAGCTCGCCAAAAGCCTCTTCCTGACCAGCGAGCGCAACCTGTCGCGAAAGATTCAGGAGGCGATCCTGGCGGCCGAGATCACCCGACGTTACAGCAAGGCCGAGATTCTTGAGGTATACCTGAACGAAGTCTCCTTCGGCAACATGGCCTACGGCATCGGCGCCGCCGCAGAGGTTTACTTTGGAAAGCCCCTCTCGCAGATAGATACCGCCGAGGCCGCTCTCCTGGTCGGCATCCTGCAGTCGCCGACTCTCCATGATCCATATGCTGACCCCGAAGATGCGCTTGAGCGGCGCAACGTGGTGCTGGGCTTGATGCAGGCCAGAGGGTATCTTACCCGGGCGGAGTACGAGGAGGCTATCAAGCAGCCGCTCGGCGTGGTGCCCCGAACGATCGTGATGGAAGCGCCTCATATGGTCATGTACGTGCGCGAGCAGTTGGAGGAGCTTTACGGAACTGAGATGCTTTATAAGGGCGGGCTCCAGGTCTACACGACCCTCGATCTCGACCTACAGCACCTGGCTGAGACAGTCGCCAGGGAAAAGATCACTGCGCTACGCGAGCAAGGCGCTAGCAACGCGGCCCTGATCGCTATGGACCCCCAAACGGGCGACATTCTGGCCATGCTGGGCAGCGTGGACTTTTATGATCAGGGCATTGCCGGCCAGGTGAACGTCTGTCGAATGCCTCGGCAGCCAGGCTCGACGATCAAGCCCTTCACCTACCTCGCGGCCATGGAGCGCGGCTGGACTGCCGCCACGATGGTCATGGATGTGCAGCAGGAATTCCCGGATGGCCAGAACCCGCCCTATAAGCCGACCAACTACGACGGCAAGGAATGGGGCCCCATATCCTTGCGTACCGCATTGGCTTGCTCGCGGAACATCCCGGCAGTCTCCACGCTGCACCAGATCGGTCTGCCGGCCCTCTTGGAAGTTGCCCACCGGCTGGGCGTGGACTCCTTGAACCGGGATGAATATGGCCTCTCACTGACATTGGGAGGGGGCGAGGTGACCTTGCTGGAGCTGACCGGTGCATACACGGCGCTGGCCAATGGCGGGCATCGCATCACGCCGCGCAGCATCCTGCGCATCGAGGATCAGTTGGGCAACACGATAATGGGCGAGGATATGCCCGAAAGCCCTCAGGTGGTGGACCCACGCCATGCCTATCTGCTCACCGACATCCTGGCAGACAATGCGGCCCGCAGTCCGGCCTTCGGCCCAGATAGCCCTCTGGTTCTCCCTTTCCCCGCGGCGGTCAAGACGGGCACAACCGACGACTATCGGGATAGCTGGACTGTGGGTTATGCGCCGCGCTTTGTCACTGGCGTATGGGTGGGCAATAGCGACAACACACCCATGAAGGGCATCTCCGGCTCTCGTGGGGCGGCGCTCATCTGGCACGACTTTATGGAACGTGCGCTGGGATCCGGCCCTCGCGAGGAGTTCGCCAGGCCGGAGGGCTTGGTCGAGGTGGAGGTATGTCCGGTGTCTGGGCTGAGGCGCACCGATGCCTGTCCTGCGGGCAGAAAAGAGCTTTTCCTCAAGGAGAACTGCCCCCAGCTCGATTGCACGGTGCACCAGCGTTTGAGGATATGCACCATTACGGGCAAGCTGGCCGGCCC
>CAYRNM010000279.1:1578-3562 GCA_964425465.1 uncultured Anaerolineae bacterium | reverse complement strand
GGAGGCCCGGGGCATCATCCGCAGACGTGGTCGTCCTCTCACCATCAAGGTGCTGCTGCCCCAGGCGGAGGTCGGGGAAGCCCAGGCCATTGAGACCTTCGACAACTGGTGTTGGCTGCTCGGTGAAATCCGCCAGGCCTTGGAACCCATCACGGCAGCCTGTGGCATCGTCTCGGTGGCAGAGACAAAGGCCACCGTAGAGACGGCCGTGGAGCTGCTCAAGGAACTGGACCATCCGGACATCACGGCCTTCGCCGGCGATCTCCAGGAGAAGATGCCGGAGTTGCTCGCTCCCCTGGAGTGGCTGGAGCAGCAACTATCTCCAGTACTCAACGCTCGGTCATGGTCCTCTTGCGTTATGATGAAGAGGATGGTATCATAGCAGGCAACGAATGAAGGAGGTGTCTGCGATGAATACCAGTCAATTCTTCTGCCCCAATGAAGCATGCGCTGACTATGGTCTGCGGGGCAAAGGCAGCATCGTTCGCAATAGACGCTATGGCCAGCAGCGCACCCAGCTTCTCAAGTGCACCACTTGTGGCCAATCCTTCTCCGAAAACCGGGGCACCCTCTTCTTTGGCCTGCGCACTCCCAAGGAGGAGGTGCTGCATACTCTCCAGATACTGGCCGAGAGGGGCAGTCTGCGCGGCACGGCTCGTATCACCGGACACAAGAAGGATACCGTGGCCTCCTGGCAGGAGCTGGCTGGTGAGCATGCCGAGGCTTTGCGAGAGTACCTGTTGCACGATCTCCATCTGGATCGGGTGCAGGTGGATGAGCTGTATACCTTTGTGAAAAAAAGCAGAAGAACGTCCAAGGTGACGAGCCAGACTTAGAGCTGATTGGAGAGACCCTGGTCTGGCGTGCCCTGAAGCCCGACACCAAACTGCGTCTGGCTTCCCATGTGGGCAAGGATAACAGCCAGGGAGGAGAAGCACTCATCGGTAAGGTCAAACAGATCAGTGACGATCAAGCGCCTTTCTTCACCTCCGATGGTCGGGATTACCATAAGCCCCTGACTGCTCACTACAGCACGGAGGTCAAACCAGATCCGACCAAGCCAAAGCGAGGACGCCCACGAATCCACCCTGAGCGCCGGCGGGATCCTGAGCTGTTGTATGGGCAAGTGGTCAAGGAAAAAGACAGCCAGGATCGAGTGGTGGGGGTCCGCCGCCGAATGGTCTTTGGCTCAGTGGCCCAGTTGCGCCAGCGCTTCCAGCAAACTCCCTTCAATCAACTGCTCACCACCAATCACTTGGAGCGCGACCATCTGACTTGCCGGACCCACAACTCTCGACTGGTCAGGCGCAGTATCACCTACTCCAAATCTCAGGCTGCGCTGCAGTGGCAATGTGACTTCGAGGACCTGTATTACAATGGCGTAATGCACCCATCAATACTTCATGACCTAAATCGGCCTTCTCCACCCACTCAACCGTCAGCTCGTTCATACAGTACCTCGCCTTTGCTGACCACCTCCTGCAGGAAGGGATCGCCCAGCGCCAGCCGCCGGGCCATCGTTGCAGGGGTATGCAAAATCAGGTCGAGTCCAGGCAGAATGGCATCTAGCTATTTGGTGAGGCTCACCACCTAACCCAATGATACTTGCTGTGTCCCTTTTTGTCAATCGTACAAACAACGGCTTGACACCCTCCCCAATGATGATATGATTGAGGTATGATATTTAGCCTGACTATGGGCTTCCTACAGGAGGATGGATGAACCCCAGAGTAGCTCTGGTCCGTTGCGAGGACTATGATCCCGAGGAGGTGCAGAGGGCTGTAGACCAGGCTTTGGGCCTCCTGGGAGGCATGGAGCGATTCGTAGAGCAAGGTGATCGGGTACTGGTCAGGCCCAACCTCATCGCCCCACGCCCCATCGAGGCCGCAGCCACTACTCACCCGGCGGTGGTGGAGGCAGTGGTGCGCGCGGTGCAGGAGACAGGGGGCAGGGTGATCATCGGCGATTGCCCCGGCGGGCTCAC
>CAYRNM010000279.1:0-1478 GCA_964425465.1 uncultured Anaerolineae bacterium | reverse complement strand
GCCAAGGCCGGCTACCACCTGCGCTACCCCAAAGTGCGCGACTTCAGCGGGGCCCTTCTGGACCTGCACGATCTGGTGAGGCCACGGCTAACAGTGATGGATGCGGTGATGGCCATGGAAGGGGATGGGCCCACGGCCGGCGATCCGCGCCCTGTGGGAGCCATCCTGATCAGCGAGGATAGCCTCTCCTGCGACGTGGCGGCGGCGTGGCTGGTGGGCCTGAACCCCTTAGAGGTGAGCACTACTCAGGTGGCTGTTGACGAGGGGCGGATCAGCCCCCGGCTGGAAGGCATCGAGCTGGCAGGCGAATCCCTTTCCACCCTTCAGGTGAAGGGCTTTCGGCCAGCGAGCGCGGCAAGCACCCGGCTCATGCGTACGCCGCTGTTCAACTGGCTGGTGGACCGCTTCGGCCGCTGGGTGAGCCCCCATCCCGTCGTAGGAGAGACCTGCACCGGCTGCGGTACCTGCGCCCAGAACTGCCCGGCGGAGGCCATTGCCATCCTCCATGGACGGGTGCACATAGACTATCGCCGCTGCATCCACTGCTTCTGCTGCCAGGAGCTCTGCCCCCAGCACGCAATGGCTGTACGCTACCCCTACCTGACCCGCTGGTGGACACAGCTAGGTTAAGCCTCAGGCCTCATCGTTGAGCAGACGAGCGTAGGCCCTCCGCCACAGGGAGGGAGAACGTGTCATCCGGGTGACCCGGATGTCCGCGAAGTGAGGGAAGAGTTGGGCCAGGAGCAGGGGTAGCTCATCCCAGCGCTCTCCCTGCAGGGCCTCCGCCAGCCGATCCGCCATCCGGCCAGCCCAGGCCCACTCTGAGCGAAACTGGTCAGCTCGGAGGTAGTAGTTCCGTTTCTCCCAGGCCACGGCCGCCTGCTCCACCGTGGCCTCAATCCCCCGCAGGCAGAAAACGATCAGGGCCGCCAGATCGCGCGCTTCACCATCCAGCGCAGGTTTCTCCACCAGATGTCGCAGCGCCTCGGCGATGGTGCGGCGCAGGTGCTGGCGCTCCCTGGCCGGGGCCCGCGTTGCGACGACTCGATTCACGGCCCTCGTCTCTCTTCCCTGCGACCTGCTATTCGTAAATTCGCCATTCGCCTATCCGCAGATTCGCTCTTCAGTGTTGGACGATCACTCGCGTGGCGCATATCTTGTAATTGCCATCCCTGCGCACCACCACCAGTCGGAACTCATACTCGCCATTGGGTAGCACGCTCACATCCCAGGTGCCCAGCACACCTCCCACTACCGGCTGATCGTGTCGTTGAAGGAAGGCCCATTCCCCCTCGGAGCCGGCAACGCGGAACTCGAACTTGTAGTAGTCGAAATCCTCGATGTGGGCTGTGCCCTGTACCTGGACGGGGCCCTGGAGCACTTGGTTGACGCCAGGGACTGTGAGCTGAGCACTAGGATCAGGGCAGGAGGGTGGTACAATTTGAGGGGTGGGGGTCGCCGCGGGTGTAGATGTGGGT
>CAYRNM010000278.1:0-3568 GCA_964425465.1 uncultured Anaerolineae bacterium | reverse complement strand
GGCCAGGGGGAGGGTGTGGGGGACACCCCCAAACCCCCGGGTGGGGGCGAAGATGGCCGATAAAGGGGTTGCTATCTGGCTGACAGGACTGCCGGCCTCGGGCAAATCGAGCCTGGCAGCGGCCCTGACTGAGGAGTTGGCCAGGCTGGGTGTGGCCGCTCAGGTCCTGGACTCGGATGAGATGCGAGGGGTTCTGACCCCTGAGCCCACCTACAGCCGGGAGGAGCGGGATTGGTTCTACAGGGTGATGGTTTACATCGGCCGCCTTCTGGTTGAAAATGGCGTCAATGTCATCTTCGCCGCCACAGCCAACAAGTGTCACCACCGGGCCTGGGCTCGAGGGGCGATTGATAAGCTCGTGGAAGTATATGTCAAGTGTCCCCTGGAAACCTGCATGGCCAGGGATAGCAAGGGCATATACGCCAAGGCCCTGGCTGGTGAGGCGACCACTGTGCCTGGCCTGCAGGACTCATACGAGCCCCCTGAGTCGCCGGAGGTGGTGGTGGAAACGGACCGGCAGTCGCCGCAGGAATGCGCCCGACAGATCGTGGCTCGGCTGGAGGAGTTGACTTTGTTGCGCACAAAAAGGAGTGGAACATGAGCGAGGCGAACATCGGGGTCATCGGCGGGAGCGGGCTCTACGAGATGGAAGGTCTGGCGGAGATTGAGGAGGTGCGGGTGGAGACGCCCTTCGGCGAGCCCAGCGAGGCCATCACTATTGGAACTCTAGAAGGGGTGCGGGTAGCCTTTCTTCCCCGACATGGGAAGGGGCACCGCATCATGCCCACCGAGCTCCCAGTGCGGGCCAACATCTACGCCCTGAAGAGCCTGGGGGTGGAGCGCATCATCTCCGTCTCCGCCTGCGGCTCCATGAAGGGGGAGATCGCCCCCCTGGACATCGTCATCCCCGACCAGCTCTTCGACCGCACCAGGACCCGCCCCAGCACCTTCTTCGGCGGCGGCCTCGTGGTTCATATCTCCTTCGACGAGCCCTTCTGTCCCGAGCTGAGCGGTCTTCTCTATGAGGCCGCCAAGGAAGTGGGAGCCAGGGTGCACAAAGACGGGACTTACATCTGCATCGAAGGGCCCCAGTTCTCTACAAAGGGCGAATCCCGCATCTATCGCCAATGGGGGGTGGATGTCATCGGCATGACGGCCATACCGGAGGCTAAATTGGCCAGGGAAGCTGAGATATGTTATGCCACTCTGGCTATGGTCGCTGACTACGATGTCTGGCATGAGGTAGAGGAGCCAGTGACAGTGGAGATGGTGGTGAGGAACATGCTCCAGAATGTGGTGATGGCCAAGCGGGTGATCAGGGCTGCCCTGCCCAAGATCCCCGCTCAGAGGGATTGTCTCTGTGCCACGGCCCTCAGGGATGCCATCATCACCCAGCGGGAGCGCATACCGGCTGGAGTGAGGGAAAAGCTAGCCCTGCTCGTGGGCAAATATCTGTAGCCAGATGCCTTTCAGTAGTCCATGGACGTCCGAGAGTTGACCGATAGGAAAGCCCTTCGTGCTTTCCTGGAACAGGATCGCAGCTATGCCGCCTATGCCCTGGGAGACCTGGAGCCCTATCTCTTCCAACATTGTGCCTGGTACGTGGCCGAGGTTCAGGGGGTTCCTCGGGCCCTGGCTTTGCTCTTCACCGGCATGGAGCCCCACGCCTTGTTTCTGATGGGAGAAGGGGAGGGGTTGGAAACGATCCTGGACAGAGCGCCACTGCCTCACCGGGCCTACATCACCTGCCGGCCACATGACCTGGATCGGGTGAAACGTGTCTATGAGCTGAGCTCTCCAGACCGCATGTGGCGCATGATCCTCCGGCCCGAAGCCTTTCGTCCGGTGCAGGGTGACATGATGCGCCTGGGGGCCGAGGCGCGCGACGAGCTGATGGAGTTGTACCGGGAGGGAGAAGGGACCTTCTTTTTCCGCCCCTATCAGTTGGAGCGAGGGGTGTACTTTGGCGTGCGAGTGGATGGCAAGCTGGTTGCGGCTGCCGGGACCCACCTCGTTGCACCGAGCGTAAGCGTGGCCTGCGTGGGCAATGTCTTCACCCGAGCCGACCATCGGAGGCGAGGCTATGGGGCCGCCACCACCAGCAGCGTCGTAGCTGAGCTTCTGAGCCTGGGGCTAACCGTGGCGCTCAACGTCCGGCAGGACAACACGTCCGCCATTCGTTTGTATGAGCGTCTGGGGTTCCGGCGCTATTGCGCCTTTGTAGAGGGGATGGGAGTCCGGAGGTGAGCTGCGCTCCGGCTTCCCTCTCCCAAAGCCCGCCCTGAGCGAAGCCGAAGGGTTGGGAGAGGGGTCGGGGGTGAGGGCCAGGCTCGGCTACTTCACGAACTGGCCGATGGCCAGCAAGGCGCTGATCACAGTGCCGATGAGAGCCAGCGAGCCGATCAGCCAGCGTGTCTGTACCAGCATCCGGTCGTACATCTGATCGAAGCGCTCGTGCACCCGATCGAAACGCTCGTTCACTTGGCCGAATTGCTTGTTCATCTCCAGCCGCAGTTGGCCCAACTCCTCTCGGAACTCTGCCCGTGTTCGGCCAAGCTCGTCCCGGAACCCCGCCTGCATCTGTCCCAGCTCCTCTCGGAACTCTGCCCGCGTCTGCCCCAGTTCCTCCCGGAACCCCGCTTGCATCTGTCCCAGTTCCTCCCGGAGCTCTCCTCGTGTCTGCCCCACCTCATCCCGCAGCAGGGACACATCCTTGTCCAGCAGATCGAGCCGGGAGAGGACCTCTCGGTACTCGTCTCGTGGCACCGCTCGTTCCTGGATCCGCTGTTCCAGCCAGTGCAGAAGCTCCTCGGTTCCCTCATCGCCCAGGGCTTCGCGAACCCTGGGGAGCGTTTGAAGTTCCATAGTTCATCCCCTCCTCTCACCTCCCGAACCAGCTTTATAGTACTATGATAGCAGGATCTGTGGGGAAGGCAAGTAGTGGATAAGAAAAGGCCACCAAGACCTGGACCCTGGTGGCCTTTGTACTTCAGGCAGTGGTCAGTTTGTTGACCCAGATGGAATGCATACTTCTATGGGGTATAGTTCTTGAAGATGAGAAGCAAACGAATTACAAACCTTTGAAGGACCGTAGCCTCATCGGGAATGAGGTCATCCTCCGCTATAGCGCTGCTGGTGTTGACCTCTATCCCCGCTGGCCTCACCCCTACTACAGCGGGCTCAGGGCTATTACAGCGCAGCGTCCAGGTCACAGGATCTGAGGTTGCTCCAGCATCGAGGTCGCCGATGCTCCTTTCAGCCTCCCCGAGGAGAGAGGCACCACCTGTGACATTCAAGGTGAGAGTGACCCTTGTGGCATCTGCCTCTCCAGTATTCGAAACCGTGGCGAAAACTTCGAAGGTAGTGCCCACAGCAGCATTCTCAGGCGCGCTTGTGATCTCCACCTCAAGGCGGGCTCCCTTCTGGGTAATAGTGATGGTGCCAGTCTCTACCTCGGCAGCCTCGCCCGTGTTCTCATCCGTGCCCCAGGGAGTCACGAGGAACTCGACCACACCGCGCCCCGTGCATTTCACCTCCCAGGTGAACTCCTGAATCTGACAGTAGGCTA
>CAYRNM010000277.1:0-3606 GCA_964425465.1 uncultured Anaerolineae bacterium | reverse complement strand
CCACTGCACTGGTGCCCACCCCCTCTCCAACGGCGACGCCCTCGCCACGGCCTGTGGCGGATCGACCACCGGATCGCATTGTCGCTTCCACTATTGGCCTGGATACACCCGTTGTCGAGATCGGCTGGCATCTGGTGGAGCGCGATGGCCAGATGGTCAGCGAGTGGGATATGGCCGACTACGCCGCCGGTTTCCACAAGGGCTCGGCTTACCCGGGACACGTGGGCAATACCGTGCTCTCGGGCCATCACAACATCAGAGGGGAGGTCTTCCGCCATTTGATTGAGCTGCAGCCCGGCGACCTGGTCTCCCTCTACGTGGGGAAGCAGGCGTATCGGTACACGGTGCAGCAGGTCCTCCTCATCCCCGAGAGGGATGTCTCGCCGGAGCAGAGGCGAGAGAACGCCCGGTGGATCGGCACCTTCCCCGAGGAGCGGCTGACACTGGTAACCTGTTGGCCCTACACCAGCAACACCCATCGGGTCATCGTCATCGCCTACCCAGTTGGGAGGGGATCATGAGGCCCGTTTTGGAGTTAGAACTGAGCGACATGGCCCACGGCGGCGAGGCGCTGGGCCGACACGAGGGGAGAGTGGTCTTTGTGGCCTACGGTATCCCCGGCGAGCGAGTGCGTGTGGAAGTGGTGGAGGAGCACCGGCGTTGGTCGCGGGCTCGGCTGCTGGAGGTGCTGGAGCCCTCCCCCCACCGCGTCGCCCCACCCTGTCCCCACTTTGGCACCTGCGGCGGTTGCCAGTGGCAACAGGTGGAGTACCCAGCGCAGCTTGCGTTCAAAAGGGATATCCTCCAAGACCAGTTGCACCGAGTGGGGCACTTTGCCAATCCTCCCGTGGCGGAGGCCATCCCCAGCCCAGGTCCCTGGGCGTACCGCAACCACCTGCAGTTCTCAGCCGCTCCTGATGGAAGGCTGGGCTTCCTGGACGTGTCAGGCAGTCGGGTAGTGCCCATCGAGACCTGTCTGCTGCCCCATCCCCTGGTGTGGGAGATGGCGGAGATGATGGAGGTGGGAGAGGAAGGGGAGGGGAAGTTTCTACGGCGGCTCTCGCTGCGGGCGGGCATCCGCACCGGGGAGCGGATGATGGTCTTCGAGACCGAGGGGGATCTTCCGCCGGAGATCGAGGTGGATGTGCCGATCTCCTGTGTGCTGCTGATGGAGGATGGTACGCCGGTCAACCTCATCGGCCGCAACTGGCTGGCAGAGGAGCTGTTGGGGCGACGCTTTCGCATCTCAGCAGGGAGCTTCTTTCAGGTGAACACCCCGCAGGCTGAGAGGCTGATCGAGGTCGTGGGTCAATTCCTCGATCCCCAGGGCCGTGAGGGGCTGCTGGACCTCTATTGCGGGGTGGGGACCTTCACTCTGTCTCTGGCCGACCGGGTGGGCCGTGCCATCGGCATCGAGTCCTACGGCCCGGCAGTGGCCGACGCGCGGACCAATGGGCGTGAGGGTGAGCCGGTGGAGTTCATCGAGGGGCAGGCGGAGGAGGTGCTACCTCAGCTCGACCTCCCCCTGGATGTGGTGCTCGTGGACCCCCCTCGGACCGGGTGTAGCAACGCGGTACTGGAGGAGCTGATCCAGCGGTCACCTCCCCGGCTGATCTACGTCTCCTGCGATCCGGCCACCCTGGCCCGCGACGCCTGGCGGCTGGCCGAGGCGGGCTACCGGTTGGAGGCGGTACAGCCGGTGGACATGTTTCCACAGACCTACCACATCGAGAGCGTCAGTTTGTTCCTACGATAAGGCATGGTAGAGGGCAGCCCACTCCTCGAGGCTCAGGGTTTGAGCACGGCGGCGAGGGTCAATGCCGGCCCTTTGTAGGGCGGCCCGGGCCTGATCGTCGGGTAGGGCCAGCTCTGCGGCGAGGGAATTGTGGAGCTGCTTGCGGCGCTGAGCGAAACCGGCACGGACGAGGCGAAAGAAGCGATGGGGGGCCTCTACAGCCAGGAGTGGCTCGGTGTAACAATCAATGCGCACCACGGCTGAGGAGACCTCGGGCGGGGGATAGAAGGCCCCGGGCTTGAGCCGCAGCAGGATCTGGGGCCGACCGTAGAACTGGACGCTCACGCTCAGCAGGCTCATCTGGCCAGGGCGAGCCGCGATGCGCTCCGCCACCTCGCGCTGCACTGTCACCACCAGCCTCCGGGGACGGTGCTCCGCCTCCAGGAAATGGCGCAGGATGGCGGAGGTGATGGCGTAGGGGAGGTTGCCCACCACCAGATAGGGGGTGTGGGACGCGAGACCTGGCCGGGCCAAAAGCTGGGCGGGGGAGAACTGGAGGATATCGCCCTGGACGATGGTCACCCGGGGCTCGTGGGACAGGGTTCGGGACAGCGCAGCGGCCAGATCCCGATCCAGCTCCACACCGATCACCTGCCCGGCGGCCTGGGCCAGGAGATGGGTGAGAACTCCCAGCCCGGCCCCCACCTCAATGACCACATCCTTCTCAGTGAGCTCGGCCGCGGCGACGATGCGGGCCAATGCCCGCTGGTCCATCAGGAAATGCTGCCCCAGTTCCTTGCGGGGCCGAAGGCCCAGCTCCCGCAGGAGCTGAGGCGCGTCGTGGGCTGAGAGTGCTGCCTCGCCCACGCGCTAACCCTCCCTGGGCCAATCGGGCAGTACCCAGCGGATCTGATGGGGGGATGGGGGCGGATCGAGCAGGTAGACATCTATCCACCTGTACCATAGCTTCAGGTCTGACTCATCGTATCCCAGGTCAATGTGGCGTCCGCGGATCTTGCCCCCTGTGTCGGCAGCCGTCCCCTCCCCGTAGCCCGGGACATAGATTCGGGTGCCAAAGTTGATCACCCGTGGATCTACAGCGATGACGCCCTGCCTCATCCGCCAGCCCAGGCGGGTCATGCCGTATAGGGGATGATCGGGTGATTTGCCCGCGGTGGCGGCGCTGTAGGAGGTGACCAGCACCCGTACCTTGCGCCAGTAAGAGCGGGGCCCGTCAGGGGTGTCCATCTGTCGGGACACGATCCGGGTGCCGTAGGCGATGAGTTTAGATTGGGGCTCCTGGGCCTGCCACTCCTCCTCCAGCGTCCGGGTGATCACCTGGTCATCTTCGTAACGGATGCGAAAGCGGTGGGCGATGATGCCCGGCTGCCCCGCCCGCTCCACGCGCCGCTGATCCAGTTCCAGCTCCGCATCCGGCGTCCACGCCGTCTCGAAGGGGATCGCCTCCTGCTCGACGATCGTCTCCTCCCGCACCCGCACCGCCCGGATGGTCATATCAGCGCTCAGGGTGGTGGATTCAGTGGGGACCACATAATCCTGATCCCACAGGGACACCCCCTCCTGGGCCAGGACATCAGCTACGGTGTCTCCCTGCGTGCGGGTGTGGATCGTGTTGCCATCCACCTGGATGGTGAGGGGGAGGGCCCGCTGGATCAGCACCCGCATCCCGGCGGTCAGAGGGCTATCCAGCGAGGGCTCCACCCGATCTCCTCGGTAGAGGGGGATACGGGCCTCATAGAGTGCCCCGCCCACCGTGGCCGCTGCACTGAGGAAGTGGTGTTCCTCCTCCTCATCCTCGACGTGCAGGGGCACGGCCCGCGCGACGGCCACATGCAGGGGTGGGGGGGGAG
>CAYRNM010000276.1:0-3617 GCA_964425465.1 uncultured Anaerolineae bacterium | reverse complement strand
GCTGGCCTCCGCGCGGAGGCCAGCTACGGCTCCTACGAGTTGGACCCCTACAGCGCTCAGAGCGAGCGCATGATCTTCGTGGCCTGTCATTCACATTTTGTCAAGGAGGCAACCGATGATTGATGGCGTCACCGTGCGCAAACTGAGAGTGATCCCCGACGAGCGGGGATATCTGATGGAAATGCTGCGCCGCGACTGGCCGGAGTTTGGAAAATTCGGCCAGGTGTACATCACCGCTGTATACCCCGGCGTGGTCAAGGGCTGGCATTACCACAAAATCCAGACCGATCACTTCATCTGTGTGGCCGGCATGGCCAAGGTCGTGCTCTACGATGGGCGGGAGGGTTCGCCCACCCAGGGGGAGGTGAATGAGTTCTTCATGGGGCATCTCAACCCCATTCTGCTCAAGATCCCCCCTGGAGTGATGCACGGCTTCAAGGGGATCAGCCAGGAGATGGCGCTCATCGTGAACGTCCCAACAGAACTGTATAACTACGACAACCCGGACGAATACCGAGTCCCCCCTCGCACCGATGAGATCCCCTATGACTGGGCGCGGAAGGAGGGGTAGTGGCAGATAGCTGATGGCAAATAGCCGATGGGATTGGGGTGGTGTGGGAACCATAAGGTGATGTAGGGCGTCTATTTAGCAGAAGACGGGGTTACGTCCCCGATGGGAGATAAGGAGGGATTGAACAATGCAAAAAGGAGTATGGATCAAGCTGCTGATGTCGGCACTGGTGATCATCGCTTTGCTCGCTGGTTGCGGAGGGAAGGCGACTCCCACAGTGCAAAAGAAGGCCTCGTCGGTCCCAACCGCCAGGTCGGAGAAAGTGGTAGAGCGGGCGGCAGAGAAGGCGGTCCAGCCGGTGAAGGCCGTGGCCGAAGCGGTGCAGCCACTCCCCGCCCAGGCCCAAGGCCAAGGGGTGGAGCTGACGGTCTACAACCAGAACCTGGCGTTGGTCAAGGATCGCCGGGCGTTGGAACTGGAAAAGGGGATCAACGAGGTGGCCTTCACGGGCGTGGCGGCTCAAATAGATCCCACCAGCGTCCACTTCCGCTCGCTGACCGACCCCCAGGGCACGGTGGTCCTGGAGCAGAACTACGAGTACGACATCGTGGGGGCACAGAAGCTGCTGCAGAAGTACCTGGGGGAGGAGATCTGGCTGGTGACTGAGGATGGCACTCAGTACAGTGGCACCCTGTTGAGCGGTGCGGGGGACATCATCCTGCAGCGCTCCGATGGGCCGGTGACGGTGGTCAAGCTGGATGCGGTGCGCGAGTTCAACTTCCCCGAGCTGCCCGAGGGCCTCATCACCCGGCCCACCCTGGCCTGGCTGCTGGAGGCCGCGCAGGAGGGCACCCACGAGACGGAGTTGACCTACCTGACCGAAGGGATCAACTGGGAGGCGGACTACATCGTGGTCCTGGCTCAGGATGATGCCTCCCTCGACCTGGACGGCTGGGTGACCCTCGACAACCAGAGCGGGGCGGCATACGAGGACGCCAGGCTGAAGCTCATCGCCGGCGACATCCATCGCGTGGCAGAGGAGCGCCGTGCTGCGCCGGAGGCGATGTTTGCCGAGGAGAAAGCCATGGCCACACCCCAGGTGAAGGAGCGGGCCTTCTTTGAGTATCACCTCTACGAGGTACAGCGGCCTGTCACCGTACGTGACAATCAGACCAAGCAGATCGAGTTCGCCAGCGGTACCGAGGTACCGGCCGAGAAGTTCTTCGTCTACGATGGCGCGCAGGGGAGCTACTGGGGCTGGGGGCCCATCACCGATCCGGGCTATGGCACCGCCTCTAATCCCAAGGTGATGGTCATGCTGGAGTTCCGCAACGAGGAAAAGGCCGGGCTGGGGATTCCCCTGCCCAAAGGGAAGGTGCGGGTCTGCAAAGAGGATGTGGATGGTGGCAGCGAGTTCATCGGCGAGGACCTCATAGACCACACCCCCAAAGATGAGAGCCTCCGGCTCTACCTGGGCGATGCCTTCGACATCGTGGGCGAGCGGAAGCAGACGAACTTCCGCACGCTGGGAGAGAATACCATCGAGGAGAGCTACGAGATTGCACTGCGCAACCACAAGGAGGAAAGAGTGGAGGTGCGGGTGGTGGAGCACATGTTCCGCTGGAGCGAATGGGAGATCCTTGAGGAAAGCGCGGAGCACACAAAGCTGGACGCTCAGAGCGTCGAGTGGCGGGTGCAGGCTCCGGCCGATGGGGAGGCTAAGGTGACCTACACAGTGAGGTATACTTGGTAGTGAAACCTCCCGCAGGCTCAGAGCCTGCGGGAGGTTCTCGTATCGCACTGCTGTAGAAATAGCTGGTGTTGCTGTTCAGCTCACACGCCATCCTATCCCTATCCCTGTCCAGTCGGAGCGTATCATCCCGCCCCAGTGCCCGACAGTCTTTGAAGCGCCCTCCGCCCTTCATCACACCATCCCTGAACTCTATGACAAACTGAACCCAGACCAGAGATATCCTACATCCTCCTGTCGCAGCCCCTTGCTGAAGATGTGATAGAACTGAACATCCTTGCCATCCACCACGAATTTGGGATGCAGATTCCAGCCAATCTTGGTCACGGGAAACAGGATGATTGGGCCGCGCTGCATGAGGGTGTCGCTGGCATCGGCGAGGAGGCGGCGCAGGAAACGGCTGGAATCACGGTCTTGCATTCGCAGCAGGAGTCGGTCTAACCCCACCACCTTCACCTGACGAGGGGGGGCTTCGCCACGGCGCAACAGCCGCAGGAAGGCGACGATGCTCATGGTCTCCTCTATGTCCTCGATCTTGCGGTCCAGCAGGTTGCGCTCCACAAAGTTGTATCCCGAACGCAGGCTTTTCTTGTCCATGCTTTGTATCTTCCATCTCCCTTATTCTATCGGTAGGCTTCTCGACGGTGTCTGATGGCTATCACTTCTACCACTTGCGCAGCGTCGTCCACAACGTAAAGGACGCGATAGTCTCCCACCCGCAGACGGTATTCTTCTGCTCGGCCTCTGAGCTTTCTCACTCCTCGAGGCCGGGGGTTTTGTTCGAGGGCGAGGAGACGTTTCACGATTCGATTGTGGACATGATCGGGAAGGTCTTCGAGTTCTTTCTCCGTCGATTGTTTCAGGTGAACCGTATAATTCATGCCCGGCCCCTGTGTTGGCGCTCAGCCAGGTATTCACGTAAGGGGCGGGAAGGCTCGGAACGCCGCTCCTCGATAAGGGCGATGTCCATGAGGTCTTCCCTGAAGTCTCTGTCCTGGAGCAAACGCTCCACGACAGCCCTCCGTTCTGGTGTGGAAAGCGCCTGAAAGGCCATCCAGAAAGCTTCAGCGGTAACTGCTTGAGTTGCCATAGCTACTATCCTCCCTTCTCGAAGCCATAACCTATGTTCGTCCTACAGTAGTGGCTTTGTAGTTGGCGCCAGTGCGCTACGGGTCAATTCCGCCAGGCTACGCCAGACCCGGTCGCCGCTCTTGCGGTAGAGGTGTTCGAGAACGGCTACGAGCTCGTCTCTGGTCCAGCGGCCCAGGAGCCACTGCACAGGCTGCCCGGCCTTGTAGGTGGCGTACAGGTAGTGCGCGATGTCAATGAGTGGCAGGTCTCTATCTCGTTCCATCT
>CAYRNM010000275.1:2027-3688 GCA_964425465.1 uncultured Anaerolineae bacterium | reverse complement strand
TCGCAGCGCCGAGTTCCTCCTCCTAGAGGCGCTGTAGCGTGATCCGCCCTGCGGCCGGTTGAGGAGGGCCGGCTGCACCAGTGAGGGGAGCGAGTGTCAGGCTTGCTCCCCTCTTCCACTTGCCTGAGCCTGGTTGAAGCAGGATAAAGCCTCCAATCGGGCACAGTCTTCATAACAATCCCATCTTTTCTTCATAGAATCTTAACAACAACCTGCTATAATAGAGCTGAATGGAAGCAGAGGTTGACCTTGTTCTCTCAGGTGAAGTGGGAACCTGAAGACCCTTGGAATGCCACTGAGGGTGTGAGCAAGGTCAAGCATCCCACATCGTTCTGCGTGGAGCAGAGTGGATATGACCAAGAGCAAGATCCTGATCGTGGATGACAATGAGAAGATCGTGGACGTGGTGCAGGCTTACTTGAAGAAAGACGGCTACCGGGTGCTGACTGCCTACGACGGCTTGCAGGCCCTGGAGCTGGCCCGGCATCAGCAACCAGACCTCATGGTCTTGGACCTCCTGCTGCCGGGCATGGATGGCCTGGACGTGTGCCGCGTGCTGCGGGCAGAGGGCAACAAAGTGCCCATCATCATGCTCACCGCCAAGACCACCGAGGTGGATAAGGTTATCGGGCTGGAGCTGGGAGCGGACGACTACGTGACCAAGCCTTTCAGCCCTCGCGAGCTGGTCGCCCGGGTGCGGGCCGTACTGCGCCGGGTCGGGGAGGAAGCGCCTCAGGGCCCTGCGGAGGTACAACGGGGTGACCTGGTGGTGGATTTCGTGCGCCACGAGGTCCGGGTGGGGGGGAACCCCATTTACCTCACCCCTACCGAGTTCAGGCTGCTGGAGGTGCTGATCAAAGAGCCTGGGCGGGCCTTCACCCGACTGGAGCTGCTGGATCAGGTCTTGGGCTACGACTTCGAGGGCCTGGAGCGCACGGTAGACGTCCACGTGATGAACCTGCGCAAGAAGATCGAGCCCGACCCCAGCCAGCCAACCTACGTCCAGACTGTCTACGGCGTGGGGTACAAGTTCACCGAGGAGTGAGATGCTGCATAGTCTGCGCTTCCGAGTGCTCCTGAGCCTGATCCTCGTGGTGCTGGTTGCGGTGGGGGTGGTGGCGCTCTTCGCCGGACGAGGTACGACCACCCAGTTCAGGCGCTACGAGCAGCAGGATATACTGCTTCGCCAGCAACGGTTCGAGATGTTCCTCAGAAGCCACTATGCGCGCTCCAGGAGCTGGGACAGCGCACAGCCCCTGGTGGAACAGATGGCCCAGCTCAGCGGGAAGCGCGTCGTGCTGGTGGACGGGGCAGGACAGGTGATTGCCGACTCCTCCGAACGTCTCGTGGGGCAGATGGCAGACCCCGACTGGCCTGGACCCCCGCCCTTCATCCCCTTCCAGGGACAGCCGGTCGGCAGGCTCTACATTCTCCCCACGGAGGAGAGCCCCCTCAGCGGGGTCGAGGGGTTTCTCAACGCGGCCCACCACAATCTGTTGTGGGGTGCCTTGGTCGGTGGGCTGGCAGCCATCCTGTTAACCCTGGCCCTTTCGCGTCGCATCCTGGGGCCGGTGGAGGCCCTGACGGCTGCCGCCCAGCGGATGGAGAAGGGGGACCTCAGCCAGCGGGTGGAGGTCCAATCCAGGGACGAGATTGGCGAG
>CAYRNM010000275.1:0-1927 GCA_964425465.1 uncultured Anaerolineae bacterium | reverse complement strand
TACTGACGAAGGCCATGGCCGCCGCCCACGGCCAGGCCACGGCCAAGTCCATTGCCTTGCGCCTGGAGCTGCCAGCGGAGCTGCCGCTCGTAGAGGCCGATCCCCAGCGGATCGAGCAGGTCGTCGGCAATCTCCTCAGCAATGCCTTGGCCCACACAGCGTCGGGCGGGGAGATTGTCTGTGCCGCCCAGATGCGAGGGGGGCAGGTCGAGGTCACTATGCGCGACACCGGCGAGGGCATCCCCCCCGAGCACCTGCCCTATATCTTCGAACGGTTCTATCGGGTGGACAGGTCACGCTCCCGGGCCACCGGCGGGGCGGGGCTGGGGCTGGCCATCGTCAAGCAACTGGTGGAGGCGCACGGAGGACAGATCCGTGTGGAAAGCGAGGTCGGACGGGGAACACAGTTCACCTTCACCCTGCCGGTGGCTGAACCTCAACCTCAAGATGTTTCCCTTGAGCTATCAGACTTCACATGAGTTCTCATTCGGAGGAGCTAGAATGGGCAAACACGTCTTGATCGGATTGGGCATCTTGGCCCTGGTCATTCTGGCCGGCGGAGGCGGCTTTTACTACGGCACCTCTGTGGGTGAGGCCCGGGCAAGCCAGGCCCGACAGCAGTTGTTCCAGCAGCGCATGAGAGGAGAGGGGGGTCAGTTCCCGGGCCCGTTCCAGGCCCCCCAGCCAGGACAGGAAGGCGGCGCGCGGTTGGGGGGCTCCATCCTGGGCACCATCGAGGCGGTCGAGGGCGATACCGTGGTCGTAAGCACCCAGGAGGGAACACTCCGAGTGCGGACCACCGACACCACCCTCATCGAGAAGTACAGCTCGGTGGGCGTGGAAGGGTTGGACATTGGCGAGCAGGTGATGATCTCGGGCTCACGGAACGATGACGGCAGCGTCACCGCTCGATCGATCCAGTCGCTACGGGCATTCCGGTTCGAGCAACCCGAGCAGCCATGAGGGAGGTAGGAGAATGCAGCATAGCCGCAGGCAGCAACTGAAGCGGGCGTTGAGGTGGTGGCCGGCCCTGGCCATCATTCTCGTGGCGGCCGGGGTGGGCGTGGGGGTGCTGTGGATCCGGAAGGGTGCGAGCCAGGCGGCCAACCAGCCCCAGGTGTTCACCGTGGAGCGGGGGAACCTGGTGGCAGCTATCGCCCCCACCGGGGAGGTCTACGCCCCCCGGCAGACAGAGCTGAGCTTCGATGTCAACAAGCTCCCCCTGATTGAGCTGAACGTGGCTCCGGGCCAGCAGGTGAAGGCCGGGGATGCGTTGGCCCGCATTGACTCCACCGCGTTGGAGCGAGCGGTGACCCAGGCCGAGGCGGATCTCACCGTGGCGCAAGACAGTCTGGAGAAGGCACAGAACCCCTACACCACACTCGACCTGACCCAGGCCAGGCTGGCGGTGACCCAGGCTGAGGTGGCCCTGGAGGACGCGAAGGAGAACCTGGAGAAAACGCAAAACCCCTATACCGAGTTGGATGTGATTCAAGCCAGGCTGACTGTGACCCAGACCGAGGTGGCCCTGGAGGATGCTGAGGAGAACTTGGAGACGCTGCTCAACCCCGATATGGATGAAGCCCAGGCTGCCGTCCGGGACGCGGCTGCGGCCCTGGAAGATGCCAAAAGACAGTTGGTTGTGGTCCAAAACGACCCGGACAATGCAGAGCGACTCCGCACCCTGGAGTACGAAGCCATCTGGTACCGGAACAACTATTGGGAGGCCCAGGAGAAATTCAAAAAAGGGAAGATCGACCAGCAGAAGCTCGATTGGGAGTACAGCAACATGCTGGCCGCTGAGGAGAAGCTGAAAGCAGCCCAGACAAAGGCCGAGAGTTCTCTCGCCAATGCCCAGCAGGGGGTAACCAAAGCCCAGGAGGCCTATCAAGAAGCCCTGGACAACCTGGCCGAACTCCAAAGTGGC
>CAYRNM010000274.1:0-3706 GCA_964425465.1 uncultured Anaerolineae bacterium | reverse complement strand
CTGAAACGGCTCTGGAGCCGACCGGGACAAGCGCTTTTAGCGCTGTTGGGTGTGATATTGGCCCTCGGCCTGGCCACCTGTGTGCCCATCTTCTCCCAGGCCGTGGATCTGGTCATATTGCGTGGGGAACTGGACAAGCTCAGCTCGGCCACGGGACGCCCCCCTTTCTCCACCCGAATCTACATCCTGCCCTCCCGCCGCAAACCCCTGTCGCTGGAGGATGGCGAGCGGTTGAGCGCCCACATTGCCGACACCCTTTCCTCGGAGGTTCACCTGCCCCTGAAGCAGATGGTGATGCAGGTGGAAAGCGTGGGGATGATGTTGCAACCACAGCCTGGTGACGCACGGTATGGCGAGGAGCAGGCCTACCTGGGCACAGTGAGCCTGGCCTTTCTGGACGATGTGGGCCGCCGGATGGAGATCATCGCCGGCGAGCCGCTCAATGATGTACCTTCAGAGGCGGAACTGGAGGTGTGGATGCACACCCGTTTGGCCAGCGAGATGGGCGTGCACGTGGGTGAGCCCTTCGAGGCGGTCAGCATCCTGGGGGGAATACGCTTGCCCATCCGTGTGGCTGGCATCTGGCAGGCACGCGATGTGGATGATCCCTACTGGTGGTTTCAGGATCCTGATTCCGCATTGCGCGATACGTTGCTGGTCCGTCGCCAGGACTACATCACCCATGTGGAGCCCTACCTGCCCTCCAAGACGGGTTTCGCCATGTGGTATATCGTCTTGGATGACAATAAGATCCTACCCCAGCGGGCAGGAGTCTACACTACGGGGCTGGAGCGGGGTCTCGCCGTCATTAACAAGTACCTGCGCGGGGCACAGATGGACGTCTCTCCACTGGAGCCGCTGGAACATTTCCAGCGCCGGGCGACGGTCATGATGACCCTGCTCCTGGGGTTCAGCGTGCCGGCGATGGGTTTTCTGTTGTACTTTCTGGCCCTGATCTCCATCATCATTGTGCGTTGGCAGCAACGGGAGACAGCGATCATGGTCAGCCGGGGGCTGGGAAGAGGCCGGATCTTCAGCATCGCTCTTGTGGAAGGGCTGATCCTGATCGGTGTGGGGTATCCCCTGGGCATAGGCGCTGGCCTGCTGCTGGCCCGGCTGATGGGTTATACCCTGAGCTTTCTCTCCTTTGTCTCACGGCAGCCCTTGCCCGTCTCCCTGAATGGGTTGAATGTGGGGCTGATCCTTGCCGCGTTGAGCGCTTCCCTGGTGGCCAGGTTGTGGCCCACGCTCCGGGCCACACAGCACAGCGTGGTGGCCTATGAACGGGAGCACTCACGACCCCTCCGAAACCCCTTCTGGCAGCGCTATTTCCTGGACCTGGTGTTGATCCTCCCCACCGCCTATGCCTATCGCCAAATGGGCCAATGGGGCGCCCTGGGCCTGCTGGTGCGGGAGTCCACAAGTGAGCTGTACAAAGACCCCCTGCTGATCCTGGTGCCGACCCTGTTTGTCCTGACCACGTCCCTGCTGAGCGTGCGGCTCTTTCCCCTGATGATGCGCCTGGCAGATTGGCCCACTGCGGCCAGCCCCTGGCTCTCCCTGCACCTGACCTTTCGCCAGTTGTCCCGCCAGAGCCAGCAATATGTCAACCCTCTGCTCCTGGTGATCGCCGCGTTGAGTTTGGGCACCTATCTGGCCTCCATGGCTGCCAGCCTGGACCAATGGCTGGTGGATCGGATGTACTATCGCGTGGGTACGGATGTGACCTTTGAGCCCTTTGTGGATACTGAACAGGGGGGATCGGGAGAGCCATGGGTGCTCCCGGTGAGCGAATACCTGACCATTCCGGGGGTACAAAAAGCCACGCGGGTGGGGGATTATCCGGCAACCATCCCCATGCCCGGAGGCCGCGACGTGAGGGGCCGCTTTCTGGGGATTGACCGGCTGGATTTTCCTGCCGTGGCTTGGTTTCGCTCCGATTTTACTTCCGTGTCCCTGGGCGAACTGATGAACCGCCTGGCCCTGCAACCCGATGGCATCCTGGCCCCTCTGTCTCTGTTAGGGGCAGCACATCTCAATGTGGGCGATCAGCTTCAGTTGCGCGTGGTGATGGATGAGGTGGAATTGACCACCTCCTTCACCATCGTCGGTGTTTACCAGTACTTTCCCACTGTTTATGAAGATAAACCCACTATCGTAGGGAATCTCGATTACCTGTTTTTCCAGGGAGGGCAGACGTTCCCCTATCGTGTCTGGGTGTGCGCAGAACCCGGTGTGGATGGCGCGGCGATCTTTGACGCTGTCGAATCCAAGAGGATGGAAGCCGTCCGGCCTGGAGATGCACGGGCGCTCATCCAAGCGGAGCAGGATAAAATGGAACGGGTGGGGGTCTTTGGCACACTCTCCATGGGTTTCCTGGCGGCAGCGGTTATGGCCGGGACTGGATTGCTGGTTTACAACTATGCCTCCCTGCAGGAGCGATTCTACCGATTCGCCGTGTTGCGGGCCATGGGGTTGGCAGGCCGTCAATTGATCAGCCAGGTGGTGCTGGAGTATGGGGTGTTGACCCTCTATGGGGCAGGAAATGGGGTACTCGTGGGTGTGCTCGCCTCGTATTTGTTTGCCCCTTTCTTCCGGGTCACCGGGGAGAAAGGGGGACTGCTACCCCCTCTGCTCCCCATTATCGCCTGGGGCAGGATTCTCCACCTGGCGGCAGGGTTTGTGGGGGCCATGATCCTGGCCCAGGTGATCGTCGTAGCAGTGGGAGTGCGTCGTGGCCTCTTTCAGGCCTTGCGCATGGGGGAATAGGGACTTGCCAACAGCCCATAGCAGTGGTGCAATCTGCTTGTGGAGAAGCAAAATGCATCGCTTGACGCCTCATTCTGGATTAAAGCTCACGCGGCCGGCCTCACGTCGTTCCTGCTTGACTACTTCAACCTCTTCGTCCCACAGGCAGTGGCTGACGAGATTTGCTATCCCTTGCGCGTCCTTGGTTTTCCGGCTGCTGGCTCGAAACTGTTCGACGAATGGTGCCAGTCAGGACAGATCACATTACAGGAATCCCAGACACACCTGTGCAGTGGTTTCAGCGAAGTGAGAACTATGCCGCCGCGCTTGCTATAGAGCGCGACTACTGGCTGCTCATTGATGATAATGCTCCCTATCACTTTGCTAGATCGCAGGGGATGGAAGTCGTTGGGACCATGGATTTCACGGTGTTCCTTTACGAGCAGGGACGTCTGTCGTACCAATCCGCGATGGCTGTGCTGCGCAGTCTCAGAGCTAGTGTCTCCTTGGTACGAAAAGCCATGATCACATTGGAGACGTTGGCTCGATCGAAGGGAGAAACAGATGACAACCTCTAGATCAGGTTTGATCACCAAGTCCGTGCGCCTCTCACCTGAGGAGAGCGAGAGGTTGCGAGAAGTCAGTGTTCGACAGCATCTATCCGAGAGTACCTTCATGCGCAAGCTGATCCTCGAGGGAATGGAGCGCTATCGTATCGCAGAGGCCGTTCGAGCCTACGCTGACGGGGAAACTGATCTCAGTGGTGCAGCCGCCTATGCCGGGATCAGTGTCCATCGCATGATGGCCGAGCTGCGGCAACGAGACATCGAGTTCAATACCTCGACAGAGAAATTCCTCGACGGCCTGGAGGCGCTCGCCAGGCGCTTCGGCGGGAGCGAAGCCTTGTATCAGACCATAGCCGAGATGCGCCATGCCGAAAGCGACTGAAGCCATCCCC
>CAYRNM010000273.1:0-3723 GCA_964425465.1 uncultured Anaerolineae bacterium | reverse complement strand
ATGATCCCGTCAACACTTCTCTCCCATCTAGAAAGTATCATCGGCCTAACAGGGCTGCTCACTGCCCCAGAGGACCTGATGGTCTACAGCTACGATGCCACCCTGACCGAACACCAGCCGGATGTGGTTCTCCTTCCTCGCACCACCCAGCAGATCAGCGACATCCTACGGCTGGCTGGCGAGAGTGGGACGCCGGTCGTGCCACGAGGGGCAGGCACCGGGCTGAGCGGGGGCTCAGTCCCCGTGGCGGGGGGGATCGCGCTCTCCCTCACCCGCATGAGGGACATCCTGGAGATTGATGTCCAGAACCTCACCGCCCGCGTACAGCCGGGGGTGGTGAATGCCGACTTTCAGGCCGCCCTGGCCCCGCTGGGCCTCTTCTATCCCCCGGATCCGGCCTCCATGAAGGCCTGCACCCTGGGAGGCAACGTGGCCATGGGCGCTGGCGGCCCCCGCTGCTTGAAATATGGAGGCACCAAAGACTACGTGCTGGGGTTGGAGGTGGTGCTGGCCGATGGGGAGGTGGTCCACACCGGCGGCCGAACAGTGAAGAACACCACCGGCTACGACCTGACCCACCTCTTCGTCGGCTCGGAGGGGACACTGGGGGTGATCACCGAGATCACCCTGCGGCTGCTGCCCCAGCCGGAGGCCAAGCGCACTATGCTGGCCATCTTCGACGAACTGGACGATGCCAGCCGGACGGTGAGCGCGATCGTGGCCGAGGGGATCCTGCCCACTACCCTGGAGATGATGGATAACCTTCTGATCCAGTGCGCGGAGGATTTCACTGGCGCGGGCCTGCCCCGCGATGCAGCGGCCATTCTGCTCATTGAGGTGGATGGCTTCGAGGAGGCACTGGACCGTCAGGTGGCCACGGTGCAGCAGGTCTGTGGAGCGCAGGGAGTGCGGGAGGTAAGGATTGCCACCACCGTCAAGGAGGTGGATGACCTGTGGTTGGCCCGCCGCACCATTATCGGCGCTGTGGCCCGCCGTCGCCCCTCCATGGTCCTGCAGGATGTGACCGTCCCCCCCTCCTACCTGCCGGAGATGGTGGCCCGGGTGGTGGATATCGGCCGAGAGTACAAGCTGCCCATCGGCGTCCTGGCCCACGCCGGCGACGGCAACCTCCACCCCCTCATCCTCTTCGATCAACGCGATGGGGAGGAGATGGCCCGGGAGCGAGAGGCGGAAGCAGCCATCTTCGCGGCCTCACTGGAGCTGAAGGGCACCCTCACCGGCGAGCATGGCATCGGCCTCACCAAGCGCAAATACCTGCCCCAGGCTCTCAGCCCTCGGGAGATGGAGCTGACCCGGGGATTGAAGGCCCTTCTGGACCCCCATGGCATCCTCAATCCCGGCAAGATCGTGGGAGGTGACGGTGAAGGGCCCGCTTGACATCTACAACGAAGATATCGTCCGTTGCAACAAGTGCGGCTTCTGCCAGGCCACCTGTCCGGTGTACCAGGTGCGTCGCGACGAGGCCCTGGCACCACGGGGGCTGTTGCGGCTCATCCGCGCTCTGGGTGACGGCGAGCTATCGCCCAGTGAGGGCTACGCTCAGCGCATCTACCGCTGCTCACTGTGCGGCGTGTGCGCTCCCACCTGCCCCAGTGGGGTAGAGGTAGATGGGATCCTGCAGGCGGCGCGAGATGACCTGGCGGCACGTGGACAGCTTCCCCCTGCGCTGCAGGAGTTGGGCCGTACGGTGCAGGCCAGCCACCATTTGCTGGAGGATGCGGCTGAGGCCCCCTTGGCCTGGGCGGAGGGACTTCCGCGCCCATCTGGGGGAGTAGGGGCCAGGGTGGACCTCGTCTACTTCGTCGGCTGTGTGGCCTCCGCCTTTCCTGAAGCTCAGTCCATCCCCCGCGCTTTCGTCCAGGTGCTGGAGCGGGCGGGGCGGAGGTACAGCCTGTTGGCCGGAGAGGAGTGGTGCTGTGGCTATCCCCTGATCGTCAACGGGCAGAGAGGTGAGGCCAGGGAGCTGATGGCACACAACCTGGAGGCGGTGCGCTCCTTCGGTGCCGAGAGGGTGGCCTTCACCTGTCCCTCCTGTTATCATGTATGGGCCCACATTTACCCCCAGGAGCTGGGCGACCTGGGCCTTGAGGTGCTCCACGCCACCCAGCTTCTGACCGAGCTTGTGGCCAGCGAGGAGCTGGCCATGAGGCCCCTTCCCCGGCGGGTAACTTTCCACGACCCCTGTGACCTGGGGCGCAGGAGCGGGATTTACGATGCCCCCCGGCAAGTGTTGGCTGCCATCCCCGAGTTGACCCTGGTGGAGATGGCCGAGAGCCGGGCCAATGGGTTCTGCTGCGGTGGAGGTGGAAACCTGGAGGTCCTTGATCCAGAGCTAAGCCAGGCCGTAGCTGAGCGTCGTCTGACTCAGGCGCAGGCGACCGGAGCTCACCTTCTGGTGACCGCCTGTGGCCGGTGCAAGCGGTCTCTGGATGCCGCAGCGCATCGAAAGGGCGTGCCAATGGAGGTGCTGGACATTGTGGAGTTGGTCGAAAAAGTGCTTGACAATGGGGCGTGAATCTTCTATAATCTGAAGCAGGAGCATATCAAGGGATCTTTTGGAGCTGATGGGGGGCGCACGGTCCGAAGGGAGGGAGTAGGATGCCAACGTATATATCTTTGATGAGCCTGACCGATCAAGGGGTCAGGGACATCAAGAGTGCTTCGGAGCGGATCGCCGCTGGGGTGAAGCTGCTGGAGCAGATGGGAGGAAAGCTGCTCGATTTCTACATGGTGTTTGGAGAGTATGATTACGTGGCCATCGCCGAGGCCCCCGATGATGAGGCGGCGGCGCGCTTCCTGCTGGCCTTGGGTTCCCAGGGCAATGTGCGCACCAAGACCATGCCTGCCTTTAGCAGGGAGCAGATTGGCCGGATCATCGAGGGGCTGGGATAGTTGGAGTGTGACTGTTACTCTCAGGCTCTGCTGAGTGGGGAGTGAGTGGACTGTGTGCCCCCTGTCATCATGCTGAAGCTGAGGATGAGGGGAAGGAGGGGTGAAATGAAGATCAAAAAGACAGTGATGAGCCTGACAGCCCTGGCGATCTGCCTGGCTCTTCTGTGGGCTGCGAGCGGCATGGTCGTGAGAACACGAGCTCAGGGTGGCGGCCCTCGGCCGCAGGCGGTGGTGACGCCCCTGCTTCAGTATCAGGGACGGCTGACCGATCCTGCAACAGGGCAGCCCAAGCCCGACGGCATGTACCCGATGAGCTTCAGGCTTTACAACGTAGAGGCCGGTGGCTCGCCGTTGTGGACAGAGACGAAAAATGTGTCGGTATCGGGCGGGCTGTTCAGCACTCTGCTGGGTGACACCACCTCGCTGGACCAGGATCTCTTCAACGGCCAGGCACTGTGGCTGGGAGTCACAGTGAGCAGTGACCTTGAGGCGATACCTCGCCAGAAGGTCCTGCCTGTGGTCTACGCCCTGAGCCTGGTGCCGGGGGCGGTGATCTCGTCCACCAGCAGTTCGCCCGTCCTGCGGGTGAACAACACGGGCAGCGGGGAGGCGCTCCACGTCGGAGGGCCGACAGTCGTAGACGGGAACCTGACCGTCAGCGGCAACCTCACCGGTGGCAGCCACACCCACAGCGGGGGTGACATCACCACTGGCACGGTGAACGAGGCGCGCATTGACAGCGAGATCGCTCGCGACTCCGAGGTGACAAGTGCCATCGGCACCCACGCTGGCGATCCCGATGCCCACCAC
>CAYRNM010000272.1:0-3760 GCA_964425465.1 uncultured Anaerolineae bacterium | reverse complement strand
AGTTGTGAACGAGCGGTCGGTCTAACTCGACCAATTTTGGGCGAAATTGAGGTACTTACGTAACTCGCCAACAGATCGTTCGTGCATCCTCCTAACAAAGTCCATTTGACAAAGGGGGACAGAGAGGCTATCATACTGCCGAATCTAGATTGTTTCATCTAGGAGCAATGGAAGAGGGACCGGCTCTGTATTCCCACCGCACCAATTGACAAGCCGGAAGAGCCTTCTGTACTTACAATGTAAGGAGAAGAAATGACTCCTCAGCAGGTCGTCAACTTGATATTGACCATCTCGATTGGCATCGCTGTTGTTGCTCTGTTCGCCGCCATCGCTTTCTTCTTCTGGCGCGATTGGGGCAGGCACTGACTTTTCCCACGACGATGGGGAGAAAACAGAAGGCTGATGATGCACCATTGCCATGATCAGAGTGTTTCATAACTCTCGTCTTGAGGGCTCTAGCAGCTTAACAACTCAGCATTGTGGTGCCGTGGCGCGGGTCTATCTGAGCCGCCAGCGGTTCCTGTGAGCATTCGAGCCATGCTAGTGGGCTCAGCCAAGTGATGCCGAGGCGTGCGCAAATGGCCTCGGCAGATAGAGAGCTACCCGCCGGGTGAAGCGAGGGGAGGCGGAAGTAGCCTCACCGCCTCAGTTCAGGCTGATCCACGTCCAGGCCGAGCGGATCTTGTCGGGATGCCTGGTCTTGACTGCTACCCAGGCCGCCCCCAGCATGGCAATGGCAGCAAAGAGCACACTGTGCTCGACCGCGTTCCAGCCCCGGTTCTTGTGGCACTTCAGGTTGAAGGTCAACTTGGTGCGGCTGTTGGTGCGCTCGACCGCCGTGCGGCTGCGGAAAAGCGCCTTGTGGCAAGGGCTGGGACGTCGTAGCACACACCAGGCGTCGGTCGCCAGGTCTGCCTGTGGGTCATCGGCATTGCGTGGATTCTTGGTGATCACCGGCAAGGCGCTCAGCCGGTGCAGGATGTATTCGAAGATATGTACCACGTCGTAGCTGGCATCGCCGTTGTCCGGGTAGCCGCAGAAGGCCGCTTCCGGAACGCTCTTGCCGTTGAGCCGGTCGAGGTACTCCTTGCTCACGCTGCTGTGGGTAGGCAGGCGGGTCAGGTCGATGATCCAGGCGCGCCCGTCTATCACCTTCATCCGTCTCAGCTCCTCCACCAGTTCGTGCAAGATGGCCTTCAGGTCTTCCAGGGGGATGGCCATCCGCCGCCGGCTGAAGGTGGCTTTGCTGGGGATGTGCCCCGGTTGGAAGTTGACCGCCCCGGCCAGGTGCGGATGCTGCTGGAGTTTGCGGATCAACTCCTCGGTAGAGAAGTGCGGGTCATTGCCATCTTCTTACACGACGTTCAGCGCGCTCGCCGAGGCTACAGCATTTTTGGCATCAACTCCACATTCAAGAGCAATCATTTCCTGGGCTACACAGTGGCCCTCAACAGGTTAGATGGTGTCTACTATGTTGATCCACATCCCGAGATGATCGCCAACAAACGATTGCGTGAGGAGATAAGCGACTTTCAGCACTTCCTTACCCACGACTTGGGGGTTCTTTCAGCAGTTGCTGGTTAGCGTTCCACTACCTGGGTGTCCTGGAATCCGGCTGACTTGACCAAATAGGGAGCACAATCTCTATGTATGAGCACAATTCACGAAGATTTCTCGTCTGAACTCAACCTACGGTGGCACCGATACGTGGTGGGCAATGGCGCGCTGGAATCCACTGGCACTACGCTGCGCTTCGTCAACACCGACACCTCCTCGAGCCACTACACCGACGCGCAGATTGATGACTACCAGGGCCTGCCCCGCCGCCGTTTTCCCTGGCACCCCCCGCTGACGCTCACAGTTCGGGCGCGCTTCTCGCATCCCACAGGCACATTGAGCGGCACGGCAGGCTTTGGCTTCTGGAACGATCCCTTTATGATGACCGGCTTCCGCTGGCCGGCCCTGTCACGCGCCATCTGGTTCTTCTACACCTCGCCCCCATCGGACATGAAGCTGGACCTGCACACGCCAGGGCACGGCTGGAAGGCCACCACGATAGACGCTATCCGGCTGCCCTTCTTCCTGTTGGCCCCCACCACACCGCTGGCGATCCCCTTGATGAACCTTCGTCCCCTGTACCGCGCCCTGTGGCCGGTGGCCCAGCAAGCCATCGGCGTCAGCGAGGGGCTCGTTGAGGCTGACATGACGGCCTGGCACACCTACGTGATCGAGTGGGGCCTCGAGAGGGCGCGCTTCCGCGTGGATGGCGAGTCGGTGTTGGACTGCGACAGGCCGCCGCGCGGGGCGTTGGGCTTCGTGATGTGGCTGGACAACCAGTACGCCATCGTGACCCCCTGGGGACGGTTTGGCTACGGACGGATCGAGGCCCCCGGCCGCCAGTGGATGGAGGTGGGCGCGCTGGCGATTGAACCCGGCCAGAACTTGGGACTGGGTGAAATGCGCCTTGCTTGAATGAAGCGGTCGAGACGTTGAATGGAAGTTGCAATATGGCAGTTCATTTTCACCCGCATGCCCGAGAGCGCATGGGAGAGCGTGGTGCTACTGAGGATGAGGTAAGAGCAACAGTCAAACAAGGCGAACAGTTCCCAGCCAAGTTTGGACGCACTGGCTTTCGACGTAACTTCCCATTTGATAGTGAGTGGCGAGGTAAGCATTACAGGACCAAACAGATAGAGGCCTATGCTGTTCGGGAAGGCTTCGATTGGTTAGTCATCACGATCATTACACGCTATTTCTGAGTGCCTGAAGAGGAGACCACCATGAGACTCACATATGATCCTCGCTATAACATCGCTTACCTGCGTTTTCAAGAGAAGCAAGCCGAAGTGGAGGCCATTCGCATCAGCGACGAGTTGGTCGTGGACCTGTCTCCTGATGGAACAATCTATGGTATCGAGTTGTTAAACGCGAATGAGCAACTATGGCGTGAGGACACGGGCAGACTCTTAGTTATCAACGAAGCCACAGGGGAACACGCCGAGGTGCCGCTTGCTGTCGGCTGAACGAAGTGATGGACGATGAGCTTGTCTTCTGTACGACGCTAGTTGAGGAAGAATGACCATGCGAAAAACGACCGAACCCTTGATCTTCGAGCTGAGTAGACCCGGACGGATGGGCGTCAGCCTGCCAAAGCTGGACGTGCCTCCCTCGGATCTGCCGGCCGAGCTCCTGCGCGACGACCTGCCCCTGCCAGAGGTGAGCGAGGTGGACGCCGTGCGCCACTACACACGTCTCTCCCAGATGAACTACGGAGTGGACACCGGCTTCTACCCCCTGGGCTCCTGTACCATGAAGTACAACCCTAAAGTGAACGAGGCCGCCGCCCGGCTGCCTGGTTTCGTGCGCACCCACCCCTACCAGCCCCCTGAGACGGTACAGGGCAACCTCCGACTGATGTACGAGCTGCAGGAGGCGCTGAAGGTGATTGGTGGCTTCGTTGGAGTCAGCCTACAACCGGCGGCCGGAGCGCACGGCGAGTTCACCGGCATCCTCATGATGCGCGCCTACCATGAAACCCACGGCCAGGCCCACCGAAACAAGGTGCTCATCCCCGACTCGGCCCACGGCACCAATCCCGCCTCCTCGGCCATGAGCGGCTACGAGGCGGTGGAAATCCCCTCCGACCGGCGGGGCAATGTGGATCTGGCCATCCTGCAGCAGCACTGCGGCGAGGACGTAGTGGGGCTGATGCTGACCAACCCCAACACCCTGGGCCTCTTCGAGGAGCACGTGCTGGAGG
>CAYRNM010000271.1:0-3760 GCA_964425465.1 uncultured Anaerolineae bacterium | reverse complement strand
GGTTTGAAAGGGAGAGTGTATCCCCACAAACTGCGTCATACGGCCGCGCGGGAGTTCTTGCGCAACGGAGGGGACGTGTTCAGCCTTCAGGAGATTCTGGGGCACGAGACGTTGGAGATGACGAGGCGATACGTGTATCTCGACCTCGACGATCTCAAGACGAACTTTGCCTTGGCTTCACCGATGGACAATCTGGTGAAGTGAGAGGAGGCTCTCCTTGCATGGCGAGCTGTGTCGAACCATCTTCGCATCTATAGGTTGACGAAAAGTGGGCTCTTTTCATCTCCATTCCTCTTCACCAAGAGCTTGTTGTCCCTGGCCAGGCTATCCCTTCGAGCTGAGACGCTCAGCGCCGAAGGGTCTTCAGCTGACGCCTCAGCGGAAGCCCTCAGGCCTGCACTCAGCAGAGAGTTGAAGTGACGAAGCCTGGAAGGGTCTGTCTCAGGGAAAGGATACGGGCATGTCCCCCATCTGCCCTGGGCGATGGCCCAGAGGCCCCCCGGCACGAAAGGCGTGCTGGGCTACAAGCCATTGTGGTGCCCGAAGAGATCCCAGTCTCACTTGCCTGTAGACAAACGTTCTTTACAACAGCTTGTTCGTGTACCCTACTTCCCCAGAGAGCTTGACTTTGGAGGAGAGTATGATATAATTCGGATTAGATTCATAAAGCCTTTCGGCTTTGAGCTTCCGACACCCGGTTTCCGGTTTTCAGTTCCGGTAGCTGGTATTCAGCAGGTCAATTGCGAGGGCCGTTAGCTCAGTCTGGTAGAGCACCTGCCTTTTAAGCAGGGAGTCACAGGTTCGAATCCTGTACGGCTCACTGTTCGTGGCATAGGGGAGTCATGACCTCTGTGCCGAAAACCGTGAGGAGAACGCAGACAGCTCACATGGATGGAGCGGGGATGACACCCTATACTCCCCGCTCTTTTTTGTGGCCTGCTGGCCATAAATAGCTTATCAGCCCCAGGCCACGATGTTCACGGGTGTAGTTAGTTTCACACGTTCAGGAGGTAGCAGCAGTGGAAGAAGAAATCTATCTCTCACCAGTGGAGTCCCCAACTGAAGTGATCGCAGCGCAAGCTCAGGCCCCGTCAGTTCCCACTTCCGAAGGCCCATCCGGCCAAGCCCCCGGAGGGGCAGAGCCCTCCAGGCCCTCGCGACGGCGCAGGCGACGCAAGCGACGCCGCAAGGCCAAAGTGGACTTGAGCCAGGTGCAGCCTGGACAACAATATCGGGGCCGGGTTGTGGGTCTGGCCCAGTTCGGGGCTTTCGTGGACATTGGCTTGGGCCGCGATGGGTTGATCCATATCTCGGAACTGAAAGAGGGCTTCGTGGACAAGGCAGATAACGTTGTCACCATCGGCGATGAGGTCACTGTATGGGTGAAGAGTGTTGACCAGGAGCGTAACCGAATCAGCCTGACCATGATCGAGCCTCACGGCCAGCATTTATCACTGAAGGAACTGGAACCAGGTATGGTGCTCAAGGGCACAGTCGAGGGCGTGGCCCCCTTCGGAGCTTTCGTGGATATCGGCGCTCCAGTCAACGGCCTGGTCCACATCTCAGAGATGGCCGAGGGCTACGTCCGCAGGCCTCAGCGCATTGTATCGCCCGGCGACGACGTTGAGGTGCGCATTCTGGAAGTGGATCCAGATCATAAGAGGATCAGCCTCAGTATGAAGGGACTCCATACCCCTGATGATTCCTCGCGGAGGGACAGGGGACCAGCACTAACGGCCATGCAATTCGCCTGGCAGCAGGCTCTGGCCGCCAAGAAGGCGGAGAAGCGTGCGCGCTTGGCAGCCAACCCCAAGGATGGTACCAGTGAGTCCGTTAAATCTGGGCCAGATGATGAATCGTAACGCGGTGATGGTCTTAGCAGTCCCAATCGCGCACAGATAGGGGGGAGAGTGCCCTGATGTCACTTTCCCCCCTAGCATTTTGGGGGAGGAAGAAGCGGTGACCAAGTACATCTTCTGCACTGGCGGCGTTGTTTCCTCTGTGGGCAAGGGAGTTACAGCAGCCTCTATAGGGCGGATGCTGAAGAGCCGGGGCATCCGGGTGGCTATCCAGAAGCTGGACCCCTACATCAATGTGGATCCGGGTACCATGTCCCCCTACCAGCACGGGGAGGTGTTTGTCACCGAGGATGGGGCGGAGACCGACCTGGACCTGGGGCATTATGAGCGTTTCATTGACGAGAACCTTAACAAAACCAGCAATGTCACCACAGGGCAGATCTACTCCGAGGTGATCGCCCGCGAAAGGCGGGGGGATTTCCTGGGCGGCACCGTGCAGGTGATCCCTCACATTACCGATGAGATCAAACGACGCATCCGGTTGGTGAAGGAGACGACCGACGCCGAGGTGGTCATCGTGGAGGTAGGGGGAACAGTGGGCGACATCGAGGGGCTTCCCTTCCTGGAAGCCATCCGCCAGATGCGCAAGGAGCTGGGGCGGGAGAACACCCTCTACATCCATCTGACGCTGCTGCCCTACATCGCCGCCACCGGCGAGACAAAGACCAAGCCCACCCAACACAGCGTGCGCGAACTCAGGGGTATCGGCATCCAGCCCGATGTCATCGTCTGCCGGGCCGATCTGCCGATCACTGAGGAGGTGAAGGCCAAGATATCCCTCTTCTGCGACGTGGAGCAGCGAGCAGTGATCCCCCTGGTCACAGCCGATACGATCTACGAAGTGCCCTTGACCCTGGAAAAGGCAGGGCTGGGCGATTTCCTCGTCGAGCAATTGGGGCTATCAAGTCAGTATCCCGACATGAACGATTGGCGGCATTTTGTAGAGGAGATGAAACGTCCCAAGCCCAAGCTGCGCATCGGCCTGGTGGGAAAATATGTCCAGTTGCAGGACGCCTACATCAGCGTCCGCGAGGCATTGTACCATGCTGGCGTAGCCCAGAGGCAGGACATAGAGATTGTGTGGATTGACTCCGAGGAACTGGAAGGGGGAGATATATCAAAACTGGAGAAGATAGAAGGCATTGTGGTACCTGGTGGCTTTGGTTATCGGGGTATCGAAGGTAAGATCATCGCCGCCCGCTACGCTCGGGAGCAGAAGCTGCCCTACCTGGGCCTGTGCCTGGGGTTACAGGTGATGGTGATCGAGCTGGCCCGCCATGCGCTGGGCAGCGACGAGCCCAACAGCGCCGAGTTCGATCCTAACACCCGGCATCCCGTCATCGCCCTCATGCCCAATCAGCAGAGCATCACCCATAAGGGAGGAACCATGCGCCTGGGGACCTATCCCTGCTACCTGGTGCCCGGCACCCAAGCAGCAGCGGCCTACCGTGGAGAGCCAGCGGTGTGGGAGCGGCACCGGCATCGTTTCGAGGTGAACAATGCCTATCGGGAACTGCTGCAGGGCGCAGGGATGGTTTTTTCAGGCCTTTCACCTGACGGACGACTGGCGGAGGTCGTAGAGCTGGCGGATCATCCCTGGATGGTAAGCACCCAATTCCATCCAGAGTTCAAATCTCGTCCCGACCGGCCCCATCCCCTCTTTTGTGCCTTCATTGCGGCGGCCGAAGGCCACGCTCAGGGACAGTGAGGATTTGCTCCGCAGGAGGAAGTTGAGTATAATCACTCTCAGAGCCACCCTAGCTCAATTGGCAGAGCAGACGCTTCGTAAGCGCCCGGTTTCGGGTTCGAGTCCCGGGGGTGGCTTGGAATATTATTGGCGGGGATAATCGGGATGGTTCAGAATAGGTTGACACTTTGACAACTTCATAGGCTTGCTAGAA
>CAYRNM010000270.1:0-3828 GCA_964425465.1 uncultured Anaerolineae bacterium | reverse complement strand
GAGGACACGGGCATCGCTGGATGTACTATGCGACCGGGCTTCCGGGCTGGATGCGCTTCGGCTTCAGCCCCGGTTGGGTAGGCCGCAGTGCCACGGGGCTGGGCCCCTGCGCCGAGTACCTGATGACCGGCCAGTGGCCCATGCCGCAGATGGCTGCTGCCTGGCAGGCGGGGCCGTCGGTCTACGGCGCAATGCCGACCGGTGCGACGCCGGGGGCCATGCCCTGGGGCTACACCGCTCCCGCACCTGGCACCATGCCGCCTGAGCAGGAGGTCCAGATGCTGAGGAGTCAGGCTGAGGCGCTGAAGGCCCAGCTCGATCGGATCAGCGCGCGCCTGGCAGAGCTCGAAGGGCAGGAACCCTAGCGCTTACGCTATGGCGCTGACACAGAGAGGAGGTGTTAAGTATGCCCTGGTTCGGAGGCTTTGGGCCAGGCTGGGGATATCCCTTCCCCTATCGCTTCTCCCCCTGGTGGTATCGTCCCTGGTGGGGTGGGCCATACTATGGTGCCCCCGCGTGGGGCGCTTACACCCCTTGGGGGATGGCTACACCGGAGGCGGAGCTTGCGGCTCTGAGGGCTCAGGCCGATTGGCTGAGGAGAGAGCTGGAGGCCATCGAACGGCGCATCGAGGAGCTGGAAGGAGCGGGGTAAGGCCCAGCCTCAGCGCAAGAGGGATGTGGGGGACTCGTACCCCCACATCCCTCCCCGTCGGCGGGTGATCAGGTTGCACTTCCCTCTACACCCGCCGAAGCACATTGTAGCTTGTTCACGATAATAGGTCAAATCAAGGAGGCAATCCAATGCGAGTGGCAGTCAGTTCCAGCGGAAACGACCTGAACGCGCCCGTCAGCCCGGTGTTCGGGCGCTGTCCGAGCTACGTCTTCGTGGACAGCGATACCCTGGAGTTCGAGGCCATTTCCAACCCGGCCATATCGGCCCCGGGAGGGGCGGGCATCCAGGCCGCGCAGATGGTGGTCAACCAGGGGGCTCAGGCGATGATCACCGGCAATGTGGGGCCCAATGCCTTCAACGTGCTATCTTCAGCCGGGGTTCAGGTCTACCTGACCCAGGGCGGCACCGTTCGGGAGGCAGTGGAGGCCCTGAAAGCGGGCCAGCTTCAGCTTCTCTCCGCCCCCAGCGCCGGGATGCACGCTGGCCTGGGGATGGGACGCGGGATGGGAATGGGTCGTGGAATGGGTCGAGGTATGGGAATGGGCCAGGGCATGGGGGGTGGCTGGGCTGGCTATGGCGCTGGCGTCCCCACCGGACCGCAACCCGGTGTAACATCCGCCCCCTCTCAGACGGGGTTGGAAGAGCTCAAAGCTCAGATGAAGGTGCTGCAGGAGCAGTTGGCCCAGGTGTTGGACCGCATGGACAAACTGGAGAAAAAGAGGTAAAGTAAACCTGAATTCGAGCCCCCATTTGCCCTGAAGGGTACAGGTACCCTGACGGGTGTAATGGGGGCTTCCAGTACCCTGACGAGTACAGGCTTGAGAGGTGGGTGAGAGACATGTTGACCATTGAGGTTGACCGGTGTAATGGCTGCGGGGCTTGCGTCCAGGCCTGTCCCCAGGAGGCAATCTCCCTGGCGGAGGGAGTAGCCCGAATTGACTCTTCTCGATGCACCGAGTGTCAGGACTGCGTGGATGCCTGTCCCACGGGAGCCATCCGGGTGGCGATGCCCATTGCCCAGAAGGAGGCACCAGCCGTCGCCCTCCACGAGGAGAGAGCTCCCGTCATGACAGTGCCAAGGACGACCCTCGCCACGCTGGCCGCGGCAACCGTCACGTTCATGGGCCGCTATCTTCTGCCCCGGGTGGCTGAGGTTCTCATCAGTGCTCTGGAGCGGCGTCCGAGCCGAGGGTCAGGCATCACTGGATCGAGGCCATCAGCCTCCCCCATGCCTGGCACAACGGTGGCCACTGGAAGGCCTGGCCGAGCTGGTGGCCGCCGACGCCATCGGGGAGGATAGCGAGCAACCGGGCATCATCGCCAAGGGCTTGGCAGCTCACATTCGATCAAGATAGGGACAAGGAACTTGGGAGAAATTACAGCAACCTTTCGGTCTCCTCGCGAGGAGAGGTTTTACCACCGGCTTCGTGACAGGGTGAAGCTCTGGGCTCAGGAGAGGGAGGTTCCCGAGCAGCAGCTTGAGTACCTGCTGGCTGCACCTGACCTGTTTGTATTGCTTTCGAGGTTGGCTCTGGACAATCGGGTTCCTGCCCGTGCCAAGGCGAGAGTTGCCACAGGCATCGTCTACTTTCTCTCTCCAGTGGATCTAGTCCCCGACTTCCTTGGGCCAGTGGGGTTTCTGGATGACGTGGTAGTTGCAGCATGGATCATCCACACTATCTGCGCGCAGCTAAACGCCCTGGACCCCTCGATCCTCGAAGAACACTGGGAAGGGGAGGACGATGTTCTCCAGCGTGTGACGGACATCGTTGCCCGAGCAGAGGATGTGTTGGGCAAAGGGCTTTGGTTTGTGGTGTACAGGCTGCGAGGACTAGGCCCTGGCAGTTTTGGACGGAGGAGAAGAGGATGATACTGTCGGGCAGGTCCGATTTCGATCGGATGATCGAGGAGATCCAGAGCCTGATCATCCAAGAGGAACGGGCGCTGTATTCGGAGAAGGTCATTGAGGAGTATCATCATCCCCAGAACCTGGGCCGGATGAGCGAATCGGATACCGTTGGCATCGTGCACGGCTGGTGCGGTGATACGATGGAGATATACCTGAGGGTCAATGGCAGGAGGATAGTGGAGGCCACCTTCATGACCGATGGCTGTGGCCCTACTGTGGCCTGTGGAAGCAAGCTCACGACCATGATCCATGGGATGCCCATAGGCAAGGCCGGTGAGCTCACAAAGGAGGATCTGCTGACTGCACTGGATGGCCTGCCCGAAGAAAGTGTCCATTGTGCCGAGTTGGCGGTGAACACGCTGCAGGAAGCCATTGCGAATTACTGTGCCCAGCGGCATGACGGGAAGTGACGGATAACACATATGCGATTCAGGCCTTTGAGCTGACCAAGGACTACGGTGACCTGTTGGTCACTTGGTCAGTTGGTCGGTTGGTCTGGAGGCCATTAGACCACAAGACCACCCGATCATCATCTGCGCAGCCAACATGCTGCCGCAATGGAGATGATGCGTGTGTTGCGCCCTGGTGGGCGGTTGGTCGTCGGGAGCCGGATATCCGCCTCTGGCCGGTCAGGTTGGCAGCTCTGGGCGAAAGGCTGCTCCTGATGCGCAGTCACTTCTACTCCATCGCCGATATGGGCCATGTTTTCGAGAAGGCTGGCGCCGGGATCGTGGCTGCTGAGGAGGGGTCTGACTTCAACGTGCGCCTGGCTGTGGAGAGGGAGGGAGATTGATTGATGGCTGAGCAGGGAGAGGTGGCTCGCCGGGCTGGCGATCTGCTGCGCCGGGGCTACCACTGAGCCGAGGCCATGATGCTCGCCGTGGGCGGGCAGGTGCTGAACGAGTTTGACCCACGATGGGTAAGAATGACTACCGGTTTCGCTGGAGGAGTCGGAGGCACCCATGAGGAGCTCTGTGGGGCGCTGAGTGGGGGGATCATGGTCATCGGGGCGCTCTATGGTCGCAGCAGCCTGAAAGAGGACGACCGACCGGCCCTGGAGATGGCCACTCGCTATCGAGAGTGCTTCGTAGAGGAATTCGGCCTGACCCAGTGTGCTCCGCTGCGCGAGTGGGTACATGGGACAGGCGGGCCCGGTTCCTGCGCTATCTTGGTCGAAAGGGCGGCGTGGATACTCTTGGAGCTACTGGCCCTGGACAGGACAGGCCGAGCAAAGGAGTGAGAGATG
>CAYRNM010000269.1:0-3834 GCA_964425465.1 uncultured Anaerolineae bacterium | reverse complement strand
CAACTGTCGTAGTACCTCCTTGAGAGCCAACAACACTCAATAGGGTAACGACCTACTTTCGGAGTTTTTAGAAAGGGTTGCTTAATAGTGAATATGAACCGGCGTGCCGATATCCGCCCAGTTGTAGAGGGCTTTGGCATTGGCCGTGTCGAGGATAATGCAGCCATAGGAGACCCTTTGTCCCAGCAGCCCGGCCCACAGGGTCTGGCCGTTGGGGAGGATGGGCAAGGCGTGGATGCCATTCTGGGAACTGCCGGCCCAGTAGATGCCCAGCCACCAGGGCATTTGGAGGCGATAAGTGCTGGAATAGGCATTGGGGATCTTGCTTATGACACTGAAATGGCCAGTTCGAGTGGGCCGGCCCGGCTCCCCTGTGGAGCAGACCCAGTACCATTTCACCCACCCATTCTCCCACACCGTCATGCGCTGCTCAGAGAGATCAATCTCGATGAGCTTACTGGCCGCCGGTGCGGGGCTGACAGGAGCAGCCAGGGCACCCTTCGCCGGTATGCGAAGCCTCTGGCCGACGTAAATCAAGTTGGGGTTGTGGAGCCCATTGGCTTGGGCCAGGGCGCTGATGGCTACCCCGTAGCGCAGGGCAACGCTGGCCAGCGTTTCACCCCGCTGGATAACATGGGTCTGACTGGCGATTGAACCATACTGGGGAATCTGCAGTCGCTGGCCGGCGTAGATAAGATGGGGATTGGAAAGGCCATTGGCCCTTGCCAGTGCGTCAGCCGATACACCGTAGTGGGCGGCGATGGTGTAAAGGGTTTCCCCCCGTTGGACGGTGTGGTATGCACCGCTGGCCGTTAGCCCTGCAGATCCAGCAGCGGGGATGGTCAGCCTTTGCCCGACGTAGATCCAGTTGGGGTTCACGATCCCGTTGACCTGGATGAGTGCGGCGGTGGTGACTCCGTACCTCATGGCGATGGCAAAGAGGGTCTCCCCTGGCTGCACCACATGCACTTGCCCATCGTGCGGTGGCGCGGCTCCGGCTCCGGGAATGGCCAGGCCAGAGAGAGCCAACAGCGCCACCCAAAGCAGGGAAATGCTCCTTCTCAATCGCATATCTCCTCCGCAATGCCTGCCAGAAGGGATCATCGTAAGGAAGGCTGGTCCTAATTTTAACATAAAAACGCCCTTCTTGCAAGAAGAAGGGTGAGCCTAAATTGCCAACGCAAGGGACTGGAGGTGCGCCCAATCCTCCGCCCCTTGCGTTGAAAAAGGAGGAGAAAGCTTTGCCTATAGTATAGCGGACATGCACAGATATGCTGGACGCTTCCCCTACGTTTCTCCTACGCTGAGCTGACGCTTTCCATCGGAGCCAGAAACCTTTTGGCATGGCTTGCCCTTTGAGGGGAACTGGATATACTTACATCAAAGATGATCTACCGGATTCAAGGGAAGGCCAGGACGTGCTGCGACGTGCTCCTCTATTGTTTTTGACCATCACCCTCATCCTGATGGGAGCTCTGGCTTCTCCGACGATGGTGGCAGGACAGAAGCCAGCCGACCCCTTTGTGGCGGAACTGATGACACGCATGTCCCCTACGGAGAGAGTGGGGCAGCTTTTCCTGGTCACCTTCATCGGCGACAATGTGGGCCCCGATTCCGACATCGCCCGCCTCATCTACGAATATCGGGTGGGGGGGGTGATGCTGCTGGCCAGCAACCGCAACTCCACCAATGGCGAGGACATCCCTCGCCAGGTAGCAGAGCTGACCAAGGGGTTGCAACAGCAGGCCCTCCTGGCCTCCCAGGTGCTCACTCAAGAGATACCCTCGGCCGAAGGGTCCCCCATTACCGTCACCCAGGTGGTGACCCACAGCGGCGCCTTCATCCCCCTGTTCATCAGCGTTGACCATGAGGGAGATGGGTTCCCCTTCACCCACATCCGAAGTGGCCTCACGCAGGTTCCCAGCAATATGGCCCTGGGAGCCACCTGGGACCCGGCCTATGCCGAGGCGGTGGGGCGCATCGTGGGCCAGGAGCTGAACGCCTTGGGGGTCAACATGCTGCTGGGCCCACCATTGGATGTGCTGAGCAACCCTCGGCCCGGCCTGCCGGGAGACATGGGGACGCGCGCCTTCGGTGGTGACCCCTATTGGGTGGGGAAAATGGGGCAGGCCTACGTTCGGGGAGTGCATGGGGGAAGCGGTGGCCGGGTCGTGGCGGTGGCCAAGCACTTTCCCGGCCTGGGAGCCAGCGACCGACACCCCGACGAAGAGGTAGCCACCATCCAGAAATCGCTCCAGGAACTGCGTCAGATTGAGCTAGCTCCTTTCTTCGCCGTGACACGACTGGTCCCGGACGATCCGGAGGCCACAGCCGACGCGCTCATGACCTCCCACATCCGCTATCGGGGGTTCCAGGGCAACATCCGCCAGCTCACCCGGCCCATCAGCTTCGACGCCCAGGGGTTGCAGGCCCTCATGGCCCTGCCGGAGTTCGCCGCCTGGCGGCAGGCGGGCGGGGTGCTGCTCACCGATGCCCTGGGCGTGCCCGCCGTGCGCAAATACTACGACCCCCAGTTGAGGGAGTTCCCCCACAAGCGGATCGCGCAGGAGGCTTTCCTGGCCGGCAATGACCTGCTGGTGCTCTCCCAGTTCGCCCTGACCGACGATTGGTCGCTCCAATTGGCCAACATCGAATCCACTCTGCGTTTCTTCCGCGAGAAGTACACCTCCGACGCGCTCTTCCGGGCCCGTGTGGATGAAGCGGTGGCCCGCATCCTGCAACTCAAGCGCCGCCTGTACCCGGAATTCACCTTTGAGTTGGCAGCGGCTGATGCGGATAGGGCCGCCGAGAGCGTGGGCCAGGGTGAGGAGGCGATCGCCTCCATCGCCCAGGCCGCGCTGACGCTTATCTATCCCGGCCTGGAGGAGCTGGCGGATCGGCTGCCCAGCCCCCCACTGCGCGAGGAGGAGATGATCCTTTTTGTGGACACCCGGGAGGTGCGCGATTGCGCCGATTGTCCCCCCGAGGTGTTGCTGCCCCTGGACAGCCTGCAGCGGAGGATTCTGGAGTTGTATGGGCCGGAGGGCAGCGGCCAAGTAGACCCAGACCATATCCACTCCTTTACCTTCGCCCAATTGAAAGCCTACCTGTCCTCTGGCGAGCCCGTGCCAGAGCTGGAGGAATGGCTGGCGGGAGCGGATTGGATCATCTTTGCCATGCTGGACGTTAACCCACAGAACTACCCGGACTCCGACGCCGTGCGGGCCTTCCTGCGACTGAGACCGGAGATGCTGCGCGCTAGGAAGATTGTCGTGCTGGCCTACAACAGCCCCTGCTATCTGGACACCACGGAGATATCCAAGCTGACCGCCTACTACGGAGTGTACAGCAAGGTTCCCGCCTTCGTCGAGGCCTCAGTGCGGGCCCTCTTCCAGGAGTTCGCCCCACCGGGTGCACCGCCGGTCACGGTGCAGGGGATCAACTACAACCTGATTACCCGGACGGAGCCCGACCCCAGACAGGTGATCTCGGTAATGGTGACCAATCTGCCCACCGCAGGGGAAGAAGTTCCTTCCTCCATTGGTGTGAAGGTGGGCGACACGCTTCAACTGCGCACCGGTTTCATCCTGGATCGCAATGGCCATCCGGTGCCCGATGGCACACCGGTCATCTTTCGATTGTTCTACCCCGCCGAGTCGCTGGAGCTGCCCCGCCAGGAGACGACCACCGTGAATGGGGCGGCGGAAACGAGCATTACCCTGGAGCGCGAGGGACGGCTGGAGATCACCGCCAGCAGTCCTCCAGCCCTTCAATCGGTGACGCTGGTGGTGACCATCCAGGGGGATCAGCCAGCCACGATCGCCACCGTTGTTC
>CAYRNM010000268.1:0-3861 GCA_964425465.1 uncultured Anaerolineae bacterium | reverse complement strand
TTGGAGTTCCCAGGTCCGGATGTCTCGTGGGAAGCCGAATGGCGGGAGTTCGTGTCCGCTATCCGAGAGAGCCGTGAGCCGCTAGCTAATGGTTACGACGGCTGGCAGGCAGTGCGCATGGTTGATGCAGTGTATGAGTCGGCGCGGACAGGACGGGTGATCAAACTATGACCGCAGACCACGGACCGCAGACCACCGATGCCCATGGCGGTCGGCCCACGAAGGCTATGGTCTTAGCTGCCGGTCAAGGCACCCGTCTGCGGCCCTTCACCGAACGGGTTCCCAAGTGCATGATACCCCTAGCAGGAAAGCCCCTGCTGGAGCACACCATCGCGTGGCTTCGGAAGTACGGGGTGACCGATCTGATTATCAATCTTCACCATCTACCCCACACGGTGATGGATTATTTCGGCGACGGGCAGAAATGGGGTGTGAAGATCACTTATTCCGTTGAAAAAGAGGCATTGGGGACGGCCGGGGGTGTCAAGAACGTGGCCTGGTTCTTCGATGGCCCCTTCTTCGTCTGGTATGGAGACAACCTGAGTACCTGCCGGCTGGATCGGCTGTGGGGGTTTCACCGGGCCAAAGGTGGGATCGCCACCATCGCGCTTCATTACCGGGAAGACCCCATGCAGAGCGGGATCGTCAGCCTGGATGAGGATGACCGCATTGTGCGCTTCCTGGAGAAGCCCCAACCCAACCAGGTGTTTTCCCACTGGGTGAGCGCCGGCATTTTGGTGTTGGAGCCTGAGGTGTTGGAAGCGATCCCGACCGAGGGTGCGCCTGACTTCGGACGGGATGTCTTTCCCACCTTGTTGGCGGCAGGAAAGCCTCTCTATGGGTATCAGATGTCAAAGGGGGAGGGCTTGTGGTGGATTGATACGCCGCAAGATTTGGAGTGCGTTCGACTCACGTGGGAAGAGGAGGTGTTTCATGATACTAGCACGAGCGCCTTTCCGCATCTCACTTGGAGGTGGTGGCACCGATTTGCCATCTTACTATTCCCGGTACGGGGGTTTCATCCTCAGCGCTGCCATCAACAAGTACATGTACATCTACGTCAACCGTCCGGCGGCCGATGACTTCATACGGGTGAAATACTCCAGGTATGAACAGGTCACGTCGCCAGATGAGGTCCAGCACGATTTGGTGCGTCCAGCGCTGAAGGCCCTCAACCTCAACAGCAGCCTGGAGATCGTCTCTATGGCCGACATCCCAGCTGGCACGGGTCTGGGCTCGTCGGGCACCTATCTGGTGGCTCTGCTCACCGCTCTGTACGAACTGAAGCGGGAGAAAGTGCCCACCCAAGCCCTGGCCGAGCAGGCTTGCTGCATTGAAATGGACCAGGCTGGCCACCCGGTGGGCAAGCATGACCACTACCTGGCTGCCTTTGGAGGCATTACCTGTTTGGACATCGGCACGGACGGCCGGGTCAAGGTCAGACCATTAGATATCTCTATGACCACGGTGGAGGAGTTTCGTAACAGTGTCCTGCTCTTCTACACCGGTGTCACTCGCCGCAGTAGCGACATTCTAGAGGATCAAAAGCGGGATACTCGGCGAGGAGACACCACGGTCGTGGACAGCTTGCATCGTACGAAAGAGCTGGGTTATCGGATCAGAGAGGCGCTGGAACAGGGTGACCTGGAGCGCTTTGGCCTGCTCCTACACGAGCACTGGGAAAATAAGAAGCGCCGTTCTGCCAAGATCAGTGACCCTCGGATTGACGAGTGGTATGAGATTGCGAGGCGGAACGGCGCTCTCGGAGGCAAGATCATGGGGGCTGGCGGTGGTGGCTTCTTTATGCTCTACTGTCCCAACAACTGTAAGGCCCGCTTGCGCCACGCGCTGTCTGCTGCAGGGTTGCGGGAGATGTCCTACGACTTTGACTTCGAGGGGACAAAAGTGCTGGTGAACTTCTAGCCGATAGCAGATGGCGAATGGACAACTATCAGCAACCGGCTATCAGCCATCAGCAAGGAGCAATGATGTCTTACACAACGGATTATTTATCAGAAGCATCCCAGATACTGGGCAAACTGGACGTGGAAGCTATTGACAAGATGACCAACCTTCTGGTCGCACTTCGTGAACGCGGTGGCCGGCTCTTCTTGCTGGGCGTCGGTGGGGGTGCTGGCCATGCTTCCCATGCCGTGAATGACTTTCGCAAGATCGCCGATATCGAGGCCTACACGCCGACGGACAATGTGTCTGAACTGACCGCCCGCGTCAATGATGACGGCTGGGAGTCGGTCTTCGTCAACTGGCTGAAAGGCAGCCGCCTAAATGGCAAGGATATGGTCTTTGTCTTCTCTGTGGGCGGCGGGGACCTGGAGCGCAACATCAGCCCTAACCTGGTCCGGGCCTTGGAATATGCCCAGGAGATGGGGGCGACAATTTGTGGTGTGGTGGGCCGGGACGGCGGCTACACTGCCCGGGTGGGTGATGCTTGTGTGGTCGTCCCCACCGTCAATTCAGAGACCGTCACCCCCCATACCGAGTCCTTCCAAGCTCTGGTCTGGCATCTGCTCGTTTCCCACCCTCGACTGCAGGTGTCGGCGATGAAGTGGGAGTCGTTGGACTGAACCATGCGTCAGGCTGTTTTTCTCGATCGGGACGGCATATTGAATCGTGCCATTGTGCGGAAGGGCAAGCCCTATCCCCCTGCCAGCTTGGCAGAAGTGGAGATCCTGCCGGGCGCGGTTGAGAGCTGTGCCGCATTGCGCGAAGCGGGCTTCCTGCTCATCGTCGTGACCAACCAGCCCGATGTGGCTCGGGGCACCCAGCGGCGGGAGGTCGTGGAGGCGATCGATCAAGCGTTATATACCCGTCTACCGTTGGACGACATTCGGGTATGCTATCACGACGACGGTGACCACTGTCCATGCCGCAAGCCAGAGCCTGGCCTGCTGTTGAACGCTGCACAGGATTGGGACATTGACCTGTCTGCCAGCTTCATGGTGGGGGATCGCTGGAAGGACATTGAAGCCGGGCGGCGCGCGGGGTGCAAAACCATCTTTGTGGATTACGGCTACGCAGAAAGAGAACCGGGCAACTCAGATCACCGGGTGAGCTCACTCGCTGAGGCGGTGGGTTGGATTCTGCAACATCGCATACAACCTGGGAAGGAGGATAAGGAAGAAAAATGACGAGAAGCTTGGTCGATCTGAGCGTCAAGATCTTCGCCGACGGGGCTGACAAGGTGGGTATGCTCGAGCTATATCGCAATCCCCTGATCAAGGGATTCACGACGAATCCCACCCTGATGCGCAGAGCGGGGGTCAGCGACTACCGCGCCTTCGCCCATGAAATCCTGGCAGCTATTCCTGATCGCCCCATCTCTTTCGAGGTATTCTCCGACGAGTTTGACGAGATGGAACGCCAGGCATTGGAAATCTCCTCCTGGGGTGACAATGTCTATGTCAAGATTCCCATCACCAACACGCGCGGAGAGTCGTCTTGCGATCTGGTGCGCAGGCTGTCGCGCGCTGGCGTGAAATTGAACGTGACGGCAATGCTGGCACTGGATCAGGTGCGGGACATCAGCCAGTGCCTTGCTGAGAGATCATCCAGCTTCGTTTCGGTCTTCGCTGGGCGTGTTGCAGATACCGGCCGTGATCCTGTGTCGCTTATGGCGGCAGCCGTGGAGCTACTGCGCCCGTATCCCAACCTTGAGCTGATCTGGGCCAGTTCTCGCGAATTGCTCAATATCTTCCAGGCCGATGCCATCGGTTGCCATATCATCACCGTGACTCACGACATCCTGAGGAAGCTTCCCTTAGTTGGCAAAGACCTGCATGAGTACTCGTTGGACACGGTGCGAATGTTCTACAACGATGCTCAGCAGACAGGATACAGTCT
>CAYRNM010000267.1:0-3865 GCA_964425465.1 uncultured Anaerolineae bacterium | reverse complement strand
AAACAACACCGCCAGCTATGACTCCGCCACTGTCGGCGGGGGCTCCGGCAACGAGGCCAGCGGCTTCTCCGCCACCGTCCCCGGGGGCCGTTGGAACATCGCCCAGGGCGACTACAGTTTCGCCGCCGGTTACCGTGCCAACGCTAACAATGAGGGATGCTTCGTCTGGGGCGATTCTACCTACGGCGCCTTCATTAAGTCTAGTGACGAGGATCAGTTCATCGTGCGGGCCAACGGCGGCATCTGGTTCGGCGCCGTCACCACCGACTTCACCCCCACCATCGGTTCCGGTGTTTTCATCAGTACCTCGACCGGCGCTTACCTCTCCACCGGCGGTCAATGGACCGACGCCTGCGACCACAACCTAAAGGAGAGCTTCGCCCCAGTGGACGCTCAGAAGGTACTGGCTCGCCTGGCTAAGATGCCCATCTCCGCCTGGAACTACAAGGCCGAGGACCCGTCCGTTCGCCACATGGGGCCTACTGCTCAGGACTTCCATGCCGCTTTTGGCCTGGGCCAAAACGATCGCCACATCGCTCCGTTGGACGCTAACAGCGTGGCCCTGGCCGCGATCCAGGCCCTTTACCAACTCTCCCAAGAGCAGGCCGCCTGCATTGAGGAGTTGGAGGCGGAGAACGCCACCCTACAACAAGGGCTAGACAACCTGGAGGCCCGAGTGGCGGTGCTGGAGGCGGGGTCAGCAAGCCCCACACAGGTTGGGCTTTTGCCGGGGGTGGGAGTCTTCCTGGCCGGCCTGAGCCTGGTCTGGGTGGCCCGGCGGGGAGGTGGACAATGAAGCACGTGAGTCTTCTCTTGGCCGTGGCCACCCTCCTCCTGCTGGCCGGCATAGCCCTGGCCGAAGGCTCATACACCCTGGACTGGTGGACGGTGGGGGGTATACCTTCAGCAGCGGCGGGGGTTACACCTTGGGCGGCACCGTTGGCCAGCCCGACGCCGGGACCATGACCGGCGGCGATTACACCCTGAGTGGCGGATTCTGGGGCGGTGGCGCGGCGGCGGAGTACAGCATCTACCTTCCGCTGGTCTTGCGTCAGTCCCCATGAGGACCAGAACTATTCATGGGTGCAGCACAGAGGTGCGACGCACCTCGCAAGTGCGTCGCACCTTTTGCCTCACCCTCCTAGGCGCTCGACTTCGATTTTGGCGCTCTGGTAAGACCTGACTGGCCGAGTCCCCCTCTAGCGATGAAGGGGCAGCCACTCAAGGGCCACCAAATCCTTAACGCTCTCGAACTCCGGGTCGCCAGTCAGCACCTGCGCCTGGTGAGCCTGGGCCAGGGCCACAACGAAGGCATCGGCATAGGATAATGGGTAGTGGGCCTTAACGTGGGCAGCAGCGAAGGCCAGGTCCCGGTCAGCATCGAAGACGGTGATGGGCAACTGATCAATGGCTGCGATGGCCTTCTGCGCCGCTGACAGCCCCTGCTCTCGTTCCGTGATGTAGAGCACCTCCCCGTAGTTGACGATGCACATCAGGACATCCACCTCACCCCTTTGGGCCTGGGTCAGGACATCCTTGACCTGCTGATAACCGGCCTCCTGCTCCAGATAGGCGATCAGCGCGAAGCTATCCAGCACGTAGCGGGTCCGCTCAGCGGGCATCCTCGCGCTCCCGTTCTGCCCTTCGCTCAGCCAGTAAAGCCTCAGTGAGAGAAACAGGACCCTTCAGCAATCCGCAGGCCTGCTCCACTGGATCAGACAGCAGGGGCACGATGGCCAGCACCCCTCCGTAGTCCACAATGTGCACCTGATCACCAGCTTCGATCCCATACTTGTGCCGATACTCGGCCGGTATGACTACCCATCCCTTGGCTGAGACTCTAGCAACGGACACAACTCACCTCCCCTGTTATACTTTCTGACGAAGAGTATAACACATGGGCACGCTAATGTCAAATTCTACTTGGGAACTGAGGCAGGGTTACCCGTCGCCCCGTCTCCACTGACTCCAGCACCGCATCCAGTAGCTCCTGGCAGCGCAGACCATCCAGGAAGGAGGGCTCCACGGGCGTCCCGGCCCTTACGGCCTGGACGAAGGCGGGTATCTCATCTACGTTCCTGTACTCCCACGGGACTTCGACTGTGGTGAAGGTGTGAAGGCGCAGCATCGCCTGGCCCAGGCACACCTGGAGTGTGTCCCGCTGCTGGGTGGTGAAGATGAGCGAGCCCTGGCTGCCGTGAGCGGTCAATCGGCAGTCGTCCTGAATGGGACCCGCCACGCGGCTGGCGGTGAAAGTGCCCATCGCGCTCTTTTGGAACTGGACCACGAAGCCCACGTGATCATCCACATCCACCATGCCCATGCCCTGGCCCTGGGGCAGGGGCCGCTCGGAGATGAAGGTGCGCGTGAGGGCCACCACCTCCGCCGCCTCGCCGACCCACCAGCGGGCCAGATCGAAGAGGTGCGAGCCCAGATCGCCCAGCGCTCCGCTGCCGGCCCTGCCGCGCTGCAGCCGCCATACCAGGGGCACATCGGGGTTGAGCCCCCACCCCTGCACGTAGTGCCCCTCCAGGGCATAGATCTCCCCCAGCTCTCCCTCCTGGATGAGCGATTGGGCCAGCCGCGCGGCGGGGAAGAAGCGCTTGGAGAAACCGGTCATGTTCACCACATCGGCTCCCTCCGCTGCCTCCACCATCTCTCGCGCCTGGGACGCATTCAGGGCCAGCGGTTTCTCACACAACACCGCCAGGCCCGCTTCGATGGCCGCCAATGCCAGGTCCCGGTGGCTGTCGTTGGGGGTGCAGATGCTCACCGCATCCAGGTCCACCTCGGCGAACATAGCCTTCGCATCGGTGAAGGTGGCCACATCTTCCAGTTCCCAACGGCGCTGCGTGGCTGCTAGCGCCTCCTCCTGCATATCGCACAGAGCCACCACCTGTGCATCCTTGTACTCCAGATATTGCTTGAGGTGCAGATACTGGGCGATGCCGCCCGTGCCGATAACGCCGACTTTGATGCGATCCGGGTCTACCAATCTTCTTCCTCCTCTTCATGACAGAAACGAGTTGACGAGGCACCGAGTCAGGGTCTTGGAGGAAGGTCTGGAGCGCGATGCGACGGTCGCCGGTCAGCGCAGCCTCCACCGTTAGCTCCTGCACGGTGATGTGCTGGCGTAGCGTCGCAGCCACGGACTCGGGCAACGGTCCCACGTGGAGGGGCTAGATGCTGTAAGCGCCAACCAGCGCCGAGACCTCGACGATGGCCTCTGGGGGCAGGTTTTCGATGGCACCCCCATTGGGGACATTCACGACGTGGACCTCATTGCGGTTCTCGACGAGGGCCTCCATGATCTCCACCACCTCCACCGCTTCGGCTGGAGGCAGAGCGCCCAATGAGACCTCCTCCCCTTTGCCCCGAGCCCACTGCTCCACCAGCCGCTCCCACTTCTGCGCCCGGGCCCGTTCGTGCTCCATATCGTGGACGACAAGGCCGTACTTCATCCTCAGCCCCTGGAGCCTTCCTGTGTACTCCTCCTCCAATTGACACAGGGCGGGATAAAACTCCGTCCAGTGACTCCAGGGCACTGGGGCCGCTGAATGGGATTATCTCCAGGATGGTGCTATAATGCTGCACGGTACCAAGAATACAACCTTGCCAGGAGGAACCGAGACAGCAGTTGTACCAGATTCGTTGTCCCAGGTGCTATTTGGAGAACTTTGGCCACCACACATTCTATACGGTGCAGACCGGTGAACAGCGGGAGCTTTATCATTGCCACGTTTGCGGCGAATACTTCTCCGAGATTCACTACCGGACACTTTCTGCCAAGCGAGGCATCTGGAACTCCAAAGGAATGGAGAGATGCTCATTCAAGAAGTGCTCGAGCAGGTTCATGCCGAGTTGA
>CAYRNM010000266.1:0-3950 GCA_964425465.1 uncultured Anaerolineae bacterium | reverse complement strand
CTGATGCTGACCAACCCCAACACCCTGGGCCTCTTCGAGGAGCACGTGCTGGAGGTAGCAGAGCTGATCCACAACTGCGGGGGGCTAATGTATGGCGATGGGGCCAATCTCAATGCCCTGCTAGGTATCGTCCGGCCTGGTGACCTGGGATTTGACGTGCTGCACTTCAACCTGCACAAGACTTTCTCCACCCCCCACGGCGGCGGCGGGCCGGGCTCTGGGCCCGTCGGCGCTTCAGAGAAGCTGACACCTTATCTGCCCGGCCCCATCGCAGTCAAGGCAGAGGAGGGCTACAGGTTGGCCATGCCAGAGCGGTCCATCGGCCGAGTGAAAGCCTTCTACGGCAATTTCTCCGTGTTCATCAAAGCCTACGCCTACATCCGCATGTTGGGAGAGGCTGGCCTGCGGGAGGTGGCCCAGGCCTCGGTGCTCAATGCCAACTACCTGCGGGTGAAGCTCCAAGAGGTCTACCCCCTGCCCTATGATCGCACCTGCATGCACGAGTTCGTCCTCTCTGGCCGGCTGGAGAGGGCTCCAGAGGTGCACGCCCTGGACATCGCCAAGCGGCTCATGGACTACAGCTTCCACCCACCCACCGTCTACTTCCCCCTGATCGTGCGCGAGGCGCTGATGATCGAGCCCACGGAGACCGAGACCAAGGAAACGCTGGACGCCTTCGCCGAGGCGCTTCTGGCCATCGCACAGGAGACGCGCAGTGATCCCCATCTTCTGCATAAGGCACCACACCAGGTACCTGTGACCCGTCTGGATGAGGTGCGGGCCGCCCGCTATCCTGATCTGCGCTGGAAGCCTGGGTCATCTGGGAAAGCAGCGGGATAAACCCCTCGTTTCCTCCCTTGTGCAATCTTGTGATGAACAATCCTTTTTATCACACGGAAGTTTGAAGGATTTGACAGAAGGATGGGGCTGTGCTATAATATCAAGCGCAATGAAAGGCCCTTTAGAGGTTTGAAGCATCCTCTCTTTTTCACAGCCCGTTTTGCACCTCGGTGAGTCATCCCTTTTCTCCCTAACATCCATACTGTATCATCGTAGCCCAGGCAATGCTACCCCTCCAGAGAGTTCTAACCCCATGTAGTCATCCATCGCGTGAGGGTGTTTGAAAACAGGCGGTTGTTACACCTGACCCCTCAAGGCGGCTGGCTCTGAGCGCCTGGAAACTGCTGCCTGCCGGGGGACAGAGCAGGATATGCATTGTCGGCATGAAGATTGGAGTACTAATGGGACACCCCATGAATATCGCTGAATTGGAGACCCTGACCCTTGATGAACTGAGGGACATGGCCCGGGAGATGGACATCTCCGGCTACAGCCACCTCAAGAAGAATGACCTGGTCCTGCGATTGTTGCGCGCCAATGCCGAACAACAGGGCTACATCTTCGGCGGAGGCGTGCTGGATATCGTGCAGGACGGCATCGGCTTCCTGCGCTCCGATCATATGTTGCCCAGCCCGAATGACATCTACGTCTCTCAATCGCAGATCCGCCTCTTCAACCTGCGCACCGGCGACATGGTCATTGGACAGGTGCGGCCCCCCAAGGAGACAGAGAGATACTTCTCTCTGCTGCGCGTGGAGGCCGTTAACGGCCTGGATCCGGAATCGGCTAAGGTTCGTCCCCACTTCACCGAACTGACCCCCATTTTCCCCCAGGAACGCCTCAGTTTGGAGACCAGGCCCCACATCCTGGCCACCCGGCTCATAGATCTGCTGGCCCCCATTGGCCGTGGTCAGCGGGGTCTCATCGTCTCCCCACCCAAAGCAGGCAAGACCACTATCCTCAAGCAGATTGCCAATGGCATCACCGCCAACTACAACGACGTCCATCTGATGGTGGCGCTCATCGGTGAGCGGCCGGAGGAGGTGACCGACATGGACCGCTCGGTGGAGGCGGAGGTAGTGGCCTCCACCTTCGATGAGCGATTCGAGGATCACGCCCGGGTGGCGGAGATGGCCCTGGAACGGGCCAAACGGCTGGTGGAGTGTGGCCAAGACGTCGTCATTCTCCTCGACAGCATCACCCGATTGGCCCGCGCCTACAACCTGGTGGTCCCGGCCAGCGGCCGCACCCTCTCCGGCGGCCTGGATCCCGCCGCCCTCTACCCCCCAAAACGGTTCTTCGGAGCGGCACGCAACATCGAGGGAGGGGGAAGCCTGACCATCATCGCCACCTGTCTGGTGGAGACGGGCAGCCGCATGGACGACATGATCTACGAGGAGTTCAAGGGCACGGGCAACATGGAGCTGACCCTCAACCGGCGGCTGGCGGAGCAGCGGATCTTCCCCGCCATTGACATCGAACGCTCCAGCACGCGCCGGGAGGAGCTGCTTCTTGAGGAGTGGACTTTGAGTAAGGTGTGGACCCTTCGCCGAATGGTGGCCGCAATGGGTGGTGGTGAGCAGGCCATTGGGCCCCTTCTGGAGCGGCTGGCTCAGACGCGCAATAACCGGGAGTTCCTGGAAGGCCTGGGGCGGCCCTCCGTCTAGCGTTCAAGTTTGTGCTCGCTACCCAAAATGCGATTTGGCAATGTGCCATCTTTCTGGTATAATATACGGCAGTATTGAGACGGCCGAGCGATACACGCATGTCATGCAACCGGCCTTGGCGCGGATCAAGAGTCCACTGGACAACATACAGTTGTAGGAGTTGGTAGGGGGGCGCTGCCCCCGTTGGTTACACGACACGGAAGTTGCGGGTAACACCGGAAAACGGGGGTGATCCACGACACATTGTGGCGTAGAACATAAGTTAGACGACATGGTAGCCAAGGAAGAGTGATAGAGATGAAAGCTAATGTCTCAAAGAGTGATCGCTTCGTTTTTTGGCTCTACCAACTCGTGACTGCAAATCAAGGCTGGTTCATGACCCTCTTATCAGGATTTCTTCTTGGCAGGGTTACGAATGAGCTTTCAGCACCCCATGCAGGATACATAGAACTCCTCAGGGGTATGTTCTCGATTGCGGACCGCCCTGCAAACTTGTTGTCCTGGCCATCACTTGTCTTGCTGGTTGTTGTTCCCATTTGCCACCGTATACTTGTAAGACTTCATGCAAGACGGCGGTATGACAGGGTATTCGCGGCGCTCGTGGAACGACACAAGGCGCGAGCCATCGCGCCATTTAATGCCCTCGCCTGGGACCAAGCACTCTCGCTGCAGACCTTGCCCATACCTATACCGTGGTTGGCCGATGTCCGAGGTTCGACTCTACCATGACACCAAAAGGTTCTCACTACCTGAAAAGTACAAGCGGGCTCATCAGGAGTACTTTGAGAGATACTATCAAGAGAAGCGTTTCTTTGATGACGGTGTAAAGTTAATGCTGACCCGCAATCCTATAGCGTTTTCCGATTCCCCCACTCTAGTGCTCTATACCCAGGAAACGCTTTATAGCCAGGTTCAGTTCTATCGCGACAATGTGGCAGTCGTCACGTCTGAACGCGATGCACTTATCCGCACAGTTGTTGAAGACTCCGTCCAGTTCCCGCATTCTCTTTGTATGCACATCGTGGTTGTTACTAATGACGACAAGGTGCTTATCACCAAACGCTCTGAAAAGGTAGCGTACAGCCCTGGAACGTGGGCCTGTACGGTTGAGGAGCAGCTCGCACCTCAAGACCTTCAAGGTAGGGCAAATGGGACAGTGCTAAGATGGGGCGAAAGGTTACTGGCGGAAGAACTGGGCCTGAGTAGCGAAGCATACAACAAGGACAATCTCAGAGTGCTGTCTGTGTTCCTTGAAAGTGACATCTTAAATGTTTCCCTCTGCGCCTATGTAATTCTAGACCTCGAGTCCGCTGACCTAAATCAAATCCTACATGGACTGCCACGAACAGACTATGAGTTTACTGAGTGGGCGTTCCTAGAACACCAGGCTTATCTTTCGCGTAATCCCTGGCTCACTATCCTGAATTCTGGAACGGCATCTGG
>CAYRNM010000265.1:0-3960 GCA_964425465.1 uncultured Anaerolineae bacterium | reverse complement strand
CATATTTTGACTCCACGTCCATGATGGTAAAACGTGAAGCGTGAAACATGCTCCGTATTGCGCGTGCGTGACGGAACACGCATTACGCATCACGCGTAAATGTAGTCCAGCGCCATCGCTGGGTCCGGCTCGGGACTTTCTTTGGCGAAGGTCACCGCGTCGGCGATCTCCTGCTCGATCTCTTGGCCTATCGCATCCAGTTCATCCTGGCTGGCCTTCCCCTCCTCGAGGAGGTATGTGCGAAAGCGGGGGATGGGATCCCTCTTGCGGTACTCTTCGACTTCAGCCCTACTGCGATACACCTCCGGCTCACCAGCGTAGTGCCCCTCAAAGCGATAGGCTTCGGTCACGAGCAAAGTAGGGCCTTTTCCATGGCGGGCACGCGCGACCGCTTCCACGGCTGCCTCGTACACCGCCAGAACGTCAAAGCCGTCCACCCGGACGCCCGGAATGTCGTAGGCTTGGGCCCGTATGGAAAGGTCCCTGGCCTTAGCAGTGTCCCTGATATTGGTGGATACGGCATAGAGGTTGTTCTCCAAGACAAAGACCACCGGCAGGTCCCAGATGGAGGCCATGTTGAGTCCCTCGTGGAAGTTGCCCGTGTTAGACCCGCCATCGCCGGTGAAAGACACCGCCACCCGGTCCTCGCCCCTCATCTTGAAGCCCAGCGCAGCCCCCACAGCAATGGGAATTCCCGCCCCCACCACCGCCAATGCCCCTAGGCTTCCGGTCTCAAAGGCCGCAATGTGCATCGAGCCGCCACGCCCCTTGCAATAGCCGGTCTCCTTGCCCAAGATTTCGGCCATCATCCGCTTGGGATCAGCCCCCTTGGCGATATTGTGCCCGTGGCTTCGGTGTGTGCCAGCGATCAAATCACCTGGGCGGAGGGCCATGCAGACGCCGACCGCAGAAGCCTCCTGTCCAATATAGGCGTGGATCGTGCCCTTCACCTGACCTCGTTTGAACAGATCTATCGCCGCCAACTCAAATTCCCGGATGCGCACCATTCGACGATACATTTCCAGCAGCATGTCTCGCTTGATCTCCATGGTTGGCTCCCTACGCACGCTATTGAGAGACCTGCCATCTCTCCCAGTGAATCCCAATCCGTGGTCATTCCTCATCTAATTATACCAAGAAGCTGCGACTTGAACACTCACCTGCTCAATCGGCTGCCCCATACCCTCGGCCCACACCCCGATAGATGAACCCCAGGACCCGCATCTCCTCCGGCTCATACAGGTTGCGCCCATCCACGAGCACCGGCTGGCGCATGGCCTCGCGTATTCGGCCCATATCCAGGTGTTTGAACTCATTCCACTCGGTACAGACAACCAGGGCGTCACAACCCTGAGCTAGCTCATAGGGATCACCCACCAGTTGGACCTCAGGGAACTGCCGCGCGGCCCCAGCCATAGCTGCCGGATCGTAGCCCCTCACCACCGCCCCCTCGGTGCGCAGTATGTGGGCAATCTCCAGCGCCGGAGACTCGCGCAGGTCGTCAGTGTTGGGCTTGAAGGCCAGCCCCAGCAGGCCCACCACCCGGTCCCGCAGGATTCCGCCCAATAGGTCCCGCAGCTTGTGGATCACCTGTCGTCGTTGGTCGCGGTTGATGTCCATCACCGCCCGCAGCAGCGCCGGATGGGCCCCATGAATGAGGGCCATGTACTCCAGGGCCTTCACATCCTTGGGAAAGCAGTTGTGACACACCAGGCCACTGGAGACCACCAGTGTTCGTATCGTGGTCTCCATACCATACACATATTCGGCTCCTGTCTCCTGCTGGACACTCAGCACTGGCAGGGTGGCAAAGCCTCCTTGCTGACGGAACCCGAACTGGGCAATGTGCCGCTGGTAGCCAGCAATGTGAACTTCAATAGCCTTCTCCTTCTCCGGACCGAAGACACCTTTCAGGTATTCGAGTTGGGAAAGCCCATTGACGCGGACGATGTAGGCTGGCTGCTGGGACTTGTTCATCCATCGGGTTCTGAGAGAAGGGACAACTCCCAGGGATTGGAGGAGCAGGATCACTCCGTCGGCCAGGGGCTTGCTGACGGTCGCGTACTCGTACATTAAGTTGCGTCCCTGATTAAGGAGGGTGATACTCCCATCACCACTGAATAGCCCTTGCAGAAAAGCCAGCTTGAGGGGGTCAGAGGCATTCAGCACCAATTTGGGCATCCTCTTGTCGTCAGAGCGGGTGCCACAACCCAGCACATCCCGCAGTAAAAAGGCCAGGGGCCGCGAGGAGATGATGGTGGCGTGGGAACTACTAGCCTTTCTACTGAGGTACTTGAGACCGTAGCGGTTCAGCAAACTGTGCAGGTCGGCGATGTATTCCTCTTCGTGAGCGCCGAAAGAGAAGCCCACTCGCTCTCGCACAGCCCCATACCGGCCGGTGTCCTGGCAGATCCACCCCTCGGCCACGTAATACCCCAGAAGGCGCATCAAGTCCTGGTCCACCAGGAAGACAGCCGGGCAGTAGCTCACTGGCCCGCCGCCAGCGGTGAATAGCAACAAGTTCTCCTCATCAGGGGCGATGAGACCCTGCTGTTTGAGATAGGTATAGACGGTCAACGGCATACAGTTGTTCCGTCCGATGTCATACTTGTACTTCATCATGCCCTGGGGGATGGCCAAGACAATCTTCGGGTAGACCCGAGTGAAGTACCCATCGGTAGAACGCAGCCGGATGATGCCCTCCAACGGCGAGCCCTGCATCTTCTCCAGGAGGTTGAGACGAGTGGGATCGGCCAGTGGGGGCATGGCCTCTACAGCCACCAGGTGATCGCCTGCCTGGACATGTTGGGCCAGGGCGATGCGGAAGGTGTCCCGGGTCGGCTCATAGAGGACTACTGGGTGGTCGGCGGTGAGGCGCAAGCTCCGCCCCATACGTGTTCGGATGGTTACGAAGTCTCCCTCGTACCAACGACGAGTGAGGCATTTAATATCTGCTACGGTGGGCTGTCGGCGCTCCAGATCGAAAGCCAGAGCGCGCTTTCCCTGAGGGATGACCATTCCCACCGTGCCGGCTGTAACCTTCTCTGGGAAGTTGGCAAACAGCTCGGCGAAGGGTTTCACCACAACATTCTCGCTGATCAGGGTGAAGGTAGATTCATCGGCGGTGAAACAACTTCCTCCCCATCCGATACCCGCATCCAGGTAGGCATGGCCGATGCGGCGGTCGTAGCCCATGCCCGCCGCGACCTCTTTCACGTCCGCCCCCAGCCGCTCGCAGATGGAGGCGATCTCGTTGATGAAAGAGATGCGGGTGGCCAGGTAGGCGTTGGAGGCGTATTTGATCATCTCCGCGGTGCGCAGGTCGGTGAGCATGATGGGAGCCCGCAGGGGCAGGTAGAGCTGAGCCACCTTCTCCGCCGCTTCTCGGTCCAACGAGCCCAGGACGATGCGATCGGGGTTGAGGAAGTCGGCGATGGCTGAGCCCTCGCGCAGGAATTCGGGGTTGGACACGACAGAAAAGGGGGTGGAGGAGGGTTGGTGGTGGCGCACGATGTCGGCCACCCAGTCGCCCGTGCCCACTGGGACAGTGGATTTGTTGATGATGATCAGTGGCCCCTTCATGGCCTGGGCAATGGACTCCGCTGCCGCGCGCACGTGCTTCAGGTCCGCCTCGCCATCCACCCCCTCGGGCGTGCCCACGGCGATAAAGGCGAACTCCGCCCCCTTCAGCCCCCCCTCGTAGGAGAGGGTGAAGGACAGCCGTCCGGCAGCCACATTGCGGTGCACCATCTCCTCCAGGCCGGGCTCGTAGATGGGCATCACGCCCGCGTTGAGCCCCTCGATCTTGGCTTGGTCAATGTCCACGCAGGTCACCCGGTTGCCCAGATCAGCGAAGCAGGCGCCGGTGACCAGCCCCACGTAGCCCACTCCGATGACGCAGATGTATTTCATGGTGGTCCTTTCCATGCCCTCACCCTTCCCTCTTGCCCCCACCCTCTC
>CAYRNM010000264.1:0-3970 GCA_964425465.1 uncultured Anaerolineae bacterium | reverse complement strand
TGATAGATCGCCGGCGCCCGTCGGCTGCTGGCGTCCAGCGTGCCGATGTAGCCCAGTGTGGTCTTGTGGTCGGCGTGGCCCAGGTTCTGCTGGATGGCCACCAGGTCCACGCCGGCCTCGTAGAGCCTCCGGGCGTAGGTGCGCCTGAGATCGTGAGGGTGGACGGTCACCAGTTGGCCGTCCACCATAATGGGATAAGAGGCCAGCAGGTATTGAATCGCCCTCACACTCAATCGCCCAGGCCGCAGCCGGCGGTTGCCCTTGTAGAAGCCTCGGAAGACGTAGCCCTTCTCACCTGTGCCGGTGCAGGCCATCCCTGCCCCCTCCAGCCAGCGATCCACGATGGCCAGCACCCAGTCCAGTTCGCCGTAGGGGATAAGCCGCTCCTTGCACCCCTTCCCCTCCCGGACATGCAGGGCCAGCTCCCCGCCCAACCGCTGGCGGAGGTCTTGCACCTCCAGGGCCGATAGCTCCGCCTCACGGATGCCGGTGCAGAGCATGAGGGCGATGATCGCGGTGTCCCGCAACCCCTGGAGATCCTCCAGCCCGGGCGCCGTCATGAGTGCGCTGGCCTCTTCAGCGGTCAGCCGCAGGTAACCAGCATCGGGCCGATCCTGGTGCACCTTGCGCCGGACGGGGGCGGCCTTGGGATCCACGGCGTTCTCCATGCGGGTGATGACCTCATCCACGAAAGCCTTGCGATCTGCCGGGGAGTCCGTCGCTTGAGCCGCCAGCTCGTACAGCGCCTCGCGGGTCGTGGAGTCCCTGAGGATCTCCTGGTAGCGGCTCCGCACGGTGGAGAGGTGGGCCGCGACGGTTGAGGGGGCGTAACCGTCCGCCAGCAGGTGGTCTCGATAGGCGGTCAGGTCCACCCTGTGCCACTGGAGGCCCTCGCTCTCCAGCCAGTCGGCGAACTTGCCCAGTCGGTAGCGGGTGTGCTTATCGCCATCTGGTGGCACGAGGTCAACGGTGACCTTGTCGGGTCTGAGTGTTAGTTGGGCGTCCATCGTGTCCCCCTGATCATTGCGTAGACTGCCAATTCTACGCAATTATATCTCGTCCCCTGTAGACATGCCAAGCACCACCTCCTCCACCGCAGCGGTGGTCGCCAGTGCGCGCTCAGACATTGGTGTCTGTTCTGGGTGGCTCGTAGCCCAGCGTCTCTAGCCGCTTGTCAATCGTCTCTAGAAGATCGACAAGCAGGATGCGCACCTTCACGAGCTCACTGATCCGTGCCTGCCTCTCTTTAGTCACCACCGGCGGCTCTCCACTGTCCAGTCTTTTTGCCAGGAAGGGTGGAATGTCGAATTCTATCATTGGGCTCCACCTCCTTCGGCCCTTCCAACTCCAGCGTAGCCAGTAGGTCGGCCCTAGCCCTCCGCCTCGCCGCCTGCCCTGCCTGTCCCGGAGGGGGAAGCGGTGGCCACCAGCGCATGGTCAGCCATCGCTCTCCACCCTCACCCAGCAGAAAGCGGGGTCCTCAAAAAGGCAGAGGCCGACCAGGCCAGTGGCTTGGCAGAACTCGCACTCGGCAGGAAGCGGCTCCTGCTCGGGTTCGGTCTCAAGGGGTTCCACATTCCCCCGTAAGGGCGTGCTGCTGAAAAGCGGAAGATCTTCGGTTTGGAACATGCGGTGTTGTCTCGTTGTTACCACTGCCCCTCCTGCAGCTCTTCCAGAGCGGCTTCAGCCTTGGCGATGGCCTCTCGGGCAATGGTGATGGCCACGATCCCAGCATCACCAGGGCCTGCAAGTCTCCCGACATGGGCGATCTGCCGCAATGCTTCCAGCAGGTCATCCACCAGGGTGCGCAATCGGATAAGCTCCTCGGTCTGTACTTGCTTCTCGGTGTCAGTCATCGATGATCTCCTCAAGATACCTCTCGTACTCCCACTTGGTGAACCAGTCCACCAGCGGCCTGGTTCGGCCAGGTAAATCCCACTGGATGGGCAGGCTCACCAGCTCGTCGTCAGGCTCCAGGGCAACGCCCGTTGTCCCCTTCGGCACGCCTGAGAAGGCAACCGTCGTCCTGATGCGCTTCCCCACCTTGCCTCGCGCCTCAGCAGGGGAGAAGTATTCGTCGCGCTCATAGTCGCTCATCGTTGTCCTCCTCCGTCGGCTCCACTGGCTCCAGGGCGGCCAGCAGGTCGGAGCGGCGAATGTAGAGCCGCCTCGAATCTGGCAAGCGGTGCGCCGGAATGATCCCCCTCTCGATCTTGTTGCGAACCGTGCGAGGATGAAGCGCCAGAATCTTCGCTACCTGTTCCACTGTTAAAATGTCATCAGTCTCCATGATCACCTCCATCAATTGGTGGGGGGGGAGGGCAGGGCCACCCTCCCCCTCATATTTTGAGCCAACACCTACTGCCTAGGCCTGCACTGGCAGGGCACAATGATCGTCTCTCAGATCACCACCACATTGAGGACACTCGATAGGTGACGGATACGGCGCGCCTCTCCAACCACAGGCGTCGCAGCGCATCATATACGTGCCGCCAGCCTGGTGAACCCATCCACGGCCACGCTCGAGGTGGAGTTGCTCGCCGCACCAGTGGCAGACATGTGCGTGATTCAGTGCATGGGGTAAGGCGGGATAAAATTGCGATCCCACAAGAGAGCTCCTTTCACTTTCCCTTACACCAGGCATCGCCGACCTTGTGTGAATACCACACCTGGCCATCCCGCTCCCGCCGCTTCATGGCGCAATTGTGGATGACACACCATCCGGGGTCTGGCGATCCGTCGGCCAGCGTGGGGGACGGCTGGGGCTCATTGCCCGCCTTGCCGTTAGCTTGCTGACCCTCGTCGTTCCCGTTCCCGTGTAGGCAGCCATTGGCCGGCCTGCAACCATGCTCCAGCAGCCACTTAACGGCCACCTCGGTCTTTGGCAGCAAGTCTGCGCCACTTTCGCCCCGGAGGGTAAGCTGGCAGGAGAAGCCGTCGGGGGTGATGTATCTGACGTTCCAACTGGCCGGTGCTTCCGAAAATCCGTTCTCCATCTTACCACCCCCTTGCTATCCTGGCCCCGTCCGCCCGTGTTCTCCCGAGGGGTCGGGCATCGTGGTGGCCACCAGGCGAATTGATGTTCACCCACAGGTTGAACACCTTGGGTCGGAAGTGATACATCCACCTCAGCGCGTCCAGTTCGCCACCAGTTTGGCGATAGACCAAGAAGTCAGCCTGTGCCTGCGCTCGCAGTTCCTTGTACTTGCTTCGGACGTCGGCTTGTGGTAAAATAGAGTTGAGCTGGGTTGCTTCGCCCGGTTCACGTTGAAAGCTCACCGTGCCCGCGGTGGGCTTTCGCATTTCTTGGCTTTGCATCTGGTGTCTCCTTTCTATGTATGCTGTATCACCTAACACCCTATAGTATACCATAGATTCCAAAATTTGTCAAGGGTTTTCAGCAAACTCGTGTTCCCATTTTTTACCCATCTTTCGTAAGAGCAAAAAGAGGCCGGCCAGGTCTTCCCAGCCGGCCTCTCGCTCTGGCAAATGCGACGGCTCAACCGCCGTCGCCCCGCTCCCACGCCCTGGCCGTCACCTCCGCCAGCTCCTCCAGGATGAGCTGGGTTGGGACTTGGCCTTCCAAGAAGCGGGGCAGATCGGCGAACATCTCAGCCACCGCCTCGGCAATGCACTGGGCTAGGCGGATGTCCTCCTGGGCCAGGTTCATGATGCGCAAGTGCACCAGCCAGGCTTCCAGGAATAGAGAGCCGCCCGGTGCATCCTCGATCCGCTTCATTTCCTCCAGTGCTATTCGCCTCAGCTCCTCCATTCCCTCCCCCATTCTGGACATTGCCGTTCACCCCTCCGCCAGTTCACCGAGGAGTAACTCTGGATGGCATCCGAGCTGGAAACCGATGGAGAAGCCCAGGTCCAGATAGAAGCAGAGAAGCTCGCTATAGACATTATCGAAGTCCATGAGTATCCTCCAGCCCTCATCATCCAGGCGGGCTTTTAGAGCCTCAGCGAG
>CAYRNM010000263.1:0-3982 GCA_964425465.1 uncultured Anaerolineae bacterium | reverse complement strand
CTATTTGACGACCCGTAGGGTGAAGTGCAGATCGCGGGCCGGAAACAGGAAGGCGAAGAAGGGCTCGTACAGGTTGAGGAAGCGGTTGGCCAGCACCTCGATGCCCAGACAGCGATAGAGGCGGCTGAAACGCAGGTGAACGCTGACCTTCTCGAAGCGGGCCTCACCCTGGGCCACCAGAACATCCGGCACCCCGGCGGCGAAGTGATGGCGGTGCGTCGGATCGGCGTAGGAGCTGGGGCTGGTGTAGTGGGGGGTCACCACCTTCACCAGCGCCCCGGGGCGGGCCACGCGATGAACCTCCGCCATGAAGCGCATCACATCGGCCACGTGTTCCAGAATGTGGCGACAGAGGATCTCCTCGCACTGGCCCTCGGCCAGGGGCCAGGGAGTGTGGTTCAGATCGCAGATCACATCCGCCTGGCTCCTGGAATCGAGGTCAATGCCCCACGCTCCCGGGGCCTTATTGTTTCCGCAGCCCACATCGAGGATGGTTGGCATGCTAGCCAGACCCCTGTCATTTCGCTCACTTCGGCTCACAACCGGCTATCGAACCAACAACACCGGGCATCCTATTTCGTTCAACAGGGCCATGAGCGCTTCGCCCCGCAGCAGTGGCATATCGCGGTGTAATACTAACACACCACCTCCTTCCACCTGCACCACACGACATAGCCTCGCCGCATCCGCTTTGGATAGCCAACGATAGCGCGCCTTCAATCCCCGCTCCTGCAGCCAGTCAGCGGCTTCCATCTGCAGGCTCTGGGCAGCGTCCGGTCCATCGGCCAGAAGGAGGAGGGTTAGATAGCCCTCGCTTCCTCGAACCAACTGTGTGGCCGCGGCCAAGGCCCTTTGAGCCATTCTTGAACCGTCGTAAAGGACCAGCACCGGCAGTCCCAGGCGAACACCCTGCTGGAGAATCAAGGCCGGCCCAGGTGCCTGGGACAGGACCGATCGAGCAGTGGACCCCAGGCGCCTTTGCCCTGACCAGCCCGCTTTCCCTAGGATGACCAGGTCCACATCCGAGGCTGCGGTCAGCAACTCCGACGCAATCTGCCCCCGGGCGACGTGAAAGGACCACTGCACCTGTGCTCGTTCTGCGATTCTAGTTAAAGCCTGGCGCGCTCGCACAGCCTGCGCGTGGAGCTGCCGTTCGACATGCCGAGTATCCAGCCTACGGAGGGTGCCTGAGAAGCGACCCACCTCCTGAGCAAAAGGCAGTTCAGCCAGGCGCAACAGATTGATGTCCTCAACGAACAGGCCCAATAGTTCAGCTCTGAAGCTGGCAGCCAGTTCGACTGCCGCTTCTAATGCCGACAAGCTGTGGGGCGAAGCGTCCAAAGCCACCAAAATGCGCTGAATGGTCAGTTCGTACTCCGATTCATTCATTCCTCACCCTCCTCGGCCGATGGGCTGAATGTTGCTCGCTGCTCGGCCATCTTGACCAGTTGTGCCTGTACCAGACCGTTCACCGTCCCCTCCGGGTAGTTCCCTTCCTCATCCGGCTCACCCGCCGGCAAGCCGGTCAATATTTCTATGCCCTGATCCACCGTCTCGACGGGGTAGATATAGAACCGCCCCTCAGCCACCGCTTCGACGACGTCCTGCCGCAACATGAGATGGTTGACGTTGGACGCTGGAATGAGCACTCCCTGCTCGCCCGTCAGCCCTCGGGCTTTGCACACATCAAAGAAGCCCTCGAGCTTCTCGTTGACCCCGCCGATGGCCTGTATCTGGCCATGTTGGTTCACCGACCCCGTCACCGCCAAGGACTGCTTGATGGGCACCTGAGCGATGGCCGAAAGCAAGGCATACAGTTCGGCTGACGAAGCGCTGTCGCCCTCCACACCGCCGTAGGACTGTTCGAAGACCAGGCTGGCTGACAGGGAGAGGGGATGGTAGGTGGTATAGCGGGCCCCCAGGAAACCGGAGAGGATGAGCACCCCTTTAGAGTGGATCGGCCCACCCAGCTCCACCTCTCGCTCGATGTCCACCACCTCGCCCTTGCCCATCCGCACCCGGGCGGTGATGCGGCTGGGGTGACCAAAGGCGAAGCCGCCCAGTTGGATCACAGAAAGCCCATTCACCTGGCCCACCTTTTCGCCCTCCGTATCAATGAGGATTGTGCCCCGCAGGATCTCCTCCTGAACCCGTTCTCGTAGGCGATCGGAGCGATAAATCTGGGCGTCAATGGCCCGCTGGACGTCAGCAGCGGTCACCACGCCATTGCCCGCCTGGCCAGCCCAGTAGTCCGCTTCGCGGAGCAGATCGGCCACACTCTGCATCCGGACAGAGAGCTTCTCCACATCTCCCACCATGCGGGCACTGTGCTCAATGACCCGGGCCACAGCGGTCCGGTCGAGGGGGCGCAGCCCCTCTTTGCGGGCCAAGCTGCTCATCAGTCGAGCGTACAATAACTGATTATCCGAGTTGCGATCCATCCGCTCGTCGAAGTCCGCCGCCACCTTGAACAGCTCGCCGAAGTCGGGGTCGAGCGCGGAGAGCAAGTAGTAGAGCGAGGGATCACCGAACAGGGCGACCTTCACATCCAGAGGGATGGGTTCCGGTTCCAGGGAGACGGTACTGATCAGGCTGAGCGCCTGACCCAGTGACTCAATGTGCACCTGGCGGGATTGCAGGGCTCGCTTGAGCCCTTCCCAGGCGTAGGGTTGCAGCAACACCTTACGAGCGTCGAGCATCAGGTAACCCCCATTGGCCTGGTGCAATGCCCCTGGCTTAATCAGGTTGAAATCGGTCAGCAGGGCTCCCATCTGGGCCACGTGCTCAACCCGGCCGACCAGATTCTGGTAAGTCGGGTTGTCCTCGGTGATCACTGGCGCCCCCTCCGATGTGCTGTGATCAATTAGGACATTCACCCCATAGCGGCGAAGGGAGGGGGGGCCCACTTGAGAGCCAGGTACAGGGAAGGGTATGGAACCACTTCGTTCCGCACTTTGCGGGTGCTCTTCCTGGGCGAGAAGATCCCTCATATTCTCCATCACATCCTGCTGTACGGCATTCAGGTAGTCCACAATGGCTGGGAAGCCGGCGTATTTTTGGCGCATTTCGTCAATCAGACTGCCAACCGCGAAGGTTGTGGTCTCGCGGTTCAGCTCCCTTCCTCTCTCCCGTGCCTCTCGCTGCCAACGAGGCATCTGGCGGAGGACTTTTTGAAGCTCTTCCTGGAGAGCCTCCGCCCCTGCTTCCAGATGCTTTCGCTCTTCCTCTGGCAACTCCTGAAGTTGTTGGGGTGAGAGAACCTCACCATCGCGCACTGGCGCAAACACAAATCCGGCTGGCGTGCGGAGCACGGTCAAGCCGCGTTCCTGAGCTAGTTGCCGGATCTCCTCGAAAGCCTCCTGTTGCCGCTCGTTGAATCCTTCTTCGATGACTTGTCTGCGGGTCTGGTACTCCTCACTCTCGAAAGCGGTCGAGAGCGCAGTGCGCAGTTCCTCCACCAAGTCTGCCATGTCCTGACGCAGCTCTGTGCCCTTACCTGGTGGCAAGTGCAGGGCACGGGGTCTATGCGGCTCCTCAAAATTGTTGACGTAGCACCAGTCAGGGGGTACTGGCTCGCTTGCGGCCCGCTGTTCGAAGAATTGGCGCACCAGGGAAAGTTTGCCTGTCCCAGCGGGTCCCAGGGCAAAGATATTATAGCCCTCCTGCTCGATGCCCACGCCAAACCGCACAGCCTCCACCGCTCGTGGCTGTCCGATGATCTCCGTCAGATCCTCCAGCTCCGCCGTGGTCTCAAAGGCAAACTGATCGGGATCACAGCGCTGGCATAGCGCCTTTGCATCCAAAGGTTTGACACCTTCCATAATTTGAGCCCCCCTTGATTTCTGCATACAGCCATCCCGTTAGGGCTAATTATACTCATAACCATCGTCCGAGGCCAATAATCTGGACTAACCTTTGCTCCAGTCGGATCCGTGATTCGGAGTCCCACCAGCGCGGGTCACGGACCTGCTTATTCCATTGA
>CAYRNM010000262.1:0-3994 GCA_964425465.1 uncultured Anaerolineae bacterium | reverse complement strand
CCCTTACCCCCATCACGCCCCTCAGCCCTTTGCCCACCGGCACGCTGCTGGCCGACGTGGTCCTCTTCCTCAGCCTCCTGCACCGAGAGGATATCCGACCGGTGCACCAGCGCTGGCTGCCCCCTAAGGTTATGCGCACACTGGCCCCCCGCCTCTCCCTGAAAGAGGACCTGGCCGGAGCCCGCAGCGAACTCCAGACCACCCACCTGCGCTTCCTCCATTACCTGTGCGAAGCAGCAGGACTGGTGGCTCCTCTAGGACCCTACCTCAAACCCACCCCCCAAGGCTGGACCTGGCTGGAGGCCACAGCGGACCACGAGCTCCACACCCTGTGGCGAGCCTGGCTGAACCCCACCCCGACCACCGCCCATCTGTGGTCCCGCTACCACCTCCCCGGCGCAAAGAGCCAGGACCCCCTGACCCTGGCCTGCATCACCTTGAACACCCTAGCCACTGTCCCCCCCGGCAGATGGTTCACCGTGGATTCCTGGGTAGAGGCGACCCTCGCCCTGGAGCCAGAGTTGGAAAGGCTCACCCCCTGGTGGAAGGTCCAGGAGGGGGAGGACCAGGCCCGAGAGGGACTGCGCGCCATGATGGAAGGGCCACTGGCCTGGTGGGGAGCCGTGGGGCTGGCCCCCAGCCAGGAGGGGGAGCCCTCCTTCTGCCTGACCGAAAGGGGAGCCTGGCTCCTCGAACTGAGGGACTCGCCACCGGAGGGGCCAGAGCCCTCACCCCTGAGCGTGACCCACGATCTCGCGGTCGAGATCCCCTTCCAGGCCTCCCCCCTCCAGCTCCTGCGGCTGGAGGCCTTCACCGAGTGGCTCCGAACGGACCGGGCCCAGGGCCGCCTGGTCTACCGCATCACAGAGCTGAGCCTGGCCCGGGCGCTCAGCCGGGGGGAAAGCCTGGAGGACCTCCTGACCCTGCTGGTGGAGGGCGGCGCAGAGCTCAGCAAAGAGCAGCTCCAACTCCTGCAAGGCTGGGCCCAGGGGGCGGGCCAGCCAGTGATCCGACACCTGACCGTGCTGGAGAGCGAGGACGCCGAACTTCTGGAGCCACTCCTCAGCCAGCGCGCCCTCGGGCGGCACATCGAGCGGACACTCAGCCCTCAGGCGGCGGTGGTGAAGGAGGGACAGGTGGGCCAACTGCTGCGCCAACTCCAACGCCAGGGGCTCCACCCCCGCAACCTGATCCCCTCCGAAGCGCAGGGATGGCCTCCTGACCAGGGCGAGACAGCAACCTACCTGTGGATTGCCGCTCAGGTGTACCGCACCCTGGGCCGCTTCATCCCCCTGCCCCTACGCCTCCCCTCCGCCCTGCTGGAGGAGCTAGAGGGGAACTTGTCCCCCTCAGCCCTGGCCGGAGCGGAGGCCACAGTGCAAGAGACGATCTCCCGACTGCAGGATGCACTCGATGGATGGTCGGCTCACCCCCCGCCATCCGCTCCGGGGCCCGTGGAGAGCATTCTATCTTTGATCGAGAAGGCACTCGCTCGGAGGGAAGCACTGGAGATGGTCTACTGGACCGAGGGGCGGGGGAGGCGCACGCAGCGGGTGGTGGAGCCGCGCCGCCTGGAGTGGCGAGGGGAGGTGCCCTACCTGATCGCCTATTGCCGCCTGCGCCAGGAGGAGCGGGTGTTCCGGGTAGACCGCATTGAGTGGGCTAGCCCCTACACCACGTAGTAGGGACGCCTCAGCTCTAGCCGCGGCTGGCCGATGGCCTCTATCTTCGGCTGACACTCCCGACAGAGGAAGTAGAAGCGTACGTTGTCCTCCGCCGGGTCAATGAGCCGCCTCAGCCGCTGGTGCAGCTTCCGAAAGTCCTGAGCCTTCAGGTCGCACTCGAAGACGCTGTACTGGATGTGCGCCCCGTAGTCCTTGAGCGTCTCGCATACCCTCGTCCGGCGGGGGTCATCGGGGATATCATAGCTCACTACCACGAACATGGTCATTCCTCCCCAGGCGACTTCCAGCCCTGCAGCGCTTCGTTGGCCAGGGCGTCGGCTAGGCGGTTCTGCTCCCGAGGCACATGGGTGAAGGTCACCCGGGGGATGAGCCGCGCCAGTTGACAGGCCTTCTCATGCCAGGCGCGCAGCGCCTGGCTGTGCACACCGAAGCATCCCCTCATCTGGTTGATTACCACCTCGCTGTCCGAATAGATGTGCACCTCCTGGGGCCGATGGGGGAGGAGGGACTCCAGGGCGAAGACCAGGGCTGCGTACTCTGCCTCGTTCGTGGCCATCGGCTCCCGCACTGCTGTCAGCCAGCCCACCATTCTCCCCTCCCGGTCCCGGACGACCACCCCCAGCCCCGTGGCCTTTCCCTCCGACCCGATGGCCCCGTCAATGTGCACCACCCACCGCCGGGACCTATCGCGTCCCCTCAGTCCCATTGGCTCCTCCTCCCAGGTGCAACGTACTTATCAAGTGCGTTGCACCTCCTCTGCCCCCGTCTCCCACCGACGGGCCAGCTCCGACGGCTCCTCTGAGGCCAGCACCACGTGTCCCGTATCCAGCACCAGCAGGCTCCGCCTTCCCTGGCCGTAGGTCAGGTCCAGCAGTGTGGACTGATCCTGCGCCTGGCGGATTAGCCGCTTCAGGGGCGCTGATTCAGGATCAGTCAGCACCAGGACCCGTCCCCTGACCACCCAGCCTGACTGGCCAAGATGAAGCAAGCGTCCCATCCTTCCCTCCTATCGTGCGATCAGGGGCCGGTAAGCTGTGGCCTTGTCCAACATGATGCGCGCCACCTGGCGCACCTGAAGCTCAAAGCAGCGCCGGTAGGAGGTCTGCTGCTGAACTCCTGGATGGTAGACCTGAGTGTTGATCCGCTCCTCGTATCGCTCCAAGAAGAGGGTGACCGCCCCCTCCGAAAGATGGACCGGGCGCTTGGGGTCGCGGGTCCAGACGAAATCTGCCGAGGTGATCACCCGGCTGCCCAGCAGTTGCAGGACCAGCGTGTCCACGATGAGGGGCCGGAACTCCTCCATCACATCCAGGGCCAGGGAGGGGCGGCCATATTCCACGGCGTGGAAGAACCCCAGGTAGGCATCCAGCCCCACCAGTTGCACCGCTCCGGTGACATCTTTAAGTAGCAGCGAATAGCCGAAGCTGAGCAGTGCATTCACCGGGTCGGGTGGGGGGTAATAGGCCCGGCCCTGGAAGTGCATCTCCTCCGGCACCAGCACCCTGAAGGCATCGAAGTAGCAGGCCCCGGCCTGGCCCTCGTAGCCCCGCAGTTCTTCCGGCGAGCTGGCCCCCTCCGTCCGCTCCAGCATCCGGCCGATCCCCTGGATGGCCTGTGCGATGCGGGCCTGCTGGGGCGAAGGGGGCAGCTCCCCGGCTCGGCGGCGGAGAATGGTCCGCTGGTTGGCCAGTTTCCCTCCCACCACTGCCCTGGCGATGCTCAGGGCCACCTCTGAGTCGGCAGCCTTCTGCAGTTGGGCCTGGCGCAGCCGGGCGAACTTACTCCCAGTGTGGGTCAGTCGGCCGCGGAATTTACCGTAGCGGGAGAAGAAGACCACATCCACCTGGTTTTGCAGCAGGGTAGCTACTGCTGGAGTGGTCACCTGCACATTGCCCAGCACGGCCACCTGATCCACGTGGATGAGGGGTACCTCCATCAGCTCCTGATCTTCTTTGGTCACCACCAGGCGCTGGCCCCGCTTGCGCAGCACCGCACCCTGTTCCTTGAGATAAACCGTTGCCATGCTTGTCATCTCCCTTCAGAGGCGTATCACAACGGATTTCAGAACTCAACGGACTATCAAGACCCTAAGGATTTTGGTCGGAAATCCTTAGGGTCTCACCGCCGGACCTATGGCTCCAGGTAAAAGTGCTCATTGCGCAGAAAGAACACCCCCAGGAACTTGAAGCCCTGATCGAAGTGTACCACCTGGGTCTTGTAGGGGTTCAGCCGCAGGCGCAGCTTGTGCAGGGCAGCCCTGGCTACCTGCCCTGCCTGCTCCGCCTCCCGCTTCCGCCGGCAGAGCACCA
>CAYRNM010000261.1:0-4016 GCA_964425465.1 uncultured Anaerolineae bacterium | reverse complement strand
ATAAGTTGTCGTTCTCCCCGCGCAGCCAGGCCATTTTCCGGAAGTGCTCGGTCTGGGTAAAGTCGCTGTCGCACTCTGCGAGCTGGTCATAGAACTCCGGCGCTACAGCCAGATGACAGAAGTAGTCGATGCACTTTCGCAGGAGATTGCCACCGTACTTTTCGTTGGCAGCGATTTTCGACATAGCGAAGTCGGCCTGGCTCAACACTACCCCCTCGGAGTTGATTCGGATGAAGATCTCGGTGACGGTCTCGATATCGAGATCCGAGTTTAACTCAATCAGGCCGATTTGGTTGTTGACGATAGCTCGCACTCGCTCGATGCTCTCGTAGATCCGGTCCTTGTCTGCGCCAGGGTTCTTCTCACAGTATTCATCCACGAGCCTGAGGATCTTCGTCTCTGGGGATAGTATTTTGGCGATATCGGCGAGCCAAGCCCTGTCCTTTTGGATCGCCGGGTTGGCCACCTCGAAACGCTCCTCATCCGGATGGAACGCGATACGGATGTGAATGCGCCTGTAATTCTTGCACGCGCTCGCCGAGCAGCGCCGCCAGCAGTGCCGTCACCCGCTGCTGGCCATCGATGAGGATTCGCTTCCCCTGCGACGTGCTTCCGTCTTTGAGGCGAACCGCCGGGTTGCGCCAAGCGATCAGGTACCCTACCGGGTAGCCCTGGTAGAGCGAATCGATGAAATCCCGCACCTTGGTTGCATTCCAGACGAACGGCCTCTGAATTTCGGGGATGGCGATCTCACCCGAACGGATCCAGGTCAGGATCGTCTGCACGGGGTGGTGGTTGACGGAATACCTCGCAGTTGCCATGATCTTACCGTGTCACACTCTGTTCTATGCCGGCCTAACTATAGTTGTGCCATATGGCAGGTACTGTAGAATATGGGGGAGAGATCCCCAATTCAACAGGAGGTCTGCCAAATGATACGCAACTTTGAACGTGAACAACTGAATCGCCTGACTGTTAAGACCCTGGACCAGGTCTTCATCATGCGGGCCAAGGAAAGGCTGGGCTGCTCCCAGTTCGAGGCCGAGGCCCTCACCGAGCTGGTCAAGGAAGTCTACTTCCCCTGGCTTTCCCAGCCGGAGGCCATCCAGGCCGGCCAGTTGGCCATGACCGCCGTCTCGGCCGACGAGCCGGGCCACAAGCCGCTGTCCAAGTGTCAGATGGTGCCGGTCATCCTGACCCTCTATGCTGGTGAGGAGGATCACCGCTACCGCCTCTCCCAAAAGGGGCCACAGGGCACGGTCGCTCTGCGCCGGCGGCAGATCGTGCGCATGGCCCACGAAGCCCTGGATCAGGGAGCCCTGCTGACCGCCGAGGACCTGGCCTTTCGCATCTTCAACTGCGGCCTGCGCACCATCAGTCGCGACCTGAAGGCGCTGGCTGCCCAGGACGTCGCTGTGCCCCTCCGTTCCCAACAGAAAGATGTAGGCCGGGCGCTGAGCCATCGCGTGCAGGTGGTGGAGCTCTATCTGAAGCGCTACACCCCGACCCAGATTCGGCAACGCATCCACCACTCTCTACCAGCTATCGCCAACTACATCGTCACCTTCGCCGTGGTGGTGGCCCATACCCGGGATGGCCATTCGGTGGATGAGATGGCCTTCCTGATGCAGATCTCCCCAGCCCTGGTACGCCGGTATCAGGAACTGTACGAGCGCTGCAATACCCCAGAGTACCGAGAGCGCATCACCGAGATCATCGCCACCGTCAAAGCCCGTGGCTTCCATCCCAGCCAACTAGAGAGCGAGCCTGAGCCGCATGAGGCGGAAAAAAGGGGGGTGCAGCCATGATCCCGGCCAAGCAACACCATCGCGAGGTCCAATATCGCCCCCTGGCAGCCAAGACGCTGCGCCAGGCCCTGATCCACTTCATCAGCCGGGAGTTCCCCCGCCTGGGCGGCCCCTGGGTGATCGAGCTGTTCGTGGACAAGCTCCTGGAATTCGTCGAGGCCTACCGGATTGCCGCCGACCGTCTGAAGCCAGGGCAGGTCCTCTGGCCAGCCGTCGCCGTGGATGAACGCCCCGGCTATCGCAAACCGATGACGCGCACGCGCCAGGTGCCCGTCGTCATCACGGTGGTCAATCAGGACGACATCGCCGACCTGCGGGCCAATGTCAAGTGGACCGAAGTCCTGAAGCGCGCCCTGGTGCGGGCGGCCCACGATGCCTACGCTCAAGGCAGCGTGCTGACCTGCACCGACTGGAGTGTCTTGTTCCATCATGACCACAGCCGCGTCGCCGAACTGATCCGGGCATACGAAGAACAGACAGGAGAGGTCGTCCCGCGCCGAGGAAACCTCCATGATCTCGGCCGCACCTGACGCACCGGCACATCATCTGCCGCAAGGCGTACGTCGAAAGCAAGCTGACGCACACTATCGCCCGGGAAACCTACCACTCCCCAGAGGCGGTCGACCACTACATCCTGGGCCTGGCGCGCATCTACTTCGCCACCATCCAGCGAGGCATGACCCCGGAAGAGACGGCCTTTGCCATCCAACAGCCCCTCCGCATCGTCGAAGAGTATGTCCGATTGATCAAAGAATTTGGCTTGGATGAACAAAGGGTGTATGATCGAGTTGGGATTCAGATGGTAATGTGCAATAGCGGTGTCGAACCGGCATTCCCAGGGGACGCCACGCAAAATGAAAGACGAGAACAGGAACCGATTGCTGGTTGACCCGCTCTCGCCTTCCCTTTGGGGCAAAATCATTCTACACCAAAGCGTGAGTTGGGTCAAACAGTGGACACCCGCTCAGACAGGTACACTACATGCCATAGGCACAACACAATCTACTATTATGTGGAATTTTTCCGTAGTGCACACCGGGCAGTTTCCCATGGATTCTGCTCACACCCCAAAGATTATAGCACATAATCGGGATTGCGCAAAGTTCGGGGCCAGAATGCCAGTCTGCCCTCCCAGAGAAGTCGGCGGACTTCGTCTCAGACACTCAGACCCATACCCAGTAGCACTTGGCGAAGCTCGGCCCGCTTCTCAGGAGAGAGTGGGCCCACCGGCCCACGACAGGGCCCGGCGGGGATGCCGATCAGCTCCAGCGCTTCCTTCACCACCACGGGGAAGCTGCCCAGCCCAAAGGCCACCCGCAAAGGAGCCAGCCGCTCCTGAGCCCTCCGCGCACGCTCCAACTCCCCCGCTTGAAAGGCCTCGTAGATCTCAACCACCAGCGCCGGGACGACGTTGGCCGTGGCGGCGATGGCCCCCTTCGTGCCGTGCACCAGCCCGGCGAAGATGAGCGTGTCCCGCCCGGAGAGAACCACAAAGCCGTCGGGGGTGAGACGAATGTACTCCGTGGTGAGGGCGAGATCGCCGCTGGAGTCCTTGATGCCCACGATGTCCTCCACCTCCGCCAATCGAGCCACGAGCCCAGCGGAGAGATTCACCCCGCCGGTGCGCGCCGGGTTGTTGTAGAGCAAGACAGGGAGCGATGTGGCCTTGGCGATGGCACGGTAGTGGGCCTCCAACTCCGCCTCGGTGGGCTTCACGAAGAAGGGGGTGATGATGGAGACAGCATCCACGCCGGCTGCCTCAGCGCGGCGGTTCAGCTCCATCACCTCCCGGGTAGTGACCGCCCCCGTGCCGGCGTAAACAGGTACCCGCCCATCCACTTCCTCCAGCACAATCTCCCAGACCCGCTGTTTCTCCTCCGGAGTCAGGGCCCAGAACTCCCCTTGGCTGCCGGTGGCAAAGAGGCCATGCACCCCACCCTGGATGAGATGGCGGGTGAGCTGGCGCAGGGCCCCCTCATTCAGCTCCCCCTCGGCGTTCAAGGGGGTAGCCATGGCAGGGATGATGCCGCAAGGTTGAAAACTCATCTCATCCTCCTTTTCACATCCGTCATCAGTAGGTCCTGGCTGGTCGGCACATCCACCCTCGTGCCCGCTCTGTTGGCCAGGATCACCTGACCGCAGCGTGCAGGGGCTTATACCTCCGCGTGCGTCTCGCAGTTCGAAGGCCTTCATGCCCTATTATACACC
>CAYRNM010000260.1:0-4041 GCA_964425465.1 uncultured Anaerolineae bacterium | reverse complement strand
TATCGTAAACTCACCGATGCTCTAACCCTGTCATTTTTGGGCGAAATTGAGGTATTTATAATTATACTACCACCACACCCCTTGTCAAATTCTGACTTGGTTTCATCTTCTGTTGGTGGGCTTCTATGGTAGAAAAGGGCACTAGTATTGGGTACTCAGTGGTGCTTTATGCCACATATAGTGTCTGAGCTTGCTTCAGAACTTCTTCCGCAAAGTCACCAACAGACTTTGGAACCGAGTCCAAATTCTCAATCACAAAGGGCAACGGCCATTTGACAAATTCTGCTTTCTATGTTACAATATACTCTGAGTTCTGGCTACAGAGCGTTTCGGACGGAACAATGATTCAAGCTTCTGTTACCCTATCCCTGATTAGCCTGCTTGTTGCTCTCCTCGTAGTACTTGCGAGGAGTCATTGCCGGTTGGGAGGTGATAGAGGACGAAGCATGTGAAGAGTATAAGATTATAGCAAGTAGCGAAAAACCTCCCAATCGGGAGGTTTTTTTCGTTATAGTGTGGAGCGCTGAGGCTCTGCCTCGACTCGAGAGGGCAAGGATGCCTTCTTCATCTTCCCAGGGAGACAGAGGAGATGTTCTTTCATGAGTCACCTGAAAGGAGGGCTGAAGACCCTATGAAACTCACAGGAGCACACATTCTATGGCAAAGCCTGGTAAAAGAGGGAGTGGACGCGGTTTTCGGCATATCGGGTGGAGCGGTCGTCCATCTCTTCCACGCCTTGCCTGAGTACCCTATCCATTTCGTGCTGATGCGCCATGAGCAGGCGGCGGCCCATGCCGCCGATGGCTACGCCCGGGCCACGGGAAAGGTGGGGGTGTGCATCGCCACCTCCGGCCCAGGAGCCACCAACCTGGTGACCGGGATCGCCACCGCACACATGGATTCCTCGCCGGTACTAGCGATTACCGGCCAGGTGCGTACCTATCTCATCGGCAAGGATGCCTTCCAGGAAACGGACATCACAGGCATTACCCTGCCCATCACCAAGCACAACTATCTGGTGACCAGCGTGGAGGAGCTGGCCATGACGGTCAAGGAAGCCGTCCACATCGCCCGTACAGGCCGGCCAGGACCCGTGCTCATTGACATCGCTTTTGATGTGCAGGCTGCGGAAACAGAGTACATCTACCCAGATAGTGTGGATCTGCCGGGATACAAGCCCACCTATGTGGGCAACCCCCGACAGATCCGTCAGGCAGCGGCGCTGATCAATCGGGCACAGCGGCCCATCATCCTGGCCGGGCGGGGGATCAACCTGGCAGGCGCTCACGAGGAGTTGCGTGCGCTGGTGGAGAAGACGCACATCCCGGTGGCGACGACGCTCCTGGGCAAGAGCTGCATTCCCGAATCCCATGAGCTGTGCCTGGGCATGGTGGGCATGCACGGCGAGGCCTTTGTCAACCGAGCGGTCCAGGACGCCGATCTGATCATCGCCATCGGCATGCGCTTCAGTGACCGGGTGACGGGGAACCTGGCCACCTTCGCCCCCAAAGCCCAGATTGTGCACATTGACCTGGACCCGGCAGAGATCGGCAAAAACGTGACCGTTGATCTGCCCATCGTGGGCGACGCCAAGCAGGTGCTGGCAGAGCTGGCGCTGCTGGTGGAGCCCGGGGAGCACACGGACTGGCTGGCTCAGATCGCGGAGTGGCGCGAGGATTCATCTCAGCACGACATCCTCAACCGCGACTTCGAAGAGCTCCTGCCCCAGTATGTGATACGCCAGATATACGAGGTGACTGATGGTCAGGCCTTGATGGTCAGCGATGTGGGTCAGAACCAGATGTGGGAGGCTCAGTACTACCGTCACTGCCAGCTCAACAGCCTTTACACCTCGGGCGGCCTGGGTACTATGGGCTTCGCCCTGCCAGCAGCTATCGGGGCCAAGATGGGCCGCCCCGAGGAACTGGTGTGGGTGACGGCCGGCGACGGCGGTTTCCAGATGAACATCCAAGAGCTGGCCACCGTGGCCCAGGAGAAGTTGCCCCTGAAGATCGCCATCCTCAACAATGGCTATCTGGGCATGGTGCGCCAGTGGCAGCAGTTCTTCTTCGAGGGCCGCTACTCCGGGACCCCCCTCCTGGGCCCCGACTTCGCCAAGGTAGCTGAGGCCTACTCCATCAAGGGCCTCACCGTCACCGAGAAGGCTCAGGTACGGCCAGCCATCGAGGAGGCCCTAGCCCATAATGGACCGGTGGTCATAGACTTCCGCATCGAGCAGGAGGAGAATGTCTATCCCATGGTGCCGGCTGGTGGTTCGATCTCCGATATGATCCGTCGGCCGGCGCCCGCTACGTGAAAGGAGCGAGTTGATGCGACACACACTGGTAGCCCTCATGGAGGACAAACCCGGGGTGCTGAACCGGGTGGCCAGCCTTTTCCGCCGCCGTAACTTCAACATTGAGTCCCTCACCGTCGGGCACTCCGAGATGCCCGGCATCTCCCGCATGACCATCGTCACTGAAGGCGATGGCCGCACCGTCGAGCAGGTGGTCAAGCAACTGTACAAGCTGATCAACGTCACCAAAGTAACCGATGTCACCCATGATGCCACAGTGATCCGCGAACTGGCGCTGATCAAGGTGCATGCCACCTCCCACAACCGGGCGGAGATCCTGCAACTGGTGGATATCTTCCGCGCTCAGGTGGTAGATGTGGCCGTCAACTCGCTGACTATCGAGATCACGGGCGACGAGGACAAGGTGGATGGCTTCATCGCCCTGCTGCGGCCCTACGGCATTATGGAGATGGCGCGCACCGGCCGGGTGGTCATGCTGCGCGGCAGCAATGGTACAAAGTAATGCGTGATGCGCAATGAGTAACAGGGCGAAGACCCAACAGACTCGTTACTCATTACTCGTAACCTGTTATCCCCAACAGAAAGGAAACCATCATGGCAACGATCTATTACGACCAGGACGCGGACCTCAGCCTCCTGGAGGGCAAGGCCATCGCCGTCATCGGTTACGGCAGCCAGGGGCACGCCCATGCCCTCAACCTCAAGGATAATGGCTGCGATGTGGTGGTGGGGCTGTATGAAGGCAGCAGCTCCTGGCCTAAGGCGGAGGCAGCAGGGCTCACGGTGAAGACTGTGGCCCAGGCAACGGCCGGGGCGGACATTGTTATGCTCCTGGTGCCGGACAACGTCCAGCCAGCCCTCTACAAGGCTGAGATCGCACCCTACCTCAAAGCTGGAGCGATGCTTATGTTCGCTCATGGCTTTAACATCCACTACTCCCAGATCATCCCCCCACGGGATGTGGATGTGACCATGATCGCCCCCAAGTGCCCCGGCCACCGGCTGCGGGAGACGTTCGAGGAGGGCAAGGGCGTTCCGGCCATCCTGGCCGTCCATCAGGATGTGACCGGCCAGGCCAAGGAGCTGGCCCTGGCCTACGCCAAAGGGCTGGGCTGCACCAAGGCAGGGGTGATCGAGACCACTTTCCAGGAGGAGGTGGAGACGGACCTCTTCGGAGAGCAGGCGGTGCTGTGCGGCGGCGTGACGGCGCTCATCAAGGCCGGCTTCGAGACGCTGGTGGAGGCCGGCTACCAGCCGGAGATTGCCTACTTCGAGTGCCTCAACGAGCTGAAGCTCATCGTGGACCTCATCTACGAGGGGGGCCTGTCCTACATGCGCTACTCGGTGAGCGATACCGCCGAGCACGGGGACTACACCGCCGGCCCCAAAATCATTGACGACCACGTGCGGGCCACCATGAAACAGCTCCTCAAGGACATCCAGGATGGCACCTACGCCCGCTCCTGGATCCTGGAGAACATGGCAGGGCGGCCCTCCTTCAACCTGCTCCGCGAGAGGGAGAGGGAACATCCCATCGAAAAAGTGGGAGCCGAGCTGAGGGCCATGATGCCCTGGCTGGCGAAGAAGTGAACCACCAAGGCACAAAGCAAACTTGGTGCCTTCACGGATAGCTCTTTGGAAAGGGGGATGGCGATGTCAGACGATGGCCTTGCTGACTTGTGGTTGTTGTCTCGTGATTCTTACAAGCAAGGAGGATCCCATGA
>CAYRNM010000259.1:0-4079 GCA_964425465.1 uncultured Anaerolineae bacterium | reverse complement strand
GGCTTTGCGCGAACTGCTGCGCCAGGGGGAGGACGTAGGCGGGGGGATCAACGCTTTCCGGCTCATTCGCCACCTGTTGGGCGGTCTGCCGTTGACCGATGTGGAGATAACCTGGGCCTATCGCTATCTCAAGCCACCAGTAAAGGCTGCTATCGAGCAGCTTCCTGATTACGTATTCTTCGCCGGAGATTGATGAGCTGAGGATGCCATCTTCCCGGTGGGAAGAAAGAAGTAGAGATACTCGCTTGAAGCGGCCCAATGATTATCTGCAAGGGGGATGAATCATGATCCAGACCAAGACCCTAGCCGATATACTGACCAGCACCCGCTTCTTGCTGGGGTTGTATCTGATATGGCTGGGCTTTCGCGGCGGGCCGGAAGCGGTGACACTTGCTGTTCTGGCGTTGCTGGCAGCCTGGATCAGCGACGTGCTGGATGGGCCCCTGGCCCGCCGTGACCCGCGTGGCATTCACACCTGGATCGGTGACCACGATCTGGAAGCGGATTTGATGGCCGCCCTGGGTGTGTGGATATATCTGGCTTTGGCTGGCTTTGTTTCTCTCTGGCTGGCCATAGCCTACGTGGCTATCGGGGCGGCTGCGCTGTGGCGTTTCGGCTCGACCCACCTGGCCTGGGGGCTGCAGGCTCTGCCTTATGGAACTATGATCTGGACCGCGTGGCGGGTGGTACCATCATACGGGGTGCTGCTCGTGACCTGGATTGGCCTGGTGGTCATCGCCACCTGGCCTCGTTTTCCACGCCAGACTGTGCCCGAATTCCTGGATGGAATGCGCAGCCTTTGGCGACGACATTGAGAGGAGAAAAATGTTAACTCAACAAACGATAATGGAGGCCTTAAAGCCGGTGATTGACCCGGAGATCGGGATGAGTGTGGTTGACCTGGGGATGATTCGGGAGATCGCCATCGAGGGGGACACAGTGGAGATCAAGATGGTGCTCACCGTCCCCTTCTGTCCCCTGGCGGACATGCTCACCAGTCAGGTGCGCCAGGCAGCAGCCGCCGTGCCCGGGGTGAAAGAAGCAAAGGTGACCCTGCTCGACGAACCGTGGAACCCGGCGTGGATGCAGCGGGGGGCATAAGGACCGGGTGAAACCCCGCCACAGGCGGGGGGGAGAGAAATTCTTCGAGGGCCGATGAGTGAATATCGCCATTGAGACCGAGGATTTGACCAAAACCTATGGCCCCCTGACCGCTGTAGATCACATCTCTTTCGAGGTACAAGAGGGTGAGGTTTTCGCTTTCCTGGGGCCCAACGGTGCAGGGAAGACGACCACCCTTCGCCTGCTGACCGGACTCGCGCGGCCCACGGCGGGCAATGCCCGCGTCCTGGGACTCGACCTGCGCCGCGAGCTGCCGCGTATCAAGAAACAGGTGGGCGTGGTGCCGGAGCGCTCCAACCTCTACGACGAACTCTCCGCGCGAGACAACCTGATTTTCATGGGGCAGCTTTATGGGGTACCCCGTGCGGAGCGAGCCCGGCGGGCTGATGAATTACTGCACCGCTTTCGCCTGGAGGAGAAAAAAGACGTGCCTTTCGCCCACCTCTCGCGGGGCATGAAACGGGCGCTGACCATCGCCGCCGCCCTGATCCATCGTCCCCGCCTGCTTTTCCTGGACGAGCCGACGGTGGGATTGGACGTGGTCAGCGCGCGGGGGTTGCGCGCTCTCATCGAGCAACTGCGGGAGGCAGGGGTAACCATTTTCCTGACCACGCACTACCTGGAGGAAGCAGAACGGCTGGCCGACCGGGTAGCTCTCATCGTGGGCGGGCGCATTGTTGCCCTGGATACGGTAGACGGGCTCAAATCGCGGGTGAGCGGGGAAGCGACAGTGGAAGCGCGGCTGGCCTCTCCCTTCGGCGAGGAGCGGCTGCGCTTTCGGGGGGAGGACGTGGCAAGCGCTGTGCGCGTGGCTCTGGACCACGCCGCAGCAGAGGGTAAGCGGGTGATTGCGGTGAACACTATCCAACCCACCCTGGAAGAGGCCTTTATCAAGCTCACCGGTTTGAGCGTCGAGGTGATGTTGGCCGAAAGGGGAAACCGGTGATGTGGCGTGACGACCTGCGTGGCATATTATACATCGCTCTCAAGGACATGAGGGCCTATTATCTCAAGCCACCCAACATCAGTTGGGGCATGCTCTTCCCCGCTGCCCTGATTCTGACTTTCGCCATCCGCACCCCGGGCGACCTGCGGTCTCTGGCCCCCGGTCTGGTGGCCATGACCGCTCTCTTCAGCGCCACCTCAATGGAGGCCATCGTCATCACTTTTGAGCGGCGCATCGGAGCATTGGAGAGGCTGCTGCTGGCCCCTCTCACCCTGCCGGCGGTGCTGGCCGGAAAAGTGATAGGTGGTGTGCTTTTTGGTCTGTTGATCAGCGCAGTGGTGCTGGTAGGGGTGACGGTTGGCCTCGGCCTGGCGATGTGGCGGCTGGTAGCGGCGTTGCTCGCCTTGCTGCTGAGCACAGCCGCCTTTTCGACCCTGGGCGCCCTCGTCTCAGTAGCGGTACAAGAGGTGTTCGAGGCTCAGACACTGGCCAACTTCTTCCGCTTTCCGATGATTTTCCTGGGCGGGGTATTCGTGCCCCTGGCCGATCTGCCGCCGGCACTGCAAGTTCTGGCTCGTGCTCTACCCCTCACCTATAGCGTGGAAGCCCTGCGGGCGACGTTGCTAAGCACGGTGTCCGGCCAAACGGTTTTGGACCTGGGGGCGCTGGCCGGGTTTACGATGCTTTTCTTCATCCTGGCCACCTGCATCTTACAGCGACGTTTGGACTGATGGAAACCGTAGGTCGGGTTGCCAACCCGACCCACACCCGGGCGGTCGGCCGCTACGCCCTCACGCTCATCATACGAGGAGGCATTCCTTGGCCAAAGTAAAAATTGATGCCGATGGACGGCTCACCCTTCCACCTGACCTCCGTCACCGCTATGGATTAGGGACTGGCGGAGAACTGTTGCTAGAGGAGATGGAGACCACTCTGGCCCTCCATCCCCTCCGCCCTGACGTGCGTAAGGTTTACCTGGAAATCACTACCCGCTGTAACCTGCACTGCCGCACCTGCGTGCGCAACGTCTGGAATGAGCCACTGGCAGATATGTCTCCCGCCACTTTCGACCGCGTCGTAGCTCAATTGCGGGACCTGCCACAGTTGCGCGAGGTCGTTTTTGGCGGCTACGGCGAGCCTTTTAGCCATCCATGCATCCTGGATTACCTGGCGACCGTTAAACAGATGGGGCTCAAGGTCACCATCAGCACCAATGGCCTCCTGATAGATAAAGATCGGGCGGAGGCCCTGGTGCGCATGGGACTGGATGGCATCAACTTCTCCCTCGACGGCGCTAACCCCGACACCTATGCTGATGTCCGCCTGGGTGCTAACCTGCGAACCGTGCTGCACAATATTGAGCTTCTCAACCAGGCCAAGTCGAAACTGGGCTCGATCCTGCCGCGCCTGGGGATCGAGTTCGTGGCCCTGAAACGGAACGTGACGGAATTGCCCGATCTGCTGAAGCTGGCCGGACAACTGGGAGCTAACCGGGCTCTGATCACCCACGTTTTGCCCCACACTCCAGAGATGGCCGCCGACACCCTTTACAGCCGGGATGGTGCGGAAGCGCTTCCCGTGCCCACCGGTTGGGCTCTCATCAGCGATGACTGGTTGCTGTGGGGCACGATGGAACTGCCCCGCATGAGTTGGGGGGCCGAGCGACGCTGCCGCTTTGTGACCAACAACGCCCTGGTCATCGGTTGGGATGGGGCGGTAAGCCCCTGCTACGCCCTTTCCCATTCCTATCCCTACTACATCTTTGGCCGGCGCAAGGAGGTGAGCCGCTACACCCTGGGTAACGTCAATCAGGCTTCCCTGGCCGAGATATGGACCTCCGAGGACTATGTCCGCTTCCGGGCGGAAGTGCGCCGCTTTCATTTCCCCTCCTGTGTGGACTGTGATCTGCGTGACACTTGCGACATCACCGCGGCCAACGAAGGCTGTTGGGGCTGGAATCCCTCCTGCGCCGATTGCCTGTGGGCGCAGGACATCATCCGCTGTCCGTAGG
>CAYRNM010000258.1:0-4105 GCA_964425465.1 uncultured Anaerolineae bacterium | reverse complement strand
GAGATGTTCGCGCTGCTGGCTGGAACGGAGATCAGCCACGTATCCTTGGCTCAGCAGGCGGATGTGCTGGTCATCGCCCCGGCCACGGCTAACTGCCTGGCCAAGCTGGCGTCCGGCATCGCCGACGACATGCTGACCACGATCGCCCTGGCTACCGAGGCTCCGCTGGTGCTGGCTCCAGCCATGGAATCGCACATGTGGGCCAACCCTATCACCCAGGGCAACGTGGCCCGGCTGCAGGAACTGCGCGACGTGATACTGGTCGGCCCAGCCTATGGAAGGCTGGCCTCCGGCGCAGTGGGGCCCGGGCGGATGAGCGAGCCCTGGGAGATTGTGGACGGGATTCGCTGGGTATTGGGCCGCAAAGGGCCTTTGAGGGGAAAGCGGGCCATCGTCACTGCGGGAGGAACGCGGGAACCCCTCGATCCCATCCGCTACCTCGGCAACCGCTCTTCGGGGCGGATGGGCTATGTGCTGGCCCAGGCGCTCCGGGACCGCGGGGCCCAGGTCACGCTCATCAGCGCCCCCATCGCCCTGCCCCGTCCGGTGGGCGTGGAATTCGTCGCCGTGGAGACAGCAGAGGAAATGCGTCAGGCGGTCCGGCGAGTGATCCCGGATGCCGAGGTGCTCATCATGGCTGCGGCCGTGGCCGACTACCGACCGGCAGAAGTGGCGGAGCAGAAGATCAAGAAGGGGGCAGGAGGGCTCACCTTAGAGCTAACCCGCACCGCGGATATCCTCTACGAGATAGGGCGACTGCTAGGAGCGGAGAGGATCATCAAGGTGGGCTTCGCCGCCGAGACCGAGGACCTCATCTCCAACGCCCAGGCCAAGCTGATGAGCAAGAAGCTGGACCTCATTGTCGCCAATGATCCACGGGAGGCCATGGGAAGCGAAAGAAGCCGGGTGGTGCTCCTTGACGCTGAGGGGTGGGTTGAGGAGTTGCCAGAATTACCTAAGGAAGAAGTGGCGGAGCGGATCGTGGATTGGGTGGAAGGGAGGATAGAGAATGGAATATGAAGCAATCGCTGAGGATAGCGAGCTGGAGGAGTTGCGTCAGGAATCGCTGAATGTTTTGCTCCTATTCGTGACCCTGGCTACCTACGGGTGGATGGGCTTTCTCTTCTTCACTACGGGAGGTTTCACCAGAGCCTGGTGGGCTCCGCTGCCCCTGGTGTTGGGGGTGGCCCTGGGCTATGTCTGGCACCGAGATCATTTTCGCCTGGCCAGCCTGACCCTCATCTCGGGCATGATCTTGGCCAATGGCTACGAGGTGTGGTACCACGGCTTCCAGATAGCGCCCTATCTATTCATCCTGGCCATCACCTTCGCCGGTCTGCTCTTCGATCCCCCCGGCATCTTCGCCACCGCAGCCGCCAGCACCGGGTTGGTGATAGCTATCGGGACTATAGGGCAAGGTGGATCCCACTCCCTTGTGCAGATAGCTAGCCCTACCATTGTGATCCTCCTGACCGCCCTTGCCTCCTGGCTCTCCTCTCGAAACCTGCACATTGCCCTCCGTCAGGCCTGGAACAGCCAGGCTTGGGCCTGGCAGAAGATGGAGCTGGCCCGCGATCGCCAGGCGGACTTACAGCGCGCGCTGAAGGCCCTTGATGAGGCCTCTTATCGCATTCGGCGCATGAACTACGAATTGGCCCAGGCCCGCGACGTGGCTGAGGAGATGCGCCGGCTGAAGCAGCAGTTCGTGACCAATGTCAGCCACGAGCTGCGCACCCCCTTAGCCCTCATCGCCGGCTTCAGTGAGATGATGTACCTCTCGCCGGAGAGCTACGACGCGCTCCTTCCGCCGGAGTACCTGGGCGATGTGCGTGAGATCTACCGCAGCAGCAAACACCTGCTCAACCTCATTGACGACATTCTGGACCTCTCCCAGATCACGGCGGGGAAGATGCGCCTCTCGCGCGAAGAGGCCAATCTGCCAAGGGTGATCTATGAGGCCGTGGACACCATTAGGCCCCTCATCGAAGGGAAGGGATTGGCCCTGGAGGTGGAGCTCGAAGACCCCCTTCCGCCCTTATACATTGATCCCACCCGGGTGCGACAGGTGCTCCTGAACCTGCTCAACAACGCCCGGCGCTTCACCGATCAGGGCCGAGTCACCCTACGGGCCTGGCAACGTGACGGCCAGGTGCAGGTGAGCGTGTCAGACACGGGCATCGGGATTACGCTGGAGGATCAGGGGAAGATCTTCGAGGAGTTCCGCCAGTTGGATGGCTCCTTGGCCCGGCAACACGATGGCGTTGGTTTGGGGTTGGCGATCAGCAAAGAGTTCGTGGAGATGCACGGAGGCCGGATATGGGTGGAAAGCGAGGGTATTCCTGGCCGGGGCAGCACCTTTTCCTTTACCCTGCCCCTGAGTCGGGAGGAAAGCGAAGGGGTCACGCCGCTGGACGACCGACGTCTGCAGCCCTTTCCCCCTGGTGGGCCGGTGCAGACGGTGGTGGCCATCAGCGAGGACGCCAGCATCCCCCACCTGTTGGAGCGTCGGCTGGACGACTTTCAGATAGTGCCTTTGAAGGAGATAGAACGACTTCCTACCGTGTGGGAGGAGTTTCATCCCTTGGCGGTGATACTCAGCGCCAGCTCTGCTGAGGAAGCCCCACAGCTTCAGCGTGTGCAGTCCCGGCTCACTGGCCAGGATGTGCCGGTGATCCTCTGTCCCCTGGGTGGGCAGGAGCGGTTGGCCTCCGCCCTGGGAGTGCAGGATTACCTGGTGAAGCCCATTACCCGTGACGTCTTCCTGTCGGCTCTGGAACGGTTGGGGGATCGCGTGCGTCGCGTGCTGATCGTGGATGATGATCCGCGAGTGGTGAGATTGCTGGTCCGCATGATGCGCTCGGCAGGGCGGGAGTATGAGGTGTTGCGGGCTTACAGTGGACAGGATGCCTGGGCGAAGTTGGAGGAGGAGCGACCCGATCTGGTTGTGTTGGATCTGATCATGCCTGAGGTGGATGGCTACATGATCCTGGAGAGAATGCGCCAGGAGGAGGCCCTGCGCGACATCCCGGTGATCGTGGTGACGGCCAAGGGGTACACCCTTGAGGATGGCCAGCGTTTGGGAGGCCGGCTGATCGGCATTGTCCGCCAGAGGGGTTTCTCCAATGAGGAGGCCATGAGCTATCTGAGGAGCATCCTGGACACCCTGCGCTCTGTGGAGCTTCTGACCGCTGCGCAGGTGGCTTGACCCCGACTTAGTGTCCAGCCAATCCTGACCACGAACGCCGATGTGCGCGAGTTCCACTGGTAGGTGCAGGCCGGGTGGGAGACATGGGACAGGGACGGTGCATTGGTCTAGCGAGGAGGCCAGCGCCTCAGCGAGGTGCACACACGTCTTCATCTGGCTGGAGCCGATACCTTTGCCCGTTTCCACTCCCACCCTGGCTCTGACCTTGCCGCCGCCAGTCAAGATGTGTATAATTGCTATTGCCAGGGGAATGTGAGCGAGAAAGAATATACCTTCTACTTCACACCACAACGCAAGGACCGCTTCCGGTACTACCATTATCTGGTACGGGGACGCATTGTCCGCTTTCGCATCCAGTACGAAGCACGGATCGGCGAGAAATGGCATGCCATCGTGCGGTATGACACTGCTCATGGATGTCCCCACAAGGATGTCCTCCATCCGGATGGTGCTCAAGATAAAGTGGAATTCTACGGCTATTCCCGGGAAGAAGCGCTGACGCTGGGTGAGCGTGACATTAAGGCTAACTGGCGACGCTACCGGGCTGAGTATGAAGGGGAGATAAAATGATGATGTATAACCGGGAAACAATTGAGGAGAAGAATATCACGCTCTCTTTCGAATTCGAGCGATACATTCTGGAACATCCCGATGTGCTGGAGCAGATTCCGCAAGGGGCAGAGGTTGTCTTGCTTCCCAAGGACGATCCCGAACTCTACCGCATCAACCTGGAAGCTGCACAAAGAGGTCAACACGACGGAGACGCACATTCCATGGTCTATGTGGAAATTGACGCTTTGGCCCCTCCCTGCTCCCGATTGATCAATCCGCGCTTGACCATGCATCCATCGCAGGGAAGCCTGGGCATGGAATGCCCAGGCTCACAGTGACAAGGGCGCT
>CAYRNM010000257.1:0-4110 GCA_964425465.1 uncultured Anaerolineae bacterium | reverse complement strand
CCTTCATCCACTGTCGGAAGGCCACGATCTGCTGTTTGAATTTCTCTATGTCGTCGTTATCCTGAACATCGTATAGCATGCCATGGTCAGCTTCTATTCCCGGGGGTATCTCGCAGCCCCACGACCCCCTCTCCTCGCGCAGGATCATGTTGTGGATGTTCCAAACGTCCACTGGCATCATTTCCCCATAGAGACCTTGGTAGGCATCCAACACCATGTCCAGATACTGAAGGCGCAGGGGCGTGGGTTGCACTATGCCCCCGATGGCTATCTTGGCGCCGGGATCCCTGCTTTTGATGAAGCTATATAGTTCATGGTAGACCGCAGCATATTCGGAAGGGAGGCTGTTGTCCTGCCAGATGCAGTCAGGCTCGTTGCCGATGAGCCAGAGAGAGCCAGGATTGTTGTCAACGATGGTCCCTATGGTGGCCAGGCCGGGGGAATATGCTCCCCCGGAGACCCGAATCATTTGCGCATATTCCATACTTGCTGGGTGAGAGGGATCGAGTCTGGTGCTCCAGTCCAGATACCAACCGGCTCCGAGTTGGCTCACATCGTAATCCTCTATGGGCCCTTCTGTTAGATCCACCCCCACCCCAAAGCGCTCCCTGGGTGAAAGATATGGCGCCGAAGCGAGCAAGTCTCCACTTGTGGCCAACAAGAGGGAAGCAAGGCCAGCCAGGATGATGCACAAGTAGGTGAGCTTCACTGCTGCTGTGATACCGTTCCATAGAAGCTCTCTTTTCTTTACTATGCTGCTGACCTTCGATGAGTATGCCTGATTTATTCGCCCCAATTTCTCACTTCCTTCATCTGATCAATATGCCCCGCGACCCAGCAGAACTGCGGGCACAGTTTTCAGGAGCATTTCAACGTCTTTTAGTAAGGAGTAGTCTTCGATATAATCTATCTCCAACCGTACACGTTCATCCAAGGGGAGATCACCTCGCCCGTCTACCTGCATGGGGCCTGTCATTCCCGGCTTCACGGCCAGCCGGCGCCGGTGCCAATCGCTATAGAGGTGCACAACTCTCACCTCCTCAGGCCGAGGGCCCACCAGGCTCATCTCGCCCCTAAGCACGTTCCAGAACTGCGGTATCTCATCCAGGCTGGTGCGGCGGAGAATCCTCCCCACCCGCGTCACCCGTGGGTCATCCCTGATCTTGAAGGCTGGCGATGGCAATTTCTCTATGTCAACCAGAGAGTTCACTATCTCCTCGGCCCCGTCCACCATGGACCGGAACTTGTACATGCGGAATACCTTACCTTCCTCGCCCACCCGCTCCTGCCCATAAAAGATAGGCCCTTTCGAATCCAGCTTGATCGCCAGAGCGATGATGGGCATAAAGGGAGCGAAAACAATGAGCCCTATCGAGGCGCCTACCACGTCCATGGCGCGCTTGGTAGCCCGCTGACGGGCGCTGAGGAGGCTTTGACCGTCCCCTTGCCGTACAGCAGCGAAACGGGCCTTGCCCAGCGCGAAGCCCAGACCCAAAGACGTGGCCCTCAAAGCCAGGAGGAAGGGACCGGCGATGGTCACTGCCAGGTCTTTCGTCGCCGTTTTGGCCACGAAAGGCAAGGTGCTGACCAGGAACAAGGCGGCTACCCCGCCGACAATCCAGAGGGATCGCGGCCACAGAGGAATCACCAGCAAGCTCAAGGCAGCCAGCCCCAACAAGAGAATCTGAAACTTGAGCGTTTGGGGGGTGTGGCTGTCCCTGACCAATCGCTCCGGATGCCACTGAGTGAGCAGCGCCTTCCAGTAGCCAATGTTGAACTTGCGACGGATATACTCCCCCAGGGAGGCATCGTGATGATGATATACTCTGGCCTTTGGCGCGAAGACCATCCTGTAACCTTTACGCGCCAGGCGGAAGGAGAGCTCCTGGTCCTCCACCGAAGCTGTGGGGAAGGTGGTGTTAAACCCGCCGTTGGCCAAAAAGACATCTCGCCGGTAGCCCGCCGAGTAGGTATCTACGAAGTCAATGCGCTCCTGCTGAGCCATGCGGTCATACTTGTCCTCGTACTCGATCTGCACGAAGCGGGCCATCAGCTCTCGCTGCTGCGTGAGATACGTGCCTTTGACGCCCACCACCTCTGGATCGGAGAAGGGCCTGGTCATCTCCTCGATCCATGTCGGCGCAGGCACGCAATCGGCGTCGGTGAAGAGGAGGATCTCTCCTGTCGCCTGCTCCGCTCCAGCATTTCTGGCCGCCGCCGGGCCACGATGGGGCTGGGTTATGACTCGCACCCCCTGCGACTGCGCCAGCGCCGCTGTGCCGTCAATGGAGCCGTCGTCCACGACGATGACCTCGTACTCCTCTCGCGGCACCGATTGATTCAGCAGGGCTTCGATGCACTCTTCTATGGTCTGCGCCGCGTTATGGGCCGGAATAATCACCGAAACTTTCATGGGTTGGCGCCCTCCCCTGTCGTCAACGTCGCCGTCGCCTTCGGTTTGCCAGTCGCATAGCTTTCCTTCCACAGGAACCAGGCCCCCAGAGTGATCATGGGCATGAAGACGATGAGATGCAGCACCAGGCCGTAGCTCATAGCCAGGCTTCGGTCAACGGAGAACAGCGATAAGGACAGGACACAAATGTAGTGGAAGACCCCCACCCGGCCCGGCGACGAAGGCACCGCCACCCCCAGGTGGAGGGCCGCCAGGAGAAGGAGAGCCGCTAAGAAAGGCACCCGAATCCCCAGGGCCAGAATGGTGACGTAGTTCGTCAGGGCAGCCAGGGCCCACACCAAAACCGACCAGCCGAGTAGCCTTAAAGCGACGTCGCCCCGAGACAAGGCAGTCAAACCCGCCGTAATAGTGCCTAGTCGTCGCTCCAGGTCGAAGCGATGGATCCATGACATCATTTTGCTTGGCCTGGATCGCCAGATCCAGGCCAAAAGCGGGGATTTGGGAATCCCCTTAGAGCAATTTCGGATCCACTGAGCCCGATAAACCCCGACGAGCAGCAAGCCCACAGCCACCGCCAAGAGGCCGCTGATCAGGATCCCCGATCGCCCCAGCCAGGCTGGCAAGGGCATGAAGGCAAAGACGAGAGCGACCAGAAGGAGAAGCATCAGCGCGTCCAGAGCTTTCTCCACGATCACCGTGGATAGGGCCAGGGCCTTGTCCACCCCCTCGATCTCCCCGATGAGATAAGCTCGGGCGATCTCCCCCAGCCTGGCCGGGAGAAGAGCGTTCACCATCTGGCCGATGAGGAGCACAGAGAAGAGCTTGCTCAGCCGAGGCTGGCCATACTCTTCCGGAAACAACAGCCGCCACCGGCCAGCCTTGGCCAGGGTGGTCAACAGCACCGTGCCCAAAGCCAGAGCCAGCAGCGGGTAGTTGGTCTCGGCCAGGGCACTCCCCACCTGGGACCAGTTGACACCCCGGAGGGCCAGGGCCAGCAGGAGGAGGCCAACCACTGTGCCCAGAATCAGGCGCAGCCCATGCCCCGCGTGAAGCCCCTTAACAAGGCTTCGAATTCCCTCCCTACTCCAGACCTGGACTTTGGCCATTTTCCTCGTAGTGGCGACTTCAGTCGCCCTCCACGGAGTCAGAGCGACTAAAGTTACGAACTCCATATAGGGAACATCCCCAGCGATCACGAATCAGGAAGTGTAGCAAGAAACCACCCCATCGAGAGAGGAGACGGAAGGGACGTGTGATGTAGTACCAGCACACTGTTCTCGAAGTCCAGGATAGGCCATGGGCCTGGGCTATGGCCGATGGCAAGGGAAAGAGAACATGCCGCAGGACTCGCAACTTGTTGAACACGCCCTGCGCCGATAGCAGGCGCACGAATCCGTATGGGACTTTGGTGGAATCTCGGCGTCGCTTCAGAACGCGTTCTTCGAGACTCGTCAACCATCTCGGATCGAGGCTTCGGCCTGAGGGCCTCAAGCCTGAAGGGTCGGTCGGCTGCAAAGCCTCCAGAACGTCGTGGGGAACGCGGGCCTGTAACATCCGCTGTGCGAGGTACAAGGCTACATACAAACATTCGGTCACCCGGTAATGTCGGGCACGGATGATTAGTTGATCCCAATCCATGGGGTAGACCCGGATCGTTTCAGCGATGTCGCACAGGTGCCTCAGATCAATGTCCTGTC
>CAYRNM010000256.1:0-4119 GCA_964425465.1 uncultured Anaerolineae bacterium | reverse complement strand
CAATCTCCTACGCTCTCTACAACGCAACTGCTCTATCGCTTCCTGCATTCTCCAGGTTGCTCCGTCCCCGTTCGGCTATGATGAACATACTCAACTGAGCCACTAACTTATCAAAGACACCGCGTATCCTGGCCAGATCCAACTGCTTCACCTCTTGTTGGGCGATGTGCCAGTAGGCATGGACGATTCGGTTTCGCAGCCGAGCCAACTGCCCAAGCTGTTCCAAGGCTTCGTCTTCCAGGCCCAGGATATCCACCATCAATCCCATCTGCTCTCTCAATCCCTCTGGTTCTGGGCTGACATGCAGGGCCAGATGAGCATAGCGCGACATCTTCCGTGCGGTAGTCTCCACCGGTTCAAAGAGCATGAGGAAAGCCCCGATGAAGTGTTGAAGGGCCTCGACATCATCCTGATGCACCTTTTCCAAATCCAGGGTATCCAACAGAGGGATCGCCTTCAGTATCCTCCTGACTTGCTTCTCCATTGAGTCCAGAAGCTGCTCCCTGTAGTCTGCGGCCCGCACTTCGGCCCCCCTATCAAGCAACTGGCGTGCCTTTCTTTCCCACTCGCTTCTTTCGCCGCTGTCTTTGACGATCACTCCGCTGGAGAGAATACCGTGCAGAAGGTGGAGCCCCAATTTCTCACCGAGATGGATAACCTGTACAGGGATCCCTATGCGGTCCGTCAGCTCTTCCTCAAGGCTCACCTCATCCCAGGGGGAGGCGTCCTCATGGAAATATACTGCCAAGTCGAGGTCGCTATCGGGGCGTGAATAACCCAGCGCTCTGGAACCAAAGAGATAGGCGAATCTTACCTCCCCTTGCGCCTCCAGCAAAGCAGAGAGTTCCCTGATCATGGGCGAGTCAGTCTTCATCTTCTTACGCATCACTTCCCACCAGCAGGCTCTCATACAGCCGCAGTGCCTGCTCGATCATGACTTCCTTGGAGAATCCTCTCGCTCGCTCCCTTCCCCGCTGTCCCAACTTCCTCCGCAGCGCCTCATCCGCCAGCAGTTGGCTGATTGCCTCGACCAGGGCTTTGGGATCGCACGGCGGCACCACTAGCCCCGTCTCGCCGTGGATGTTCACCCAGGACGTGCCCGTCCCCAGCTCGGTGCAGACCACAGGCTTCCCACAAGCCATGGCCTCCAGTTGCACCATGCCGAAGGCCTCGCTGCGCTCCGAGGCTGGCAGAACGAAGAGGTCGCAGGCTTGATAGTAAAAAGGCAGATCGTTGTCGCTAACCTCGCCCAGGAAAGATACTTTGTCAGCTAAGCCTGGCTCCTCGGCTAGAACTCTCCACTCTCTTCCCATAGGTCCTGTCCCCACCACCAGAAGCCGAGCCTCAATCTGGCGCATGGCCTCGAGTAAGTATTGCAACCCCTTGTAGTAGCGCAGCTTTCCCACGAAGAGCAGAAGGGGCGAGCCATAACGTTGCCTGATGGCTTGAACCCGATCGTTATCCACATTCTCGAAAGGTGTAAGGTCAATCCCCAGGGGAATGACCACGCACTTATCGGCAAAGCGGCTGAGATAGGGGGAACTGCGGATGTAATGGGGGCTGGTGGCGATGATGCGATCGGCCTGGGCCAGGACCTTCCATAGGAAAGACCTGTACAAGTGCAGGAGGTACTTCTGACGCACGATGTCGCTGTGGTAGGTGAGGACAAAACGCCGGCTGCGGCCAAAGAAGAGCTGGCCCAGCTCGCCAGGAGGATTGGGGAAGTGCAGGTGGGCGATGTCTGGCTCCAGGCGACGCAGCCACATGTAGAGGGCGGGGCTGATGGGAGCGCCGGAAATGCGCAAGGGGCAGCCGGCTTTGATCACCGGCACCCCGTTGATCTCCTCGATAGCTGTCCTCGGTCCGACGTTGGTGACCAACACCTGGACACCCATACCCCGTTGGATGAGCCCCTCAGCCAGCATCTTGATGTGGTTCTCGACCCCGCCCGAGACGGGGTAGTAGTCCTTGTAGACGTACAAGACCTTCATGTTTCAGCTTGCGCGAGGATCCACCGGACAGCGGATAGGAGATCGGAAGCCATGTAGTCGGGTTCCACCTCCCATGCGTCCCTGGTTTCCAGCTCTTCCGGCCCGTGTCCTGTGAGGAGCAGGATGGTGTGGCACCCCAACCGAGCGCCGGGCAGGAGATCAGCCATCTTGTCGCCCACCGCACAGCTCCTGCTGAAGTCTATGTCGAATTCCTGCGCCGCTCCTTCGAAAAGCGCCGTGCCAGGCTTTCGACAGGGGCAGCCATCATCCGGGTGATGGGGACAGACATAGATACCATCTATGTGCGCCCCTTCTCGGTCCAGATCGGCCTTCATTTGGTGGTGGATGCGCGCCAATTCCTCCTCGGTGAGATAGCCCCGGGCCAGTCCGGATTGGTTAGTGATAACGATGACCCGCCAGCCTCTCTGATTGAGCATCCGGATGGCTTCCCCCGCCCCAGGCAGCAGCCTGAACTGCTCCGCACTGCTCAGGTAGTTGACCTCCTCGTTGATGGTGCCATCGCGGTCCAGGAAGACAGCGCGTGTCATAAGGTATGGTCCGTGCTTCACTCCCCAGCCAGTTTCTGCGTCGTCACCTTCTGACGGCGCAAGGTGTTCAGAAAGCCAACTGACTTCAGATTGCGTTCCAGGATGAAGGTAATGTAGCGGTACATCACCCGCTCCAGCTCGGCGTGCAGGGCAGGACGGATGTGCACCCGCCGACAGAGTTCATATTCGCGGGTCTGGAAGAAGCGCAGGACCTTGAGTGCGGGCAATGAAAGAGGCATTGCCCCTCGCTGCCGCGCTTCACCTGGGGACGAAAGGCCGCAATGCTCACACAGGCCCCCCCCCTCCATAGGGCTGAAGAAAAAGCGTCCGTTGGGTTCCAGCAGCGCACGGCAGCGCACACAGTGGAAGAGCTGAGGCTGATACCCGGTCAGCCCCAGCAGCCGAAGCTCATAAAAGCGCGTCGTGAGAGCCAGGTCTTCGCTCTCACTCAACCAGCCCAGGGTGTCGCGCAGCAAAAAAAAGAGGCGAGGGTTGGGGATATTCTCCTCCGCTATCTGATCCAACAGCTCGCTCACGTAGCAGGCATAGGACGTGCGCAGCAGGTCCTCCCGCAAGGGGAGAAAGGGTTCGATGATCTCGGCCTGGGTGATGATGTCCAGGTTCATCCCCTTGGCCACCAGGAGTTGGCTGTGGGTAAAGAGCTCCAGATGGCCCCCCTTGCGGCTGGTGGGCTTCCGAATCCCCTTGGCGATGGCGCGCATCTTCCCCCGGTCAGGGGTGTAAAGGGTCAACAGGCGGTCCGCTTCGAAGAAGTCGCTCCTCTTGAGGATGATCGCTTGGGTGCGATAGACCCTTTCGGATCGCATGGTTTCCCTCGTCAGTACCCCACCCTTAACATCCCAAAAAGTCACTCTCCAGCACGTCTCAGACGGTGAGAGGGGTCTGATATGACAAAGCAGATTATAGCATAAAAGGGAAAGGCCACAAGTAACGAGGGGCTGAACTCTTGTTGACTCAGTGCCTCGTCAACTCATCACCCTTTCTGCGGGGTTCAGAGGCGTCCTCGCCCCGCTGAGGCACTGAAATAGCCTTGCGGACTCGGTTCTAAAGTGTGTTGGTGACCTGTGAAGGGGGTCTCATTTGACAGGAAAGGGCTACGCGACCATACTTACTATAGCTGAAAGTCAATGCGCAGGAGGTTGCAAAGCCCATGAATATCATAACGCTTGGTGTGAATTACGGTCAGTCCCAACCCAGCAAATCGGCGAAGGCCAGATCGGGGCGTCCTAACTGGCGGTTGAGCCAGATGCAGAAGTTGTGCAAGGAGACCTTGGCTGCCAGACGGGCGCGAAGCCCCTGGAGTGAATGAGGGCGTTCCCGATCCAGCCGGAAAGTGTTCAGCAGCTTGTCAATAACGGTCTCTACGATCTGGCGAATCCCTGCCAGCCAGCGACGCAGCGCCTTGGGCCAGGGCTGCCGGCTGTTGCGCTTGGGGGAACAGATGACCCAAGCACCATAGGCCTGTTCCCAACGTTGCCGATTCTCTCGGCCCTCGAAGCCCTTATCGGCCGGTGTGGCCGATGGATATAAAGCGAGGGTTAGGGTGAGCTCGCAAGTAA
>CAYRNM010000255.1:0-4121 GCA_964425465.1 uncultured Anaerolineae bacterium | reverse complement strand
TAACGCCCCGCCTTCGGTCCATCGGCCGGGAGCTTCTCCCGATGGCTGGCCTGGTGGCCCTGGCCCCTCTGGTGTATCTATACCTTCCCCTTCGCGCCTGGCAGGGGGCCAGTTGGATGTCCAGCGTCTCCCCCGGGACGTGGCATGGTTTCTGGGCCATGGTAACGGACACCAAAGTCGAAAGGGTAGTACAATGGCCGAGGAGCTTAGCCGAGGTGGGGATACGGGCCGAAGGCATGTTGAATATCCTGGCTGACGATCTGCCACTTTTCGTGTTGGCCTTGGGACTTCTGGGGCTGCTTCTCCCAGCTTTGTCCGGGCAGCGCTGTCGAGCCCTGGCTTTGACCCTGGCCTGGGTGCCTTATGTCCCCCTGTGCATTCTGATCTGGGAGGGCCGTGTATCCGATGCGCTCCTGGCAGCCAAGCTGCCCATGGTCCTCCTGAGCGGGGTGGGACTGGCGCTGCTGGCCGGCTGGCTAGCCCGCTGTCTGCCTTGGACCACATGGCCTCTGGCGGCGGTGATGGTCGCGCTGCTGCTGGGGCTGGTGGTGGCTCACCGCCCGGCGGTTCTGGCCATCAGCCGGGATCGAGCAGCAGAGGAGATCATCGCCACTGCAGAGCAGGTGGCTTATCCTGTAGAGAGCCGCCCGATCGCTTTCATGGCGCTGTGGGGACGTGACTTTTGGGCCCTGGCCTACGCGCAGGCATTCCGGGGGCAGCTTCCCGGCCTCAATCTGGTGCCCCACGATGCCCATTTCGGGGAATTGATCGCTAACGGAAGCCGCCTGCTGACGCTCAGCCGGACGATGTACCGCTGCCCGATTTCCTGGTGGGAGGAACGCCTGGGGCGAGTTCACCTCACTTCCGCTGCACCCGGCGTAATTGAGCTCGGCACTGTACCTCTCCTCCACGCCGCTGAGGTCCCAGCGGGTACAAGCCTTGAGCTGGGCAATTTCATTCGGATCCTTTCAGCGCAACTGATGCTGACGAGCCCGAAGACCTACCTGTTGACCATCTATTGGCAGGCGGAGGATATCCCGCTCTTTGATTACAGTGTGGCGGTCCACCTGGTGAGTCACGATCCCCCATGGGGGCCTCAGGACATCCTGGCCCAGGCGGATCGAGCCCACCCCGTGGATGGCTGGTATCCCACCTCTCGCTGGAGCAAGGGCGAGATCGTCAGGGATCACTACCTGATCCGCACCCCGGATGGGGGTCAGCCGGTGGCCGTGCGGTTGACCATGTATCGGCAGGCAGCGGATGGTCAGTTCATCAACAGCGCCTGGCTGTCGCTGCCCCTGTCCGTCTCACCGTGACGAGTTGCGCTCCGTGGTGCAGTGGCTGGCTGGCAAGTATCGTCAACTTTGGCCTCACCTGCTGTGGACCAGGCGGTAGCAGAAGTGTGGGGGCTGAGTGGGGAGGAGTTGGGGGGATAGGGTGGGAGGTTACGATCTTGAGAAACGCCAGCGACACTCCATCCGCCTGCCAGGGTACAACTATACCCAACCGGGGGCTATTTTGTCACGATCTGCACCCACGGGGGAGAATGCCTGTTGGATGAGGTGGTAGATGGCGAGATGGTGTTGAGCGAGTATGGGAGGATCGTGGACGAGGAATGGCATCATACAGCGCAATTGCGTCCGTATGTGACCCTAGACGCCTTTGTGGTGATGCCCAACCACATTCATGGCATTCTCTGGATCGAAGGTTGTAGGGGCGAGCCTCGCCCCTACCCGCCTTGTGGGGTAGCACCGGGGTCATTGGGTACCATCGTAGGCGCGTTCAAATCGGTGGTCACCCGTCGCATCAACCAGATGCGGGGCACCCTTGGTGCTCCCGTGTGGCAACGCAACTACTGGGAACACATTATCCGCAGCGAGCAGGCTCTCCAGGCCATCCGACAGTACATCCTCAACAACCCAGCCCGCTGGCACTTGGACCGTTACCATCCGGCGGCTGTAGGTCGGGATCCACAGGCGAAGGCTCTGTGGCAACTGCTGCGGGAGTAGGGGCAGGTCTCAGACCTGCCCCTACTACAACTAACTCCGCCCCCATTCATTCTTTAGAATGGCATACTCCAGGCTGTCCACCAGGGCCTGCCAACTGGCCTGGATAATGTTCGTGGAACTACCTACTGTGCTCCAACTGCGCCCGTCGTCGGCGGAGTCGATGAGCACCCGCACCTGAGCACCGGTACCCTCCTTTTCGTCCAGGATGCGCACCTTGTAGTCCGTGAGGTGCGCATTCTTCAGTTGGGGATAGACGGGTAAGAGCGCCTTGCGCACCGCCTTGTCCAAGGCATTGACCGGGCCGTTGCCTTCGGCTGCAGTGTGGATCACCTCGTCACCAATGCGCAGCTTGACCATCGCTTCAGACACCAGCCCCCGCCCCCACCGGCTCTCCACCAGCACCGTGAAGTCCAGAAGCTCGAAAGGAGGCTGGTATCCCAGCTGCGTCCGCCGCATGAGCAGCTCCATGGATCCCTCCGCCCCCTCAAACTGAAAGCCCTGGCTCTCCAGCTCCTTGACCCGCGCCACGATGGCCCGCACCTGCTGGGGGTCTTCCTCCAGTGAGATGCCGAACTCGCGGGCTTTGGCCAGCACATTGGCCTTGCCCGACAATTCCGAGACGACCACCCGGCTGCGGTTGCCTACCAACAGGGGATTGATGTGCTGATAGCTCTCCTCGCATTTGGCCATCGCGTCGGCGTGCATGCCCCCTTTGTGGGTGAAGGCACTGGCCCCCACGTAGGGTTGGAAGGGATTGTGGCTGAGGTTGGCGATCTCGGCCACATAGTGCGAGACCTCAGTGAGGTGTGCCAGTTGTTCGGAGGACAGGCACTCAAACCCCATCTTGAGCTGAAGGTTGGGGATCACGGAGCATAGGTCCGCATTGCCACATCGCTCACCGTAGCCATTGATGGTGCCCTGCACCTGCACCGCTCCATGTTCCACTCCTATCAGGGTGTTAGCCACGGCCAGCTCTGCATCATTGTGGGCGTGGATGCCCAGGGGTACATCTATCGTCCGCCGCACTTGGTCCATAGCCTGGGCAATCTCGGAGGACAGGGCTCCACCATTGGTGTCGCACAGGATGATCCGTTCCGCGTCACCTCGATCTGCGGCTCGCAGTGTCTCCAGGGCATAGTCGGAATTGGCCTTCAGGCCATCGAAGAAATGTTCGGCATCGTAGAAGACGCGCCGGCCGTGGGCCCGCAGAAAAGCACAGGTGTCGGTGATCAGGCGCAGGTTCTCCTCCAGGCTGGTGCGCAATACCTCATGCACATGCAGGTCCCAGCTTTTCCCCACCACGGCCACCACCTCGGTGTTGGCCGCGAGGAGTTGCTGCATGTTGGGGTCCTCGGCCGGGTCCATCCCCACCCGGCAGGTCATGCTGAAAGCGGTCACTACGGTCTGGTGCAGGCCCAGGTGGGATGCGCGCTCGAAGAACTCCGCGTCCTTGGGATTGGAGCCTGGCCATCCCCCCTCGATGTAGTCAATCCCCAACTCGTCCAGCTTGCGGGCGATTTTCTCCTTATCCGCCAGTGAGAAGGAGATCCCCTCTCTCTGAGCCCCATCGCGAAGGGTTGTGTCGTACAGTTCCAGGTTCCTCATCTCTCCCCCTTTCTGTCATGAAGGGTCAGCCTTTGGAGCTCCCCACAGCTCCCCTAGCTGTGCTATCTCCCTCGCAGCGACGACGGGGGAGGATGGAGAGATCAACAGAAAAACCTCCCTGTGGGAGGTCTTGGATACTACGTGGTGTGAACTGACACCTGGTGATCATCCCCTCCCAGCAGGCAATGACTCCTCAATAATGGCTATGAGGAGAGCAATGGAGCGGATGATCAGAGTGTGCCGATGGTATCCGTTGGGCATCAGCATCACGATCTCTGAGATTCTATTTCCATCTGGCGCGGCGAGCCAGCAAGCGGTCACGCACGCCTTGAGGGTCAAAGCGGGACTCATTCTGCATTCGCACCGCGTTCGCCTGGACTTCTCGTTGTTGCAAGTACGCTTCGACTTCCGATGGCCATCGGAGGTAATAGCCGATCACGTGATAGACATCGGCGAGATTCAAGGAGGGATACTGCTGGACGATTTCTTCAGCAGTTGCGCCGTCAG
>CAYRNM010000254.1:0-4136 GCA_964425465.1 uncultured Anaerolineae bacterium | reverse complement strand
TTGATCCTATGAAAGCCTTGGTACTGGAAGCGGATTGGAACCCTCGGGCCGGATACACCCTCTCGGAGTTCGAGCGCAGGACCGGCAAGGCGATCACCGGCTCCAGCGTGTGGCGACACCCCAAGCTCCAGGTGCAAGAGGTAGATCAGCCCAGGCCAGGGCCGACGGAGGTGCTGATCCGTGTCCAAGCCTGCGGCGTGTGCGGCTCGGACATGCACTTCTACGAGACCGATAGGGAAGGCTATATTCTATACCCCGGTCTCACCAAGTTCCCCACCATCCTAGGCCATGAGTTCTCAGGACAGATCGTGGAAGTCGGCTCCCAGGTAGAGGATCTCCAAGTGGGCGATAGGGTGACCGCCGAGGAGATGATCTGGTGCGGCCACTGCCGTTCCTGTCGCGACGGCTTCCCCAACCACTGCCTCAATCTAGAGGAGCTTGGCTTCACCATCCCCGGTGCCTTCGCCGAGTACATCGCCGTGGGGGCCAAATACTGCTGGAAGATAGACGCCCTCGCTGAGCACTATGGCGACGAGGAGGCAGCTTACGAGGCGGGCGCGACAGTGGAGCCCACCAGCGTCTCCTACAACGGCATCTTCGAGCGAGGCGGGGGCTTCCGGCCGGGAGCCTATGTGGTGGTCTACGGCACAGGTCCCATCGGCCTGACCGCTATCGCGCTGTGCAAGGCGGCTGGCGCGGCGAAGGTGATCGCCTTCGAGATATCCCCTGAGCGACGGGAGTTGGCAGAGGCAATGGGCGCGGATCACGTCCTCGACCCGCGGGAGGTGAGGCCGCATGAGGTGGTAATGGATGTCACAGAGGGCGAAGGCGCTGACTTCCACATCGAGGCCGCCGGTGCTCCCCAGGCTACCCTGCCGGAGATGGAGCAGTCGCTGGCCATCAATGCGCGAGTGGTGCAGATCGGCCGGGCGGCGCAGCGGGTGCCCCTGTACCTAGAGACCTTCCAGGTGCACCGGGCCCAGTTCTTCGGCTCCCAGGGACACTCCGGCCACTCCATCTTCCCCAATGTCATCCGCCTCATGGCCTCCGGCCTCATAGACACCCGGAAGATGATCACCGCCCGCTATTCGCTCGATGAGGTGGTGGACGCTATTGCCCGGTTAACGGAACGGAGGGATGGGAAGATTATGGTGAAGGTGTAGGGGGCTGAGGAGGCTTCAAACATGTCACACACTATGCTCGCCGCCGTCTTCGAAGGGGAGGGAAAGCTGGCGGTCAAAGAGGTCTCTGTACCGGAGATCACCCGGCCCGATGAGGTGCTCTTAAAGGTGGAAGGGGCCGGCATCTGCGGCACGGATGTGCACATCCTGGAGGTGCCGCCGGGCCATCCCGCCACGCCAGGGGCGATCCTGGGGCACGAGTACGTGGGCCGCGTCGTGGAGGTGGGTCAGGAGGTGACCTCACTCCGACCTGGGCAGCGGGTGGTGATCGCCCCTAACCTGAACTGCGGCCTGTGTGTTTACTGCCGGCGGGGGATGCCCAATCACTGCCAGCACTTCACCACCCTGGGGGTGTATCTGGATGGCGGCTTCGCGGAGGTCAACGTCGCGCCCGAGCGGGCCTGCTTCCCCATCAGCGATGACCTGCCCCTGGAGGAGGTGGTGTTCACCGAGCTGCTCTCCTGCGTGGTCGGCGGCACGCAGCGGGTGCAGCTGCAGCCAGGGGACTCGGCGGTGATCCTCGGTGCCGGACCGGTGGGGCTGATGTTTCTGCTGGTGTTCAAGGCTGCCGGTGCGGGGAAGGTCATCGTCTCCGAGCCCGCCCCTTTTCGGGCCGATTTCGCCCGCCAACTGGGCGCGGACCGGGTCGTTGACCCCCGACAGGAGGACTTGACAGAGGTCGTGGTCAGCGAAACGGGATGGGGTGGAGATGTGGTGGTGGACGCGGTGGGCTCGCTCCTTCCCCAGGCCCTCCCCCTGGCCCGCCGAGGGGGCACGGTGCTCCTCTTCGGCATGAACCAACGGGCCAGCGGCACAGTGCATCAGTACGACATCACCCGAAACGAGTTGACTATCCAGGGCACCTTCATCGGGGTCAACACCTTCCCAGCAGCCATCCAGATGCTGGAGAGCGGGGCGCTCAAGCCCTCCGCCCTCATCACCCATCGGCTGCCCCTGGCGCGCATCGAGGAGGGAATGGCCGCCCTGCGGGCGGGCGAGGCGATCAAGGTACTAATCAACATCTGATGTCTGACCCTTCAGCGTCGAATGCGCCGTCGAGGGGCTACTGCTGCTGGAGCTTCTGGACGCGGTCGTTGGCGAAGTCGGCGACATAGACGTCACCCGCGCCGTTCACTGCCAAGCCGCAGGGTGCGCGAAACTGGCCATCGCCAGTGCCCAGGGTGCCCCACTTGGCCATGAAGTTCCCCTCACTATCGAACTTCTGGATGTGCTGACGCCGCTCGTCGGCGATGTAGACATTGTCCTGTCCATCCACGGCCACGCCCCAAGGCCCCGCAAAGTGCCCGTCTCCTGGGCCCGGGCCCCACTCCGCCACCCGGTTCCCCTCACGGTCGAATTTCTGAACGCGGGAGCAGTCCCATCCTGTGGTGTACACGTGGCCCTGTGAATCCACGGCCAGCTCCCCGTAGCAGGCCAGGGTGTTGGCCTTCCATTTGCTGAGAAACCGCCCCTGGCCGTCGAACTTCTGCACATCGTCGCGGTTCCTGTCCAGGACGTAGACGTTGTCCTCCCGGTCCACGGCCACGCTGATGGGCACGATGAACTGGCCATCCTCATGGCCCTCGCCTTCCCACTTGGCCAGGAAGTTTCCCTCGCTGTCGAACTTCTGGATGCGGGCGTTGACGGGCTCAGCGACATACACGTTACCTTCTCCATCCACGGCGATAGAGCCAAGACACTCGGACTCATATAGGCCAAAGGTGAACTGGAACTCACCGTCCCCTGCGCCTCTCCTGCCCCACATGGTCAGGAACTGCCCATGGCGGTCGAACTTCTGAATGCGGTTGTGCTTGCAGTCCACCACATAGAGATGGCCCTGCCGGTCCACTGCCACATCAATGGGGGCCGACAGTGGGTGGGGATCACCCTCAATCTCCAGGGCGAACTCCGCCGAGCTCGCGGGCGTGTCGGAAGTGGTCGCAGCCAAGGTTATCATGGGCCTCGTTACGATGGCGCGCACTGCTGCCGGGTTCCTCCCGACACCCACAGCCAGTAGAGCAGTCAATAGACACCCGGTCAAGATCTTTGTCCTTTTCATCTTCACATCCTCCTGTTGATGTGGTCGTGTGCGAACCAACACAGCTAGACCATGAGCAAAAACGTGCTATAATTATCAAGTATATGGGCAGTGTTGGCATCGTCTCTGCTCAGTTTGCCTACAGTATAGCCCACGGCCATTGTCAGGCCGTGAGTGAACCATTAGCAAAGCGTTAGCGCAGAAAGTCGGTTGGATCCTCCTTCTCCCTCCGATGTGCTTCCAACGGCGACTGCGGGTGAGAGCTCTCGGAAAGTGTTAAGATCTTTCGATGGAGTAGCAGGGCTTGCCCTGCGCCAATGCGCAGCAAGCTGCGCATACTTTTCGAGAGAGCTCTGGGTATAAGCGGAGGGAAAGACCATGCCTGGATTGACGCTGACGTTGTTCGGCCCACCCACCCTGGCCCATGACGCAGTCCCCCTTCACCTGCGTTCCCGCAAGTGCATCGCCCTGTTGGCCTACCTGGCGGTCACAGGTGCCAGTCACCGCCGTGACCGGCTGGCGGTCCTCTTCTGGCCCGAATCGGATGCGGTACGGGCTCAGAACGCCCTGCGCTACACCCTGTCCCTGCTGAGAAAAGCGCTCAACGGGGCGTGGCTGGTGGTGGACCGCGAGACCGTGGGCCTGGATGGAAGCGAGAAACGGGCTGTAGACGTGGTCCGCTTCCGCGACCTGCTGGCAGAGTGCCGGGCGCATGGCCACCCGGGCAATGAGGTCTGTCCTGAGTGCTGGCCCCTGCTGATCGAGGCAGTGGAGTTGTACCAGGGTGATTTCATGGCCGGGTTCACCCTGCGGGGCAGCTCGGAGTTCGACGACTGGCAGGCCTTGGAGACCGAGGCGCTGCGGCGGGAGTTGGCGGGGGCCTTGGAGCGGCTGGTGGGGGGCTACGCCGCTCAGGG
>CAYRNM010000253.1:0-4137 GCA_964425465.1 uncultured Anaerolineae bacterium | reverse complement strand
TGGAATCTATCACCCCCAGCGCCCCGCTCTTGAAGCGCAGGATAGTGACGGAGTTATCCTCCACATCCGGAGGCAGGTAGTCCCTCCATCCCATCTGGTTCATGAAGGAGGAGACCTCCACCACCTCTCCCAGGTAGTCCAGGAAACTGCTCACCGTGTAGCACCCCTCGTCAATGAAGGTCCCCCCGCCATTTCTCTCCCGGTCGAAGAGCCACTCGCAGAAGTACTGGGAGCAGCCGATCTCCTTGGGGCCGGCGTGGCCGATGATCCCCCTGGCCAGGTAGACATCGCCGATCACCCCCTGCTGCAGCCACTCCTTGACCTGGCCGTAGCCAGCGCCGAAGTAGGTGTGGTAGGCGACCATCACCTTGATGCCGGACCGCTCCGCGGCAGCGACGATCCGGTCCGCCTGGGCCAGGGTGGCGGCCATGGGCTTGTCCTGATAAACGTGCACCCCGCGCCGGGCGGCCTCCTCGACGGTCTCCGCCTTGCCGGCGTTGTCGCCGCAGACCAAGATGGCGTCCAGTGCCTCTTTCTCCAACATCTCGTGGTAATCCTCATAGACGGTTTGGAGGCCGAAGCGCTCCTGAACCTGCTGGCGCAGCTCTTCGTAGGGCTCAGCGCCGGTGACCAGCTCTACGGCTGGCAAAGCCGCCAGGTTCTGGGCCATGTTCCAGACGTGATCGCTGGTCATGCCCACGATGCCTATTTTGATCGCATTGTTCATGATAACCTCCCGGTGAGTAGGGGCGAGGCATTCCTGAGATCGTACCGCCTTTGCCCGAGTGTTGGTCTATGCGAGTATAGGATGTGATTGAGCTGGTCCGCATGGGATGCCTCGCCCTTACCGTCTTGCTGATCAGATTGACCCATTACCTGTCGTCCTGTCACCCATAGCGGGCCATGAGCTCGTCGAAGCCCCGCTTAGACTCCTCGGCCACCGGCGTTCCTAAGCCCTCGACCTCGAAGACCCAGTACCCGTCGTAGCCTGCCTTCTTGAGGGCCGTGCACATCTTCTCATAGTCCACGTGCTCGAAGTCCAGCCGACTGGAGTGCAGGCAGACGATGCGGTGGCCGAAGAGCTCGATCTCCTCGTGAGGCTGGGTCGTGCCTCGGGGCCAGTAGCAGTGCTCGTAGGCACCGAACCAGGGGCTACCCACCTCGTCAATCAGCCGCGCCAGCGCCTCCAGCCCGCCCAGGCCGATGCGGGCGAAGATGCCGCCCTCGAAGCCCACTTTGACCCGGTGCTTCTCACCTGCCTCAGCCAGTTCCGTGGCCATGGCCTTGGCCTGCTCCCAGTCCTGGCTCTGGCTGGTGCCGAAGTGCACCAGGATGGCCTGCGCTCCCAGGTCGTGGGCCAGCTCGATATCGCCTTTGAGGATCTCCATCCCTCGGGCCCAGTGGTCCAGATGGGGGCAGTACTGCGAATAGCCCCAGGCCCAGTCGGCCGACAGGGTGGCGATCTCCACCCCGTACTGCTCCGCCAGGCGCACCATCTCCGCTCGATCCTCTTGGGTCAACATGGGCGACCAAGGCTGAAGACCACGCGCCCCCCACATTGGCCCGGGCATCAGCATCAGCTCAATGCCGTCGAAGCCTATTTCGGCCGCACCCTTGAGAACAGGCTCCAAGGGATGTTGGCCTTCCTTCTCCGGGGTTCCAAACCCCGCGCGAATAGACACTTTCATTTTCGCCTCCTGTGCGATTCCGGCGGGGAGGCATCTCCCTCCAACCGGGCTAAAGAGTGGTGGTTACCTTTCATCAGCCATCAGCTTCGACATCGTAGCATCTATTTTCTCGGCGCTATCTATTCCGGTGACCGGGTTCATGGTCAACACCAGCTCGGCCACTCTAAGGTTCTCCAACTCCTTCACGGCCTCGGGGTGGGGTTCTGCAAGGCGGAAAGCCACATTGCCGTGAAGGTAGAACTCCAATCCGAAGGCCTCATTCCTCAGTAGGAAGGCTCTGTCCAGGCATGGCTTAGAGCACTTCTCAGGGCTTTCTTCCCTCAGGAAACGCGCGGTGTGGCACTTTCGGGTGAAGGTCGCTGGTACCAGGTGGAGATGCACGGAGAGGCGCAGCCCATTTTCCACCAGGAAAGTGAGGGAGGGAAAGGTGCGGGGCAGCCAGTCCAAATCGACCCTTTGACAGCCATACCCCCGGTACAGCTCTATGGTGGGCCGATAGTTCAGACTGGTGGAGGCAAAGAGGGCCCGAAGCCAGTCCCTTCGCCGAACGGAGAGGTCCTCGCGTTGCAGGTGTTGCTCGACCCAGGGGCTGCGGGCGGGCACCAGGAGCATGTGCCTTCCTATGTGGGGATGCAGGTTCGGATAGTGCCCCAGGAGGTTGAGTGCTCCCAGGTCGTTGAACACAACCCACGTCTCTCCCTTTTCGTTGAGCAGGGCCAACTGTTCCCTTAGCCTCTCGATGCCCGCGTTGGAGAGCCTGGGGGTGATGTAGGTGAACGCTTTGCCCGCCTGCTGGGCCAGCTCCACTGCCTCTTCCAATTCGCAAGGGCGTGGGAGCAGTTGCTCACAGAACTCTGAGCCCAGACGCACTCCCTGGCAACGGCTGCTCAGGGCCTCCTTGAAGGACTTGAGATGATCGGCTTGGACGGAGAGTTTCATCTGGCCCCAAACCGTCTGCGGCTACGCCTGGAGGGTCTGTAAGGAACGTGGAAAAGTGGTGAGAAATAGCAGCGTCCCTCCTCACAGAGGGTCTCTCGAATGGAGGGAGGAGCGGAGGACAAGCCTGGGGAAGGGGGCAAGATGGGCTGGAAGGGCTCTTCTTTGAAGGGCTCGATCAGTCTCATGAGCCGTCTTCTGTGCGCTCGTCGGGATCGCCCGATCTCCTCCTGGGCGATCACATCCACCAGTTTGCGGTACATCTCCGTCGTTTTGACCTGATAGGTGATCGGCAGACACCGGCCCACGATCTTGAGGCCAGTGACTCCTGCCTCGAACAGTTCGGGCAGCCGGCAGAGGGCGCAGAAGGTGTAGCCATCCAGTATGGGCGCTCTGGTCACCTTTCGTTCGCCATCCCCTATCTCGTAGACGTCAAAGGGCGTTCTGCACGGTGTGGGCAACCCTTTGGTCCCTCTGTACTCCTGTTGCAAGGCCTCCACTTTCCTCCGGCCGCCCTCCAGGTAACAGTTGAAATTGATGTTGGAACACCCTGAGCCGTGGATGAACACCTCGATCTCCACATCTGGGTTGCGCTGCACCACCTGACCTATTTCCTCTACGCTCATGTGGCGCTCCAGGATGACCCGCTTGACGCCCAACTTTCGGATGAAATCCACGGCTTCGTAGTTCAGCGCCACCAGGTAGGTGCTGGCGTAGAGGGGAATGTCCAGCCCCATATCCCTGACCAGGGTGAGGAGCCCCAGGTCGCCCACAATCAATCCATCTATGTCCTGATCCATGCAGGAAGCGATATGCTCCCTCATCTGTCCGATCATGAACTCGGACATGAAGGGCAGCTCCAGGGTCACGATGGTGTCCACGCCCTGTGAGCGGGCGTAGCGCGCGATGTTCCCCAGCTCATCATAGGTGGAGACGCAGCACCCTGCGGGGCGGTTCAGGATATGTTCGGCTCCGGGGATCTGGACCGCGCAGTAGATCTCGTCCGCGCCAGCGGACACCACCCCTACGGCCGATTCAAAGGAGCTCACCGGAGAGAGGATTTTAGGCCTGCTCATAGTCCACACGATCTACCCCACCTTCTCTCTAGCAGGAAAACAGGGGGCATAGAGCAAATCCACGCCCCCTGTCTTGGCTGCTTTGGATTGGAGAGAACCTTGTGCTTTTACCCCTTGATCCCGGAGATGACGATGCCCTGGATGAAGCGCCGCTGGGCCACGAAGAAGACGATGATCATGGGAATGACGGATACCACCGTCATGGCCATGGTCCACTCCAGGTGGCCCTGATCGCGGTCCTGGAAAAAGCGCAGTCCGATGGAGATGGTCATCCGCTCGGGCCGGTTGAGGTAGATAAGCGGGGTGAAGAACTCGTTCCACCAGTACATCAGCTCGAAAATACCCACCACGCCTAGCACCGGGCGGGACAGGGGGAGAATGATGCGGAAAAAGATGCCCAACAGGCTGCACCCGTCAATCTTCGCCGCGTCATCCAA
>CAYRNM010000252.1:0-4144 GCA_964425465.1 uncultured Anaerolineae bacterium | reverse complement strand
GTGTTAAGGCCATCACCCACCGATTTCCCCTACACTATATCGTTCACGGCCCCGACAAGCTGAATGTGGCCAACCATCCCCATCTGCCCCTACAGCGGGCGATCTTCGAAGCCAGCCTCCAATTCTGCGCCGAACTGGAGGCGGATACCTTCGTCTACCACAGTGGCCAGATTGCCCTGGAACAGTTTGCTCTGGGATTGGAAGATCTCCCCAACGAGACAGCCCTGCAGACCTCCTGGGAGCGGGAGACGGCAACGCTGACTGAACTGGCAGCCCGCGCTGCAGAGCTGGGAGTGACTATCGCCATTGAGAACCGCGATCTCCACCTGTGGGAGGTGGCCACCCTGATCCGGAACCATCATCCGATGGCTGACTTGCCCACCTACCATGCCGGGATGCGATTGGACCTGCTGGCCCGACAGGTAGCTGCCATCAGCGCCCCTAATGTGGGGCTCACCCTGGATGTGGGCCATGCCTACCTGGCCGCTTCCTTCTGTCAGACCGACTTTCTGGCCTCTGTGGTGGCCGCCGCCCCCTATGTTCACCACATCCACTGGCACGACAACTACGGCCATCTGGATTGGACAGCGGAAGATCAGGAATACCGATTGCCCAACGGTGAGGGAGACCTGCACCTGCCACCGGGATGGGGCGCCATTCCCCTGCGAGCAGCTGCCGAGTTGCTGGAGAACTACACCGGCTGGCTGACTCTGGAGATCCACCCTCGCTATCGGGCCCACTACGCCCAGGCCCTGGCCGACACCCGAGCCTTGTTATGGAAGAAGGAGGTGGCACGATGACCGTGCGCGTCGGCATCGTCGGCTGTGGGCACATGGGCACCATCCACGGTCGCATCCTGGCGGAGGATCAGCGCGTCGAGATCGTGGGGGTGACCGATGTGCGCCACAAGGCCGCCGAAGGGCTGGCGACTAAGCTGGGCTGTGGCGTCTTCCCCGACCTGGCCGCGCTATTGGATCAGTATCCCGATGCTGTGTACGTGACCACCCCCAATACCCTCCACCGCGAGCCGGTGCTCCAAGCACTCAGGGCCGGCTGTCACGTCTTCTGCGAGAAGCCGATGGCCACCGGCCTGGCTGAGGCGGAGGAGATCCGCCAGACAGTGGAGCGCTCGGGGTGGCGCTACCAGATCGGCTTCAACCGCCGTTTCGCCCCCGCCTACCGCTTCGCCAAAGCGCGGATCGAGGCCGGTTTCGAGCCCCTCTCGGCCAACGTTAAGATGAACCGGGGGGAACTGCTATCTCCTTCATGGGTAGGGGATGTCTCGCTGACAGGGGGATTCCTCTACGAATCCACCATCCACCTGCTGGACATGGTCTGCTGGCTGATGGGCGAGGTGACAGAGGTCGTGTGCCGAGCGGAGGCCAACGTCTACAAGGAACTGGACGACTTCTCCCTGCTCCTCACCTTTGCCAGCGGCCACTACGCGGTGCTCTCCTCCTCAGCTCACACGACCTGGGCCCCGCCCTTCGAGCGGGTGGAGCTGTACGGGGCGCACATGCAACTGGTGACCGAGGAGATGGAGCGCGCGGAGTTCTCGCCGGGGCTGGGCCAGCCCATCCAGCGGGAGAGCTACTTTCAGCTCGATGGGGCTGACAAGTGGGGTTACCGGGAGGAGGACCGGCTGTTTGTGGGAGCGGTGCGGGGTGAGAACCCGGTTCCGGTGACCGCCGAGGACGGCTACGCGGCGGTCGAGCTGGTGGAGGCGGCCTACCGCAGCGCGAGGGCCAGTGGTAGCATTGAGAGGAGGAAAGATGAGCCGTATTGCTATCGTCACCGACACCGATGCCAGCCTGCCGTCTGACGTGGCGGCCCGGTACGGCATCCGCCAGGTGCCTATCCTGGTGCAGTTCGGCGAGGAGACCTTCCAAACAGGGGTGGACATTTCGGACGCGGAACTCTTCGCCCGCGTGGACAAGGAGGGGCGAATGCCCACCACCGCAGCTCCAGCCCCCGGCCACTTCGTGGAGGCCTTTCGTACCGCCTTTGAGGAGGGGGCAGAGGCGGTGGTGTGCCTGTGCGTCAGCAGCGAGGTGAGCGGGACCTACGGTGCGGCGATGGTTGCCCGCGAGGCACTCCCCGAGCGGGACATCGTGGTGGTGGACTCGCGGAGCATCTCCATGGGGCAGGGGTTCATGGCCCTGGCCGCGGCCGAGGCAGCTCAGGCTGGCGCCTCGCCCCAGGAGGCTGTGGCGCGCGCCGTCGAGGTCCGGGAGCGCACCTGCCTGTACGCCACGCTGACCACGCTCAAATACCTGGCCCTGAGCGGGCGCGTCGGCCACCTAGCGGCGGGCATGGCAGGCCTCTTGAACATCAAGCCGACCCTCACCCTCAGGGAGGGTAAACTGGAGATGGTGGAGCGGATACGCAGCCGGGCTCGGTCGTGGAGGCGGGTGCTAGAGCTGACGCGCCAATCGTTGGGAGATCGCCGCGCCAGCCGCATGGCCATCCTGCACGTCAATGGGCTGGCCGATGCCCGTCGCTTCGAGGAGCAGGTGCGGGCCGACCTGCCCTGCCCGGAGGAGATCCTCATCGCCGAGCTGACGCCTGGGCTGTCCGTCCACACCGGGGCCGGACTCATCGGCCTGGTGACGGTGGCCAGGGAGTAAGGGCAAGGCCATTCCAAGACCGACTACATTTGCCTCGATTGCTTGTCCAGGTGAGGATGGGGTGTAATTGAGCCGGTCCTCACAGAATGCCTCGCCTCTGTAATGGACCATTCGTTTACTGTTCCTGCACTGCTTCGATCAAAGCGACGATGTTCTCCACCGGCGTGTCGGCGAGGACGGAATGGGAAGGTGCCAGGATGTATCCACCGCCAGCCCCCACCTCTCGGATCATGCATCGGGCCTCGGCCTTCACCTGCTGAGGCGTGCCAAAGGGCAGAAGCCTTTGGATGCCGATGCCCCCGTGGAAGCACAGCCGGTCCCCATATTTTCGCTTTATCTCGTAGACATCCATGATCTCCGGCTGGAAGGGGTTGTACACATCCAGCCCGATCTCGATCAGGTCCTCAAAGATGGCGCTGACATCGCCATCGGAGTGCAGGGAGACGAACTTCCCCGCCCCTTTGACCCGGGCGAACAGGCGAGCCATGCAGGGCTTAATGTACCGCCGCCAATGGTAGGGCCCCATGATCAGCCCCATCTGCTGGGAGCCCCAATCGTCGCCGAAGTAAAAGCCGTCTATGTCATACTTTACCGACTGGTCAATGAGAGCCAGGTAGCACTCGGTTATGCCCTCCAGCAGATCATCTACGAACCCTGGGTTCCAGATCATATCCCTCAGGAAATTCTCCATCCCTCTCAGGGCCCAGGCGACCTCGAAGAGATGTCCCTCCTGTCCAACGAGGTAGTACTCCCGGTTTTCCTTGATAAACTGGGGATAATGGGCGAAACCCTCCGGGCCGGGTGGATCGGGGAAGGTGAAGTTGACCAGGGTGGGCTGGGGCAAGACGCAGTTCATCGGACGCCCCCACTCCCCTTCTCCGTACAGGCCCCGAGTATCCCAGATCACACCCCACCCATCGCGCCAGAGGCCGGGCTTGACCTCCTCCTCCAGACCATGGAACTGCCCCTTGCCCTGTGGCCCGACCCCTTGGAAGTGATCCCCTACCCACTCGTGGAAGCATTGGGGGTCGGCGAGCCGGGGATCATTGTAGTGATCTGCCAGCCTGGCCAGTGCGGGATCGGTCAGGGCGATGGTCCAGGGCACCTTGTCCGGCTGCTGGTGTTGAATGGCTCTTCTCACCCGTTCTCGTTTGGTCATGTGGGTCATCCCTTCAATCCATGCGATACCCTTATTCTGGCCGTAGATTGTACCACAGCCTGCATGTGTGAGCAATTCACGGCAATAACAAGAGAGCCACCCCACCTGAGTGGCTCCCTAACTCAATCCTGCCGGCCACAGCCGCTTATGCTCTGTCAGTTTCAGGCGTACCAGCCGTACTCGTCCACCGCCTCGATGAAGGCCACGATGTTCTCCCAGGGCACATCCGGCTCCAGGACGTGGGTAGGGGCCAGGAGCAGCCCCCCGCCCTGCCCCACCGTCTCGATCCGCTCCCGAACCATGGCCTTGACCTCTTCTGGCCTGCCCAGGGGCATGGTGGTCTGGGTGCCGATGGTGC
>CAYRNM010000251.1:0-4165 GCA_964425465.1 uncultured Anaerolineae bacterium | reverse complement strand
ATGCTGGAGGCCTTCCTGGTCTCGGACCTGGGCAGCCTGCTGCTAGCGTTCTCGGGGCCGGACTGGGAGGAGCTGTGGCAAAATGGGCGGTACAGCACCATGGGTGCCGTGAGCCTCTACATCCCTGTGGACAAGTGGCGGGCTCGTTATCGCTATCGGCACGAGCTGGACATCCTCAAAGAAGCCTTCCTGGCCCCAGCCGAGGAGGTTGAGGAGAGGCGAGATGAGGCGGACCAGCTCGCCGAGGGGATACTGGACCTGCGCCCTCTGCTCCAGCGGCTGTTGGCCGGGACGCCGCTGGACGTGCTGCCCCTGGGTCAGCGGGGCAACCTGGCCGACGCCCTGGCCGGGGCAGAGCTGGGTGTGGAGGAATCTCCTGTGCCGGAGGTGGCCGTGACCGGCCAGGTGCTGGGGGTGGATTACACAGTGCCCGGACTGGAGGTTGGCGAGCGGGAGCCATTGCCCCTCTGGAGCCATCTGGTGCAGGCGGCTGAGCGCTTCGCCCACCTGGGCCTGCTCTGGCAGCCCATGGAGCTCCAGGAGTTCCTGCCCGAGATGGCCTGTCTGCAGCAGGAGGGCCTCTCTCTGCCCGTGCCGATGCTCACCGCTGCCCTGGAAGGAACCCCACCTCCAGAGCCCCCCAGATGGCCCGCTGGTGGGACCAGTTGATGGCCAACGCGGGGATTGCGATGGCACCCGGTGAGGAGATGGGGGTCATGGCACCCTCGGGCTGGCTGCAGGAGATGGACCGGCGGCTGGACGAGCGGGTTCAGGAACTGCTGTTGGCCAGTAACAGAGAGCTGGTCAGGGCCGTTCGCCTTTTGGAGACCCTGTCCCGCCGTGTGCGGGAGCGAAGAGCGCTTCTGGAAAGCTTCGGCGAGCGGATGGAACAGGGGGTCACCGGCTCGGCTGAGCAGGCGCGGCGCGATGGGGACTCCCGACGTCGCCTGGCCTATCCCCAATGGGTGGGCCACCAGCCCCGCCTGGGCGCGCTTGTGACGCGCATGATCCTGCTCTCCCTTTTCAGCCTCGTCCTGCTCCTTCAGGCACTGGTCGTGCAGGTGGGCATTCATTTCACCTGCCCGGTCAGCCTGCTGCCGCTGCTCATCACCCTGGGCCTTGCTGACTTGGGGACGGTGCTGACCCTGTTCATCTGCCGATGGTGTCTGAGGCACGCCCGAGAGAGAGTAGAGCGGGATATGGCCCGCCGCCTCCGTCTGGAGCTGAACGTACGTCTCCTGGCCATGCTGCGGGATGGCCTTCTTCCCGATGTGAGCGGCTTGCTGGGCCGCAAGCTGGAGGCCCTGTACGCTGCCCGGCAGATGTTGGTGGAGCGGCAGAAGGACCTGAAGGGAGAACTTGACCTTCCTCTCACCCTGAGGAAACCCTTTGTGCGGCGGCCCCTGCCGGACCTGGAGGAACTGGAGGCCCGCCTGATCGCTGAGGCGGAGCGAGAGCCCCTCCCGGACTCTCTACCCCGGATGCATCCTGCTGACGCAGCAGAACAGTTGCCGGAGATGTAGGCTCAGGAGCAGGAACTGGCTGCCCTTCGCCGGGAGAGAAAGGCGGTTGAGGCCGCCGTCGAGCGAGGGGAGCACCCCTGGTTAGTGGAGCGCCGAAGGGCCACCCCTCAGGGTGAGGAGGAGGCCGTAGTGAAGGAGGTGCTTCAGATGGTGCGTCAGGACACCGCTCAGCGGGAGGCGGAGATCAGGCGCCGCTATTCCTACCTGAAGCACAGTTCCGTAGGAGACCTGCTCCTCTCTGCCATCGAGGGCTACGTCACTTCCAGCGAGCCCTTCCGTGTGCCGACGGATGTCCGGCTCGAGACCCTGCTTCAGGAGCGGCCTGACTTCGACCCCCGGGCCTTCGTGGAGGAGGAGCACCGCCGGGCCAGGCCCTTCATGGCTGTGGACGATGCCCTTGTGGAGGCCTCCTTCCCCACTCACTTCAACGCCTTGGTGGTGGATGACCCCCTCACCTCCTGTCTGGCCAGGCAGGATGTCCGGCAGCCAGGGGTTCGCCTAGCCACTTCCCTTGACCCCTTCAGCGTGACGTACGTGCGGATGCTTCATGGCCTGACAGCTGCCAGCCTCATTCCCTTTTGGCGCTATCGGCGGGCCTTCCGCGCACTGCTGGCTCAAGAGCAGGAGGCCATTGCCCTGTGTCCTGAGTGGCTGGGACCTGGAGGGCCATACGACCAGGAGATGGACCTGGACCCATCTTCTGTAAGGTAAGCAGGCGACATGCTCGCCAGAGCACCCCGGGGACCTGGTTTGATCCGCTGGAGCCGGGTGATCTATCTGACCCTGCTGGTTGTGGCCTTGGTGACCGTGCCGATGAGCATTCTCAACATCCGGGTGCAGTCGCCGGGAAGGCTGGTGCTGACCGATCCACAGCTCTTTGTAGTGGCTGCCGGTCTGGCTTTTCTGATATTTCTGTTGCTGGAGTACCTGCAGATTTTGGGCGAGCTGCCGGTGGTGCGGGAGCTACACCTGGGGCGGGGGTTGTTGTGGCTGGATGTCTTCTTGGGGCCTATTCTGGCTGTAGTAGGCCTCTGGCAGGCGGGGCTGCGGGGCTGGCTTCACCCCAGCCTCATCGCATTGGGGGCCATCCTCATCGTCAATGGCCTCTTGGGCTTCCAGCAGCACCGCCATCCGTATGCGGAGTTCATTGCAGAAGAGCTCCCCTCCGTCTGGCAGGCCGAGGCTGGCCGGGCTCCCGAGGCAGGAGCCGAAGCAGCACCCTCGGAAGGCCACGAGGGAGCAGGGGGTTGAGTTCATCAGGGGGAGACAGCTTGCATGATTTTCCATTTTGTGGTATCATTTGCCAAGAAGACTTCCGCCAATTCCATCTGCGTCATCGCGGCTGGCGTGGGAGGATAGATCTCCGACGCACTTTCCGACACCCATCGTCGGGTTTTGGCTTAGGAAAGACCTCATGGCCTCCCCTTTCGAGGTAGTCCAGCGCAATCCGTCATCGGTGCTCAGAAGCAAGCGACGGCTTGCTTCTCTGTGCCGCCTTAAAGACCGCCAACTGAGCGCGCCCTGCGCCTGATGTTGGCGGTTTGTGTTTTGGGGGGGTGAGGAAAGTGGAAATCAACTACGTGGGGCTGGAGATGGCCTTCCAGCGGAGCATGATGGACGAGGCCACCTACTGGCTGGATAAGGAAACCGGCCAGGTATTGGTGCTGGACGAGTGGTCGCGGGAGCAATTGCGAAAAGCGCGCCGGCCGGACGAACTGACCTATCCCAGCCTGCGCGACCTATGGCCCTTGTGGTGTCTGGTGGGCTGGGAGTACGAGGTATGGGACGAGGAAGAGGAAGAGGCCGAACCGTGGCCGGAGCCGCCGCCAGGGGTGACCATGGACCGCTACGCCCAGGTGCCGCGTGTCGAGAGCTATGAAGCCTACAACGACATGGTCGAGTTCGCGGCCACCGTGAAGGATGAACACCTGGGGGAGCTGCTAGAAGTGGCCCTGGACGGCAAGGGAGCCTTCGGCCGCTTCAAGGCCGTGCTGGCCCGCTACCCCGAGGAGCGCGAGCGCTGGTTCGAGTTCCGCGACCGCCGGCTGCGAGAGAGGATTGACGAGTGGCTGGAGAGCGTTGGGGGGCGGCTAAGGCAGGAGTGATGACCGAGCCTATGTGGGCCAAGGATGGGTTAGGGAAAGGGAGGAGTGGGAGGGAATAGCGGGGTGAATGTCTATCGTCGGCTACGACCCCCTGACGGCACAGTGCACTATGGTGCATATGGTATCAAGGAGGTAGGCAATGAGCAATTTGACGATTCATTTGTGGACGTTGACACCGCTGTGGACTGGCGGCGTGAGGATGACAACCGACCAGCTGCACGGGACTAGCTTGATCGGCTCATTGCGCTGGTGGTATGAGGCGATTGCACGAAGTTTGGGGCAGCAGGCGTGTGGTGTTATTGCCGACAAATGCCCTGACGATGACCCCTGTGTGAGTTGCCAGTTGTTCGGTAGCACCGGTCAAGCGCGGCGTTTCCGTCTGCGAGCCTACGGTGGTGTTCCTGCGTATCTAGGCAATCCTATCAATATTAGGCCCCCTGGTCGAAATCGGGGCTGGTACTATGGACCAGGCATCGTCGCCACCCAGCAACACCCGATCAAAGCCGACCTTGTTACCCTGCGCGGCGAGCTTGATAA
>CAYRNM010000250.1:0-4180 GCA_964425465.1 uncultured Anaerolineae bacterium | reverse complement strand
CCTCCCATCGTGGAGACCGATCCCCAGTCACTCTACGACCAGGTGGTGAAACAACTGGTTGAGCTTTCCTTCTACCGGGTGTTGCTTGCCTCAGCCGCGGCCGAACAGTCGGCCCGTTTTCAGTTGATAGAGGGGGCCAGTCAAAACAGCCGCCGGCTCATCGAGGAATTGACGCTAACCTACCACACCGCACGACAGGGGGCTGTCACCCAGCAGATGTTGGAACTGGCGGTTAGTGCCGGCCTCATCCGGAAGGAGTAACGAGTTACAGGGCACCGAGTCAACAAGGGTTCAGCCCCCTCGTTACTCATTCACTCGTTACTCGTTGCTTATGCGTAGGAGGGTCACATGTTAAAAGGCTCCGTGAACTTAGGCCAGATCGCTGGCATCCCGGTGCGAATCCACATCAGTTGGTTTCTGATCTTCGTGCTGGTCATCTGGAACCTGACAGGGGTGGTGTTCCCCCAACGGTACCCGGGGTGGTCCCCTGGCCTCTATCTGGGGGCGGGATTGCTTACCAGCCTGCTGTTCTTTGCCTCGGTCCTGCTTCATGAGCTGGCCCATTCTCTCGTGGCCCGTCAGCGGGGGCTGCCGGTGCACGACATCATTCTCTTCATCTTCGGGGGCGTGTCAGAGATCGGTGAGGAGCCGGAGACACCCGCCACCGAGTTCGTGATGGCCCTGGTGGGGCCTCTGACCAGCCTGGTGCTGGGCGGGCTGTTCCTGGCCCTCGGCGCTCTGACACGCGGGGCTAGCCAACTCCCGGCTGTCCTGAGCCTCTACCTGGGCCAGATCAACATCAGCCTGGGGCTGTTCAACCTCATCCCCGGCTTCCCCCTGGATGGCGGACGGGTGTTGCGCTCCATCCTGTGGCAGCGAAGCCGGAACCTGCATCAGGCGACGCGCATCGCCTCTTGGGTGGGGCAGGGGGTGGCCTACCTATTCATCGTCATCGGGGTGTGGCAGATCTTCACTGGGCAGTGGGGCAATGGGATGTGGATCGCCTTCATCGGCTGGTTCTTGGACAACGCCGCGCAGACCAGCTACCGCCAGATGGCGGTCAAGCACATGCTGGCTGGACACACGGTGCGAGAGATCATGACCCAGGACTGCTACCCCCTGCCGCCGACAACGCCTTTGGACGAGCTGGTGCGTGGCCACCTTCTGACCACCGGACGGCGCTGCTTTCCCATCGTCCAGAGTAGCCAGCTCATGGGACTGCTCACCCTGCACAACATCAAGAAAGTGCCTCAGGCACGGTGGGCTGCCGTGACGGTGGGACAGGTCATGACCCCTTTGGCCCAACTCAAGGCCATCGGGCCGGATGAGGGGTTGTGGGCCGCCATGCAGGAGATGACGGAAGAGGGGGTCAACCAGTTGCCAGTGATGGAAGGGAGGCAACTGGTCGGGATGCTGGGCCGGGACCACCTGATCGGCTTCATCCGCATCCGCGCCGAGTTAGGCCTGTAGCAGGATCGCTTATCGAGGGGAAAAGGGACATGCTGGCCAAAGTGCTCACCTGCGCGTTGATTGGCCTGGAGGGGGCCATTGTGGAGGTCGAAGTGGATGTCTCCAGGGGGCTGCCCTCCCTGACCATCGTCGGCCTGCCCAACGCGACGGTCAAGGAATCGAGCGAGAGGGTCCGCTCGGCCATCGCCAACTCCGGGCTGAGATACCCCCTGGCCCGGCTCACTGTCAACCTGGCCCCTGCTGACCTGCGCAAAGAGGGCTCGGCCTACGACCTGCCCATCGCCGTGGGCATCCTGGCCGCCTCCGAACAGCTCTTTCCCCCTGATGAAAGGGCATTCATCATCGGAGAGCTTTCCCTGGATGGGTCGGTGCGGCACGTCAACGGGGTCCTGCCCATGGCCTCTCTGGCCCGCAGCGAGGGGATCGTTGCCCTTTACGTCCCCAGCCAGGATGCACCCGAAGCAGCGCTGGTAGAGGGGCTGACGGTGTACCCTGTGGCCAGCCTTCAATCCCTGGCCAGCCATCTTCAAGGGCTGGGGGCGATCCCTCCCTGTGATGTGCGTCCGGCCCTCGATGGTGATACAGAACCCTCTTATGAGGTGGACCTTCAAGACATCAAAGGCCAAGAACATGCCAAGCGCGCCCTGGAGGTCGCTGCTGCCGGGGGACATCACATGCTCATGGTGGGCCCTCCGGGGGCGGGGAAAACCCTGCTGGCCCGGGCCATGCCCGGCATCCTGCCCCGCCTGACGGTGGAGGAAGCCCTCGACGTGACCCGCGTCTACTCCGTGGCCGACATGCTGTCCGCCGATACTCCCCTCATCCGCCATCGCCCCTTTCGTGCCCCCCACCATACCATCAGCCATGCCGGACTGGTGGGGGGCGGGCGTTGGCCCAGGCCAGGGGAGATCTCGCTGGCTCACCGTGGAGTCCTATTTCTGGATGAGCTACCGGAGTTTGACGCCCGCAGCCTCGAAACCCTCCGCCAACCCCTGGAGGGGCAGCGGCAGGTGACCATCAGCCGCGCCCAGGGCACGCTGACCTTCCCCGCCAACTTCATGCTCATCGCGGCTATGAACCCCTGCCCCTGTGGGTACTACGGCGATCCGGTGCGGGAGTGCACCTGTTCTCCCTCGGTGGTCAGCCGCTACCAGAAACGCATCTCCGGCCCCCTGCTGGATCGCTTCGACATTCACATTGAAGTTCCCCGGGTGGAGTACGAGAAACTGACCGACGAGCGGCTGGGGGAGCCCTCGGCGGCGGCCCGCGAGCGCGTGGAGACCGCGCGGGAAAGGCAGAGGCAGCGCTTTGCCGAAACCAACCTGACCTGCAATGCGGATATGGGTCCGGCGGAGGTGCGCCAGTTCTGCGCTGTAGATGAGGAGGGCAAGAGCTTGCTCCGGGCGGCCATGCAGCAGCTCCAGATGAGCGCTCGTGCCTACCACCGTATCCTCAAAGTGGCGCGCACCATCGCCGACCTGGCCGGTTGCGAGCGCATCGAGACCCCCTACCTGGCGGAGGCGATTCAGTACCGGCCTCGGCGCCAGGTGTAGGAGGAGGTAAGGTAACCACATGATGAGTCCGCCTTCCGTCGGTGGCGACACCCCTCCCTCATCTGAGCTCTTGCCCGCTTTCCTTAGCGTCCATCCCTGCTATTCCGAAGCGGCCCATTCCCGGTACGGTCGCATCCACCTGCCTGTAGCACCTGTCTGTAACATTCATTGCAACTACTGCAATCGTCGGGTGGGCGATTGCTATCACACCTTTCGCCCAGGGGTCACAAAGCGGGTGATGAAGCCGGAGGAGGCTTTGGCCTGGGTGGCTGATGGATTAGAGGTCGAGCCTCGCTTGAGGGTAGTTGGCATCGCCGGGCCCGGCGAACCGCTGGTTAGCGAGGCCACATTTCGCACCCTGGAACTGGTCAGACATCGTTTTCCCCGACTGCTGCTCTGTCTCTCCACCAATGGCCTGCTGCTGCCCCAATATGCCCATCAACTGGCGACACTGGGTGTCCAGACCATCACCGTGACGGTGAATGCCCGCCGGGCGGAAGTTGGGGCCCGCATATATGCCTGGATCAGAGTTGGAGACCTCATTCGCCGAGGGGTAGAGGGAGCGGCTTTGCTGGTGAGGAGGCAACTAGAAGGCATTGCCGCCGCCTCGGGGGCCGGCATAGCGGTAAAGGTCAACACGGTACTGATTCCGGGCCTCAACGAGGCAGAGATTGGCCCTATTGCCCAGGCAGCAAGGGAGCGCGGGGCGGTGATCCAGAATGTGATGCCCCTCATCCCCTTGGACCACTTCCGCCACCTTCGACCGCCAACCTGCGAGGAACTGCGAGCCGCTCGGGCTGCGGGGAGCGCCTTTCTGCCTCAGTTCCGTCGCTGCCGACAGTGTCGAGCTGATGCCGTCGGTGTGCCGGGGGAGGGAGATAAACGACCGCCGACCACCGACCGCTGACAAATGCGACGTATCGTAGACTCTTTCGGCGGTCTGCGGTCGGCCGTCAGTGGTCTACTGTGAAGGGAAAGAGCTATGCTGAGCGATCGCATCGTGTTCCAGGGTACTCTGCAGGAACTGATGGACAAGGTAGAAGCCGGAGAGTATATCCCCAAGCTCCAGGCTTCCCATGCTCCACCCTGTAAGTTCTGGACAGCCTTCAGCGTCATCAAGGGCGTGCGCAACTGCGTGCCTCTCGTCCATGGGCCCA
>CAYRNM010000249.1:0-4195 GCA_964425465.1 uncultured Anaerolineae bacterium | reverse complement strand
GTCTTTGCGCCGAGAAGGCCATGGATTTGGCGCGGCCGGGGGTGGTGGAGAAGGGGCTGCGCCCTCTATCCAGTTCTGGCAGCACTCGCCATCTTTCTCCTTGTCTTGGTGCTGAGGCTGATCGTTCGATGAACCGGGCAATGAAAGATGGGACAGTCGGTTGAGGTGGGCTGGCCGCACTGGTTAGCGAGGCGAGAGGAGAAGCCCTCAATCGGGCCCAGCCTTCACCACAATCTAACCTTTTCTTCATAAGACCTTAACAGGAGTCCGCTACAATTAGGACTTGAACAAAACCAATGAGACGTTCCCAGATGAAAGGATAGGGAGGTAAGCGACAATGCGTTCATTTCTGCGAAACCGGTGGGGTCTTCTGATCCTCCTTGCCCTGGCTACGATCGTGGCGGCTGGTGGGGCATGGTACTACTACGGGCGGTATCTTCCGGCCCAGGCGGCTCCGCCCACGGAGAGCATCCAGACAACCCAGGTAACCCAGGGCGACCTGGTCATCTCGGCTAGCGGCAGCGGCGAGCTCGTCCCCGCTGCCGAGGTAAGCCTGGGCTTCCAGTCCAGTGGCGTGCTGGCCGAGGTGCTGGTGGAGGTGGGCGATCAGGTGGAGGCCGGTGATGTGCTGGCCCGCCTGGATGAGGCAGATGCCCGAGATCAAGTGGCCCAGGCGGAGATCAGCCTGCGACAGGCGGAGCTGGAACTGGCCAAGCTGACCGCCGATCCCAGTGCGGCAGACATCGCCTCTGCACAGGCGAGCCTCGCCTCCGCACAGGCCGACCTCAATAGCCTGATTGCGCCCCCGACCGCCCAGGAGGTGGCTTCGGCGCAGGCGAGCCTGGCTTCCGCCCAGGCCGAGCTGGACGCGCTGACCAAGCCCGCCAGGGCGGAGGAGCTGGCGGCGGCGCGGGATGACCTGGCCAGCGCCCAAGCGGCCCTCAAAGAGCTACAGGCAGGGCCGAGCGAACAGGAGCTCATCATCCTCAAGGCAGATATGGAGAAGGCCCAGATCGACCTGCAACAGGCGCAGGCGGACTACGACAAGTTCGCCTGGCGACAGGGCTTCGAGGCCAGCCCGCAGGCTGCGACCCTCCATCAGGCCACCATCGACTACCAGACGGCGAAGGCCAACTATGAGCTGGCGGTGGCCGGTCCAACCGAGGAGGAACTGGCCTCGGCCCGGGCCAAAGTAGCGCAGGCTCAGGCAGCACTGGACGATCTGGAAGAGGGCCCAGATGCGGCGGAGCTGGCCGCTGCGGAGGCGAAGGTGGCCCAGGCCCAGGCGGCACTCGACGAGCTGGAGCAGGACCCAGACCCGGCGGACTTGGCGGCGGCTGAGGCCAAGGTGGCCCAGGCCCAGGCAGCGCTCGAGGAGTTGCTGGCGGGTGCTACAGCAGAGGAGTTGGAGGCGGCCCAACTGAACGTGGAACAGGCGCGCAATAGCCTGGCGTCGGCTCAAAGGCAGTTGGCGGGGACGGAGCTTCGGGCTCCCTTCGCCGGCATCATCACCGGTGTGGAGGCCTCGGCCGGGGAGTCGGTGGGCTCGCCCTTCATCACCCTGGCCGACCTCCAGACCCCACGAGTGCGCTTCTGGGTGGAGGAGGCGGATCTAGCCAGTGTCGTGGTGGGCAACCCGGTGAACATCACCTTCGAGGCCCTGCCGGACGACACCTTCTCAGGAGAGATCGTCCGCGTGGAACCGGCGCTGGTGGAGGTGGACGGCACGCCAGCCATCCAGAGCTGGGCCAGCGTGGACCTGAGCGCTCATCCGGTGAAGCTTCTGTCCGGCATGACGGTGGATGAGGTCGAGGTCATCGCTGCCGAGGCCAGGGACGTGCTGCTCGTGCCAGTGCAGGCGCTGCGCGAGCTCTCGCCGGGCCAGTACGCGGTGTTTGTGGTCAAGCCCGACGGGGAGCTGGAGTTGCGTCCAGTCGAGGTGGGGCTCAAGGACCTGGTGAACGCGGAGATTCGCTCCGGCCTCCAGCTCGGTGAGGAGGTCAGCACAGGGGTGACAGCGAGTTCTGGCCGTTCTGTCCAGGCGCCAACGGAGGGCGGCCCGCCGGAAGGCGGCATGATGATGCCCTTCATGGGAGGACCACGCTAGGATGAGAGGACATGCTATGGAGAACCTGATTGAAACCACGGGCCTGACCAAGGTGTACGGGACCGGCGAGGTGGCGGTCCACGCGCTGCGCGAGGTGAACGTACAGGTAGCACGGGGCGAGTTCGTCGCCATCATGGGTCCTTCCGGCTCGGGCAAGTCCACGCTGATGAACATCCTGGGCTGCCTGGACCGCCCCACCGAGGGGACCTATGTGCTGGAAGGAGAGGATGTGAGCCAATTGAGTAGGGATAAATTGGCCGGTGTCCGCAACCGCCGGATTGGATTCGTCTTCCAGTCGTACAACCTGCTGCCCCGGCTGACGGCGGCCAAGAACGTGATGCTGCCCCTGCTGTACAACGGCCACCAACGCCTGACCGAGCATGAATGCTATGAACGCGCCGCTGCGGCGCTCGAGTCGGTGGGGCTGGGCGACCGTGCCCACCACCGCCCCAACGAGTTGTCGGGCGGGGAGCAGCAGCGGGTGGCCATCGCCAGGGCGCTGGCCAACAACCCCTCCCTCATCCTGGCCGACGAGCCCACTGGCAACCTGGACACTCGCTCCGGCGAGGAGATTATGGAACTCCTGGAGCAGTTGCACGGACAGGGCGCGACGATTGTGATGGTCACCCACGATCCGGACTGCGCCGCGCACGCTGAACGCGTCGTCACCCTCGTTGACGGGCGGATTGTCTCCGACGAGCGGAATGGGGGACAGATGCACTCCATTCCACTCACTGAGAGAGGAGGTTGAGATGAACCTGTGGCGGACCTTGAAGGTGGCATGGGAGGGGTTAACGCTCAACAAGGGACGCTCGCTCTTGACCACCCTGGGCGTCATCATCGGCGTGGGTGCGGTCATCGTGATGATGGCCGTCAGCGCCGGCGCTGAGGCGGAGATCGCCGACCAGATCAACGCTCTGGGGCCCAACCTGATCATGGTCATGCCCTCGTTCAGCCGACGTGGCTTCGGCCCTGGGGCAGAGCCACCGCCTAGCCTGACATACGATGACATCCCCGTGATCGCCCAAAGTGTGACCGGCATCAGCGGTGTAGCGGCGGAGCAGAATACCACCCAGGATGTCAAAGCGGAGAAAGTAACGCTTGAAGACATCTCTATCATAGGTACGACCACTGGCTTCCCCGCTGTGCGCGATTACCAGGTGGGGGAAGGACGGTTCCTGACCGACGAGGACAATGACCGGGCCCAGAAGGTCGCCGTGTTGGGCTACGATATCGCTCAGGAGCTCTTTGGCGGTCAGGACCCCGTCGGCGAGTCGGTCAAGATCGGCTCTGTCAAGTTCACCGTCGTCGGCGTGATGGAGGAAAAAGGCGTGGTCGGCAACACCGACTATGACAGCCGGATGTACATTCCCATCACCGTTGTGTTCAAGAAGTTCAGCATGATGGGCCTGTTCCGCAGCGATCGCGTGGGGATGGTCTATGTCTCTGCTGAAAGCAAGGGAGCCATGTCCAGCGTGATGTCCCAGTTGACGGACCTGCTGATCAAGCTGCTCGGCACGGATTCGATGTCGCCCGGCTTTTCACTGATGACGCAGGACAGCATCATTGACACGGCGGCCTCCACGACAGAGACCTTTCGCGACCTGCTGGCCTGGGTGGCTGGGGTTTCGCTACTCGTGGGGGGCATTGGCATCATGAACATCATGCTGGTCAGCGTCACCGAGCGGACGCAGGAGATCGGCCTGCGGCAGGCATTGGGCGCCCGTCCCCGCGACGTGCGGCGCCAGTTTCTGCTGGAGGCGGTTCTACTCAGTCTGGCAGGTGGGCTGGCGGGTGTCCTGGCCGGTGTGGGAGGCTCCTATCTCTTCGGTGCTATGGGCACGATGCGCACCGAACTGGTGTCGGAATCCATCCCCTTGGCCTTTGCCGCCGCGGCGACGGTGGGCATCTTCTTCGGCTACTATCCGGCGACGCGAGCGGCACAACTGGATCCCATCGAGGCATTGAGGCACGAATAGCGAATCGGCGAATGAGCGAATCAACGAATCAGCGTGTGTAGAGCACATGTCTATCTGTGCCCTTTTGCCATGGCTATCCGGTAGAGGAGGATGAGATGAGGCGCTGGCA
>CAYRNM010000248.1:0-4201 GCA_964425465.1 uncultured Anaerolineae bacterium | reverse complement strand
GCCCACTCCAACTCCCTTTCCCCCTGGCCCTCCCACCAAACTGGGGCTGTGCATCACCCATCACCATCCCCAGGTGCTGGAGTTGGTGCGCACCGGCAATGTGGCGGTGATCAAGACCCTCTCCCAGGATGCGGATTTCCTGAGCCAGCTCAAAGCCCTCTCGCCTCACACCTTGTTTGTGGGACGGGTGGTGATGGATCAGATTGACCTGGCCAAGGTGGAGCCTGGGGAAAGCGCACGGCAGTTGGTGGACCAACTTTGGCCCGTAGCGACCCATCCTCGCCTCAGGGAGATTTTCGACGCCTGGGAGGGGTACAACGAGCCGGTGGCCATTGACGCGGAACAGATGAAGCGGTTGGCAGAGCTGGAGGCGGAACGGGTACAACTGCTGGCCAAGGAGGGGATCCGCTCCGTGGTGGGCAACTTCGGCACCGGCCATCCACCGCTGGAGCTGTGGCCCCACTTCTTCCCCGCGCTAGAGGCGGTTCGCGAGCATGAGGGCTTCCTGGGCCTGCACGAGTACTCAGCGCCGACCCTGCAGTTTGGCACCCACGCTGGTGGGGAGGGGTGGCTGACCCTGCGCTACCGCAAGGCCTACCGCCAGTACTTGATTCCGGCCGGACTGGAGGTGCCGCTGGTCATCACCGAATGCGGCATTGATGGCCTGGTGCGGGATCGTCCGGGGCCCAAGGGGAAGGGATGGAAGGATTTCGTCATCTACTGGGAAGAGCAGGGGATGGGAGGCGATGGGCCAGGGAACTACATCGAGCAGTTGGCCTGGTACGACAGTGAGTTGATGCAGGACGATTACGTGGTGGGGGCGGCCGTCTTCGTCATGACCACCATCCGCCAGTGGCGAAGCTACGAGATCCTGGGGGAAGCGGCCTCCATCCTCCAACAGTACCTCTCCGTGCACCCGGTCAGGTAGGGGCAACCCTTGCGGTCTCGGAAAGCGCAGGAGGCCCTTCGATGGGGTAGCGGGGCTTGCCCCGCGTCAAGATCAGGCGCAGCAAGCACCCCTACGGGTACAAGCTGCGTTATTCCTGAGTTTGGCTCAAATAAAGTCCACCATCCTTGATCCCACATAAATGATAACCTAATCAACTGGATTATAGTTTACAACATCTTTAAGACTTTATCAAATCTTCTCTCACTAAATCTGCTTCACCTTCCACCGCCCCTGGCGGAAGCGTAAGCAGATGGCTGCAGCGGTGACGATGGGAGTGATGGTCAGGGCCAGCCACAGGCCCATGGCTCCCCAACCGGCAGCCTGGGACAGGCCATAGGCCAGGGGAAGCTGCACCAGCCACAGCGATCCAGTGCTGACCACCATGGGGGAAAGGGTGTCCCCCGCGCCGCGCAGGGCCATGCTGACGGTCAGGGCCAGGGTCATAAAGGCCTGGCCCAGAGCCATTACCCGCAGACAGTGAGTGCCAGCCGCGATGACTGCCGGCTCAGTGTTGAATAGGGCGATGGCCTGAGGGGCCAGCCACACCGGTGGAATCAGGGCCAGTGCCACGAGGCCCGTGGCCACCCCAGCCACCGCCCAGCCACTCCGCTCCGCCCTCTCCGGCTGCTGGGCCCCCAGGTTCTGCCCCATCAGCGTCGGCGCCACCCCACCGAGCCCCATACTGGCCATCATCGTCAGGCTGAAGATGCGGGTGGTGACATTGTACCCCGCCAGTGTCACCACCCCCCAGGTCGCCACCAGCCCTAGCATGATCGTCTGAGCCAGATTGGGCATGAACCGCTCCACGGCGGTGGGTAAGGCGAGGCGCAGGATCCGACCCATCATGCGTCTGTCCACCCTCCCCTCATTCAGACGAATCCGTATCCGCGCGCGTCCAGTGAGTAAGACAACCTGCTGGAGGGCCACACCCACTGCATTCCCCAACACCTGGGCCCACGCCGCTCCCCTCACCCCTAATGATGGCCCAGGACCCCACCCCAGGATCAAGAGCGGCTGGAGGAAGAGGATGGTGCCGGTGGCCACCAGGCTGATGCGGAAGGCCCATTCCGCACTGCCTGCGCCACCGAACAGAGCACTCATGCTGGGGATCAGCTCCATGGCCCACAGGCCAACGAAAAGCGCCCGCGCGTAGTGCACCCCCTCTTTCAACACCACCCCTTCAGCGCCCATCCACTGCAGGAAGGGTGCAGCGAAAAGGAATCCCACAGTCCCCAGGAACACCGCCGCGACCAGGATGAGCATCTGGGTCTGCTGAGCCGCCCGGTCGGCGGCGGCCTGCTCTCCCGCGCCCATATGTCGGGCCACCAGGGCCATGCCACCTGTGGATAACCCCATGATCAGGCTGATCAGCACGATGCGCAGCGCCATCCCCAGGCTGGCGGCGGCCAGCGCTGCACTGCCCAGCTTGCCCAGCCAGTAGCTCTCCGCGATACCAGGCAGGCCGAAGAGAACCTGTCCGGCAGCCATGGGCGGCGCCAGGTCCCAGATGTTGCGGACCAGGCGGCCCGAGGTGTAGTCGCGTTGCCTGCGATCCGTCATCCGCTAGGTCGCAATCTGGATGGACAGGGCATCCAGGACCAACTGGATAGGGGTGATGACAGTGGTCAGATCGGAGCCGGCGAAGAGCAACCCCACGACGTAGCCCGCTTCGTCGAGGACTGCCGAGCCGGAGTCTCCCCCACTGCTCATGGCCCCAGCCATTAACTGATCGGTGAAGGTGGCCGTCCGACCATCATAGTCCACTCCTATGGTGACGTCAATCTGGCGAATGGTGCCCTGGGTATGGCCTGTGGTGCGCCCGCTTTTCTGCACTCGGGTGCCCAGCGTGGCCTCATGCACCCCCTGGGGCAGCCCAATCTCCAGAATCTGCCGTTCCACCAGGTCAGCCGACAGGGGGCGAGCGATGGCGGCGTCCACCTGATTCTCCGCTGGGGCCAGCCGGTAGCTCTGCAGGCGATGGCTGGAGCCAAGGGTTCGGGCGGCCCAGTTGAGGGCCCGCTCGGTACCGCTGGCCAGGGGGCACTCCGGCTCCTCGGTGCCGAAGCGGATGGAGATGAAATCCGCCAGCCGGGCGATCTCATCGGCCGGCGTGCCGCCGTCATAGCGGGCGGGCTGGAGGATGGGATCGCCGAGGCGGGCCCTATTGACGTCGGCCAGCACGTGGTTGTTGCTGAGAATGAACACTTCCCCACCCCGGGTCACCAGGCAGCCGAGGGTTCCGGCGGTGATGTCCACATGGCCGATGGAGACCCCACCCGGTGCAGGTCGCCATTTGTCGCGCGGCCCTGCCCCCGGTGGGATGGATTGCCAGGCCTTGATCTTGCCTACCTCCACCACATCGGTCTTGACCTCCTCTACTGTTCTGGGGACCAAGTCCTGAGGGGCCAATTGAGCGGTGGGGACCTTCCGCTCCACGGAGACGATGACCGCTGGCTCGTCAGTGATCACCCCGCTGGTCTCCTTGTAGCCCACGCCACAGGCGACCACATTGGGCTTGCTCAAAAGATCATCGAGGTGCCGTCGCTTGGCCTGGATGGCCCTCTCTAACATGGAAGCATCTCCTTTCTTCGGTGGTCACAGGGCCTTGATTCGCCCCACGACTTGCACATCCACACAGACCCCTTCGAGCTCTGAGGGGACGCGGTCCTCGGGTGTCAGTTCCTCCAGGGGGACCTTCTTTTCGACCATTACCACCAAGCAAGGCTGGTCGGTCATCTCACCTCCCACCTCGCGCCTTCCCACGCCGACGCCCACCACATTTCGCTTGCGCAAAAGGTCCGCCTCGTGGCGGGCTTTCACCCTCCTGATCTGATCCCATTCGTCATTTTTGCTCATGTTCTGACCCTCCCTCCAGTACCTTCCTCAGCCTTGAGGGGATGATCACCACCTGTCCCTCACTATCCACGCACAGATGCTTGGTCCAGCCGGTGGCTAATTGCTGTCCGGTCTCCGCCAGGAGCACCTCGTAGGCAAAGGTCGCCTCCCGGCTGCGCACCTCCTGCACCCAGGCCCGCACGGTCACCAGATCGCCGTAGTGGGCGGGGGCCAGGAAGCGGGCGCTGACCTCAGACACCGGGAAGTAAACACCCTGCCGCTCCCAGTCGGCGTAGTTCATCCCCTGCTGCCAGAAGTACTCCCCTCGCCCGACTTCGAACCATACAATGTAGTTGGTGTGGTAGACGATGCTCATGGCATCGGTCTCGGCATAGCGGACCCGAAGCTGGGTTTCAA
>CAYRNM010000247.1:0-4224 GCA_964425465.1 uncultured Anaerolineae bacterium | reverse complement strand
GCTACCAACACGCAAGAGGGTGACCACCAATAACCACGATAGTAGAGAAAGTAGAATAGGGCCTCTTGAAAACGAGTAACTGCCTGCCAATTATTAGTGGCGTAGCACCACTCAAAGATAGCCGTAATGTTTTCCAATTCTGGCACCAACAGCGGGTAGTTCTCCCAATCTTGCTCTCCGCCCTTGCCCTGAGCATAGTGGATAAAATACTCTACAACTCGCAGCCTTGCCTCTCTCTGCCAGTGCTTGCCCTCCTCAAGCTTTGCCCCTGCGTACGCTCGTGTCAACGGGTGAACACTGTACCGTCGCTTAGCAGCGTCCAGTTCGTCGGTGGCCTCCACCAGCCACATTTCCACCAGTTGTCCCAATCCATCGTCCAAGGCGAAATGATGCACATCGCTGGCAGCTTCGATGGCAGCTCGGGACGCAGAGGAGGCGAAGATGGGCATGACCATCAGGATGCGTCGGGCGTCCTCGGAAAGAAGCGACCAGGAACGGGCGAAAACCTCCTCGAAGATGTCCCCCCTGGCCTCGTGCAGCGCGGCCAGCACGGTGTCCAGCGATTGCCCTTTCTGCTTGATCTGCCCTACGGCCCACTTGATGGCCAGCGGTGCTCCGCCTGTGGCCTGGTAGAGGTGCAATAGCACCCGTTCTTCGGCCTTCTCTACCGATGCCAGCCCCAGTCGCCGCCCTTCGCTACGAATCAGGGTCAGGGCCTCGCCCTGCTCCAGCCCCTTGAGTGAAACCGCCCAGGCTTGGCGCAACTTCTGCTCTCGGCTGGTGATAAGGACCTTGGATGGTTCCGGCAACCGCAGCAGGAAGTCCTGTACGGCGTTGTCCGTCACCGTCTCGAAGTTGTCTACGATGAGGAGATAGCGCTTGCTCTGCAGGAGCTTGCGCACCGACTCCCGCTTTTCCTCAAGGGGTTGCTGGGCAATGCCAGGGTAGTCCAGAGTGCGAGCGATGGCGTCGAGCACATCGTTCAGGGCTAGCTCCCGGTCTTTTGCTGTGGTCCAGATGAAGCCGTCAAAGGTGGGAATGCCATCGGCAGAGATTTCGCCTTTACTGGCCCGCAGGCATTCACCGGCTACCTCTAGGGCCAGAGCCGTCTTGCCAATGCCACCGATGCCGTCAATACAGGTCAGTGGCCAGCGGGAGCTCAACGCCTCCCGTACCTGAGCCTTCTCCTTCTCCCGGCCGATGAAGTCCCCCCGGGGCGGGAGGTTGCTGGGGATAGTGAGCGCGGGCAGGGATAGGATAGTGGCCTTTTCAGCGGTCGGCTCCCGCTTCCTCCCTCGCTGCTCTTCCACGTATTGCAAGACCTGGACAATACCAGCGACAATGCCGATGATCACGGCCAGTCCGACAATCAGTGTCCAAACGTCCATCTAATCCTTCTCCATTGGCTTGGTCAACTCTGAACCCTGCTCAACCGACGGCCATGGATAGATTGATAAGCGCTGCGCAGGCTCTCATACGTTGGCCGGTCCAGGCCAAGCTGTCCCAGCAATAGAATCTCATCGCCAATGGCCAGCGCATCGTCAAAGGCCCGACGCCGGAGATGCTCGTCAATCAGTGGCAAAGCCTCGATCAGCCTGCGATGGGCCGAGACCGAGGGCTTGATCAAATGAAGGCGCTCGCTTTCCTTGGTCTCCAGCTTGAGCACGCCCCCACCGTAGCTTCGGCCCGCTAGCTCCACACTGAGCATGGTAAAGGTTGTGTAGAAAGACGCGACATAGGCTCCTAATTCTTCGGAGTGCACATCGAAGTACACTCCGTGCATCAGGTTATGATTGATGACCTGGGCCTCGTTGAGGATCAGGCGTGGGAGCTCATGGGCCATGTAGGTCAAGAAAACGGGCGGCACGCGCACCCCTGGCACCCCGTACCAGGGCTCCCGGTTGCGGCACTTGTATCCTTTGTGGATTCCCCTCTCCATTCCCCTCTGGATATAGTTCCAGACTCGATAGTTGGCCGCTGCTGAAGGGGGGAGTTGACAGTTCAAGAGATAACAGGGGGCACCTCCATCTCGCAACCCCTCCCACTCTTGGGTCGAGAAACGCGCGCCGGGCATCATCTTGGGCTTGGGAGCAGCCGGCGTCAGGAATTGCGGCTCGATCTCCCACCAGTGCGCTTTGGCCTCCGTGAGGAGGAAGTAGGCATTGTTGCCGGTCACAACACCGATGTCCACAGTGGCCAGATCACCCAGCATGACGGCCTCTGGACTCTCAGCGATGGTCTGATAGACCAACAACCCCTCGGGCGGCAAGAGATAGGATGTCCACTTCTGCGCTTTCTCCGCCCCATGAACGATGGGTACCTCGGTAAGATGTTGCCGTAGCCCCGCCAGCTCCTCCAGGTCCTTCAGCCGGATCACGCGCAGCCCCTGGGGCGAGCCAGTGGATTCAGCGAGCAGAAGCACCGTGTCCTCCAGCACGCCTGGGAAAACACGTTCATCAAAAGCGACTATTGTCACGGTTGAGAAGCGGTTCAGGAGGAAGTGCCGGACTGGCTCAGCATAGTCCACTTGAAGCAGTTCGGCGGGGACGACCATTGCCAGACGGCCGTCAGGCTTGAGGAAGGAGATGGCGTGGATGAGATAGGGTGTCCACGAACTGGCGAGGCGGGTCAACTCCACACCCGCTCGGCGGGCGGACAGCAGGGCCCGCCTGCGTGTGGCTCCTTTGAAGTGATGGTAGCGGACATAGGGGGGATTGCCGACGATGGCATCCACTCGCGGTGGGCCAAAAAGATCGGGCTGTACTTGAAAGAAGTCAGCGTGGATGATGCCCGAGGCACTGATCCCTGAGGCCTCGGCCAGCAGCCGACAGGCCCGCCCATAGGCCGCTTCGTCAATCTCGACACCATGAATTTGACCCATGGCCTGCTCGGCCGAGGCCCCCAGTTCAATGAGGTGGCGATAGGCCTCCAGCAAGAAGACAGCCTCACCGCAGCCGGGGTCCATCACCGTCTCATCGGCCCGGCGCACAGCCCAGTTCACGAGGAAGCGAGCCATGGGCAGAGGGGTGTAAAATGCGCCAAGCTGCTTTTTCCTGCTGGCAGTAACCATTGGCAGCCTCTTTAGTAGCCTCACACCTCCACCATCACCTTGACCGCCCCATCCCGGCCAGTGAGGGCGACCTCCATCGCCTCTGGCAGGCGGTTCAGAGGGAAGTGATGGGTGATCAGCCGCGCCACCTCCGCCCGGCCGGTGGCGATCAGATCAATGGCCGCGGGGTAGGTGTTCCGGTAGCGGAAGATACCCCGGATGCTCAGCCCCCTGCGGATCATGTTCACGGCAGGGATGGTGTAGGTATCATCCGTCATCCCCACCCATACGACCGTCCCGCCAGGTTTGGCGGCCTCCAGCCCGGTGAGCATGGGACGGCTCAGCCCCGTGCACTCAATGACTGCATCCACACTACGCCCTTGGGTCAGGTCCCGCACCAGGACCAGGGCATCCTCGGAGCGGACATCGGCTGTGGCCGTGGCCCCCAGCTCGCGGGCCAGCGCCAAGCGGTTGGGTTGTATATCCGTGATGATTGTCGTCGTCGCCCCCGCTGCTCGGGCAGCCATGAGCGTCACCAGGCCGATGGGCCCTGCGCCGGTGATGAGCACCGAGTCGCCCAGGCCGATGCCCGCACACCGCACCGCATGGATACCTACCGACAGCGGCTCGCACATGGCCCCTTCCTCGAAGCTCACCCCCTCCGGCAGCTTGAAGGTGAAAGCGCCCTTGTGGACCACGTACTCGCAGAAGGCCCCGTCCACCGGCGGCGTGGCGAAGAAGACCACCTCGGGGCAGAGATTGTATCGCCCGGTACGGCAGAGGTCGCATTGCCCACAGGGCACCCCTGGCTCCAGGGCCACCCGATCATCCTGATGCAGATGGGTGACCTTTGCACCCACCTCGGCCACCTCTCCCGCGCACTCATGGCCCAGGATCATGGGCTTCTCCACCACCACGGGGCCAATGCGCCCCGAGTGCCAGTAGTGGATGTCGGAACCGCACACGCCCACGGCGCGGATGCGGACCAGCACTTCATCGGCGCCGACGGCTGGGATGGGCCGCTCCTCGAGCCGCAGCTCGCGGGGTGGGTACAGGACGACAGCTTGCATGGTTTCAGACACGGTGTTCCTCCTCTAGCGTGTTTGGATCTCTCGGAAAGGGAGAGCGTTCGGAAACCCTTGACATCCAGAAAAAAGGCTGTAGCATGGTGGCAT
>CAYRNM010000246.1:2798-4240 GCA_964425465.1 uncultured Anaerolineae bacterium | reverse complement strand
CACTTTGTGTCCTGCTAGGAGCAGAAGCCCGGATGTTTAGCCCAGTACTCGTCGAAGAGCTTCTGGAGTTCCTTCTGCAGCTCGGCGGAGCACTCTGCTGCCGTCTTCTTGCCCAGCCGGAGGGCGTCGTAGATGGCATCCCATGTCTCATAGGTTTTCCCTAACTCCGGCCTCCAGTACTCTGTGGGGCGGCCCCTCGCCAGGGCCTCGCCGAACCCCTTGGTGTCGATGCCCGGCACTCTCAGGGCGAATCGTTCATCGAAGAGTTCCATCCCGGACTTGCGAGGTGGGAGACAGCCCCAGCCATCAATGGCCAACCTCTCAGAGTTGCCGGGCTTGCTGATGTACTTGAAGTACTCCCACACTTCGTCGACATGGGGGCTCTTGGCGGTAATGGTGCCGCAGTCGATGCACAGACCAGCCGCCTGGGCCTTCGGGCCCCAAGGCAGGGCAGCCACGTCCCAGCCCCAGTCCTTGATCTCGACGAGGATCTCGCCGACAACCCAGGTCCAGGAGAAGGACATGGCCACCTGGCCGCTGCCAAAGGGATCCCAGAACAAAGCGGTGAGGGGGCCCGTCTGAGCCGGTGTGGGCATGACATGGTACTTGTACCTCAGGTCCTGCAGGAACTGGAGCCCCTCGATCCACTCCGGTGTGTTGACAGTGACCTTGCACACATCCTCACTGAAGGGCTCACCTCCCCAGGCCCGACCGTAGGTCCACTCCTCCCAACCATCCAGGCCAAACTGGACGATGTTGTCGGGGTCGAAGCCCACCTGGTTGGCCCGCTTGCCGTTCTTGTCTATAGTCAGCTCCTGGGCCAACTCCAGCAGCTTTTGATAGGTCCACGATTTGTCGTCCCAATTATGGGTTGGGTAGGGGATGCCTGCCTTGTCGAAGATGTTCTTGTTGTAGGCCAGAAAGTTACAGTAGAGGCCTACAGGCATACCGATGAGCTCGCCGGTGAGGGGATGCGTCGCTCCCTTGATGGAGGTCTCGAAGAAGTCACTTATATCGATCTTGTCCCTCTCGATCAAGGGTTCTATATTCACCCACATCGGCTCCCCACCAGGCTCGATCCAGTAGTTGATCCCGCTGAGGCCTGTCGGCAGGGTGCCATCAGGGGGGGTCCCGGCGGCGTACATCGTCGCCCATTTGACCCGGCTCTCTTCGCAGGGCACCCTCATGTACTCCACCGTGATATAGGGGTAGAGCTCGTGGAAGGAACTGGCCATGGCTTCCTGCATCGGTATCTGGGGCGGGTCATTGCCCGTACCGAAGCCGACGAAGAGGGTGATAGTCACCGGTTTCTTTGCCGGTCCAGGGGTGGGGGTCACGACCTTCTCGACGACCTTCTCCACCTCCACCGTCTTGACGACCTCTTTCTCGACCGGGACCTCCTTCTCCACCTCTACGATCTGAGGTGCTGCTGGTGCACAGGC
>CAYRNM010000246.1:0-2698 GCA_964425465.1 uncultured Anaerolineae bacterium | reverse complement strand
AAATCTCTCTCTGCCATCGCATTTCCTCCTTTTTGCTAGATCAGAATAGAGCCCACTTCCAGCTCGAACTGTGTTTGTTGTATCGTAGCTCTCTCCTTTCGTCAAACGAATAGCCGCTGGTCCGGCAAGGCTAACGCAACAATTGTGCAAACAGAGCCTAACCGTCAAGACGGGCCGAAAACAGGGCTTTGCCAGCCCAACGGCATTGAGTAGACTCATCGTGACCTTTTGGGAAGCAGGGTGCACGATGAGTCAACTGCCAGACCAGGCCCCGGTTGCCCCAACGGAGACCCTCACCGGCCACGCGATGCAGGTGCCCCGGGGGGTATTTGCCCAACTGTCAGCCTGGTGAACGCCGTAAAAAAACTGCTTCAGGAGTTTCAACCCGACTTCAAGCGCCGCCCGGCGCAGGCTGCACTCTATAGCGCCGCATCGGCGCGCGCAAATCCACCCACCAACTGCGGGACTTTGAGTAGCTATTCCTGGTAGAGAGAAGGATCTGTTGCACCAACTCCGTCGGGTTCCGGTGCCTGAGTATCAGGCCCGCCGTCGTCCAAGGGACTTATGGCGCCCAACCATCTGGGAAGGCCAGACAAGTGGGACATCCGATTGGATGCTCCACTCCGCTTTGGTCAAGCCATCGGGCATGGATCAACGACGTGGCTCTCAGCGTCGCGGGAAGGTCGTTTCCAGTACCTGCGTCACTCCGGTCTTCGCAGCAACCTTGGTCTTGTCCATGATCTCCAACACGTGTCGGGCGTGTTCCCCACTGACTATCGGCTCCTTGTCTTCGATGATGCAATCGATCAAGTGCTCCACACCGTTGGCCAGCGACCATCGCCCACCGGCAGGCATCTCGACCTCAGTCCAGCCTCTCACTCCCAGCTTTGCTTCATCGCGCCAGAGGCTGATCGGTGCTCCGCCACCCCAGAGGGGCTGCACCGCAATCGTGCCATCGGAACCCATGATCTCCATGCTGGGCGCCTTGGTGGCCCGCACGCAGAAGCTGCCATCCACGATGGCGAAAGTGGCCTCCCCAAAGTCGAGCATGATGAGATTCAGATCATCTTCCTCGACATCAATGCGCTTGCCGGCAAAGGGCCCCCCACCCACATAGCGCACCGGGACAGAGATCCCAGCGAACGCTGTCACCCGCCTAGCGGGTCCCAGGATCCCCGTGATGCTGTGTAGACCGTACACGCCCATGTCGGGCAGTGGGCCTGCACCCTTCTTGTAGAACCAGGTGGGATCTGCAGGCCAGGTCTCGGCAGCTGGCCCGCCATGGCTGGAGACCACCTTGGCAAAGGTCACCTTACCGATCGCACCCCCTTCAACAAGGCGTCGGACCATCTGATTGACGGGGCTCAGCATGGTCGCGGCCGCGGCTCCGAGCTTGACCCCCTTGGCCTTGGCCGTTTCGACCAGCTCCGTGGCCTCTTCCGTCGTCAGGGCAAAGGTCTTCTCGGAGTAGACGTGCTTGCCCGCCTGCAGCGCCTTGAGGTTGAGAGGATAGTGCATGGGGATGATGGTGAGGTTCACCAGCAGGTCGAACTCCTCCTCAGCGAGCATGGTGTCGAGGTCGGTATAGTAGCGAAGCACTCCGAACTTCTCCTGCAGCAACTCAGCTCGCTCCTCGACGATGTCGCACACGGCGACAAGTTTGGCTTTCTCCATCTGCACGATGCCCGGCAGATAGCTCTGCTCGGCGATCATACCACAGCCAACAACAGCTACCTTCACTTTATCCACAATTCTCTCCTCTCGCGTCTACATCTATTGCGCAGCATTGAGAGTGCGCATCAACGGGTTCGAATCATACGCAACCACCCGCGATCTGGCTCACGGGCACTTGGCAGTAGCGGATCTTCATTGGTTAGATCTGATAGCCCTCCAAGCGCCATCGGTCGAGGATGTCGCGCACCTTTGCTACTTGGATAGCCACCCCAGTGTATTCGTTCTCGCCGGCATGGTGTTCTGTGCTGTAGTACCCCTCGTAGCCTGCATCGCGCAGAATGGCCATCTTCTCCGCCAGGCAGGTCTCATCGGCGATGCCCCACCCCAGGGGAGGCCAAGCCAGGTGAGTATGCATAACCCAGGGTGCTACCAGTCGGTCGGCTTCTTCGGCGTCTGCTCCTCGCCACCCACCAACGTGGCATGAGACCCCAAAGGCAGGATGGTCAACCGCCTCGACGAGTTTCTTCAGGTTGGCCCATATTCCCTCTGGGCCCCAATGGTTCTCCGCGCCGACCTTGTATCCGTTGTCGTATGCCCGCTGGGCGTACTCCTTGTACCGCTTGACGATGTAGTCGAACTCCTCGTCAGTCCAGGCTTCGGCATCCATGCCCCCACCGGCATCAATGCGCACGAACCTGGCGCCCAGGATCTCCGCAGCCCGCAGGTGGGCCAGCGCGTTCTGGTAGTTCCGTTCGCGACCGTCCGGATCTGGCTCCCAGAGGTGCGCTCCATCAACGCAAAGGTCCGCCAGAACCAGTTCGCGCCCATCCAGCGCATCCTTTACCTTCCTCAGGTAGTCCTCCTCCGTGCTCACCAGAAAGCCGTTCCAAATATCGGCCGCATCCAGGCCATAGCGGTACTTCACGCTCTCCAGATAGCCGAACACGTCCATCTTGCCTTCTTGCAGCAAGCCACGGAACGAATAGGAAAGGATTGAGACTTTCATGGTTCCTCCTTGATTTTC
>CAYRNM010000245.1:0-4293 GCA_964425465.1 uncultured Anaerolineae bacterium | reverse complement strand
AGACGGCCACCACGGGCCTGCACCTCGGCTTCGACCCGGGCTAGCAAGGCGTGCCCAATGCCACGCCTCTGAGCCGCAGGGTCCACAGCGATCCAGTAGAGATCGAAGGTGCCCTGGGTCAGAGGGTGGGGGCCGAAGCAGGCGTAGCCAAGCAGTCAGCCATCCTCGCGATAGGCCAAAAAGGCGTATCCGCTGGCCTCCCCTTTATCCAGGTACACATTCCAAAGCTCCTCGACGCAGCTCAAGTCCATTGGCACGAAGACACCAGTCGCGGCCATCAATTGTAGAATGGACGGGCCATCGGTGTCCAAGGCTGGCTCGATCACAGGCATAGGATTCCCTCCAGGCAAGTTCTAAGATCTGCACCACCATGTCCTCGTAACTATACCCGGCTTCCCGGGCTGCGCGGTAGAAACCGGCATCGGGGGAGAGGTCCGGGTTGCAGTTCACTTCCAACACATAGGGTATCCCCTCGTCGCTAACGCGCATGTCCACACGGGCGTACCCCCGGCAGCCGATGGCTGCCCAGGCCCGCCGGGCGGCATCGGTAATGAGCATGGCCAGGTCGGCATCCACCAGCGCAGGGCAAAGGACAGGGGTGTGGCGATACTCAAAAGAGTCCGTTTCCCATTTGGCCTCAAAAGAGACAATGCGGGCATAAGGGTCAGCGAAACCGCTGAAATCTATCTCGGCCAGGGGCAAGACTTCAGGTGGATCACCCCACAGGGCGATGTTGAATTCCCTGCCAGCCACGAAGACTTCGGCCAGGGCCACCTGCCGATAACGCTCCACAACGTAGGCTACACGCTCACGCAGTGCCCGACCAGTGTGCACCACTGCCTCCGGGCCAATCCCAATGCTGGCATCCTCGGCTACGGGCTTGACGATGAGCGGGAAGGACAGGTCAGCAGCCACGGCCTCCACCTCATCAGGATGGCGAAAAAGCCACCAGGGCGGTGTGTCCACACCGCTGGCGGCCAACAAGGTTTTGGCCTGCAACTTGTGCCCAGAACGAGCAAGGGCATCACCCCCGGACCCGGTAAAGCGGTAGCCCATGGCGTCCAGCGCCCAGGCGATGCGTGCTTCCTCGAACAGCCGCCCGTCCAAACCCTCACCCAGGTTGAAGACCGCCCAGCGGGTGGGGGGATAAGGAGCCAGAGCCAGCTCCACGTCGGTGTGAATTGGAAGCCGTACCACTCGATAGCCTGCCTTCCGGAGCGAGTCGGCCACAGCTTGGGCACAGATAACGACGCCTTGTTCAGCCAACATATCCCGGGGCTCACCCTTTATTAAGTTCTCACTGGCGTTGTACAGCACGACAACGCCAGGAGGTTCCTGTTCAGATTTCATCATTCTCCTCCCACCGGTACAGTAATCCAGGCACGCAGAGCTGAATTTTGAAAGGCAGGGATGCGCCAGCTCCCTTTGCTTTCCTGCGCATAGCGCTCCGCTGCCAGGTTCAGGATCTCGTTTATCAGATCCGTGTAGTGCATTCCCCCCGTCCGGGCCACGACACACAGGTCACTCACCGCCGGGTTCATGCCGGGCAGGGTGTTGATCTCCAAAAGATATGGTCGGCCATCCGCACCTAACCGGAAGTCCACCCGAGACACGTCCAGAGCACCGATAGCCTCGAAGGCGGCTACGGCCAAACGCTTGAGCTCAGCCTCCAGTGCCAGGGGAATGTCCGCCGGACAGGTGTAGCGGGGTGCACTTTCCTCACCAGGATAGTAAGATTTGGCCTCGGTATTGTATAGCCCCTGGACAGCGCCCACCGTGGTGTCAATCTCCAGAATGGGGAAGAGGTGAAAACCTCGTTCGTCATATAGACCGTTCCACCGGTGCCCCCCCTTCATCCCCCCCACCTGGGGGGGAAAGAGGGGGGGAGTGTTGCCGATGAGCCCCACGGTGAACTCCCGTCCAGGCAGGTAACCCTCTACCAGGGCTGGCTGGCGGTAAGTCTGGACTACCCAACGCACCTGTTCTCGCAGCTCGGCCTCGTTGTGGACAACGGAGTGACCGTTGATCCCCATCCCTGTGCCCTCACGCACCGGCTTGACAAAGAGCGGGAAGGTCAGTTGTCCGTCCAGTGGCTCGTCCCCACGGCGGAAGACACGGAAGGGAGCCGTGGGGAGGCCTAAGTCATGCCAGACATGCTTGGCGGCTGCCTTGTCCAAAGATAGGGCGTGGGCCAATACTTTGGACCCGGCATAGGGGATGCCTAACATCTCCAGCAAGGCCGGCACCTGGGACTCACGAGCATCGCCCCGCAGCCCTTCGGCGATGTTAAAGCAAATGTCTGGATCAACCTGACGGATCGTATCCAACAGCGTCTCGTCCGCCTCCAGAGGGATGACCTGATGACCACCCGCCAGGAGGGCGTCTTCGATACCCTGGACTGTCTCGATCGAATCGTACTCGGCCAGGGCATCGGGCGGCGCATCAGGGTCCACCCGGACATTGTGTTTTAGATTAAACAGCAGGGCTACACGCCAGCTTCTCATCGTTCCACCTCCACTTTGGGCACGGGTGCTGGGGTGCTGAGGAGCGGAGGTGAAAAGAGCTCGTGCTCCCACTCGCTCACCTGCACCCCAGTTTCCCATCTCGGAATGCCACGCTGGTGTAGGATGTGCCAGCCTTCTGGGGTGATAGTTGGCGTCTGGCCTGCCAGCAGCCCAGCCACCCCTTCCTGGCCACCCTCGCTGCGACGGGCCTGGCAGTAAGCACACGTGGCCGGATCGTGGGGGCGGTAGTTCGTCGGCTGGGCGTAGGCGCTGATGAACCCTTCGTAGTTGCGCACCACCACCCGGCTATCCGACATGCTGAGCAGGTAGTTGGGCAGGATGGGCACCTTGCCCCCACCCTCAGGGGCGTCAATGACGTAGGCCGGGATGGCATAGCCGGAAGTGTGCCCCCGCAGCGCTTCCATGATCTCCATCCCCTTGGACACCGGGGTTCGGAAGTGGCCAGCGCCGTGGACCAGGTCGCATTGGTAGAGATAGTAAGGGCGCACCCGGTTCTTCACCAGCCTGTGCACCAGAGCCAGTATCACGTTGGGGCAGTCGTTGATGCCAGCCATGAGAACTGTCTGGCTGCCAAGAGGGATGCCAACATCGGCCAGGCGGGTCAAGGCGGCTTCCACCTCCGGGGTGATCTCCTTCGGGTGGTTGAAGTGGATGTTCATCCAGAGAGGGTGGTATCTTCGCAGCATAGCCACCAAGTCGTCGGTGATGCGCTGGGGCAAGAAGACGGGCACCCGAGTGCCGATGCGGATGATCTCCACGTGAGGGATGGCCCGCAAGCGCTGCAGCAAGTGCTCCAGAACCCGTTGGGGCAAGGTCAAGGGGTCACCACCGGAGAGAAGCACGTCGCGGATCTGGGGCGTGGTGGCAATGTAATCCAGTTGCCGCTCGTAATCGGCAGAACTGAACTGAGCGTGAGGGTCCCCCACGATGCGGCTGCGAGTGCAGAAACGGCAATAGCTGGCACACTGAGTGGTCACCAGCATCAACACCCGGTCGGGATAACGATGCACCAGCCCAGGGACGGGCGAGTGCGCATCCTCGGCCAGGGAGTCGGCCATTTCAGCCTCGAAAGAAAGCAACTCGTGGATCGTGGGGATGACCTGCCGCCGGATAGGGCAGTATGGGTCATCGGGGTCCATCAAACTGGCAAAGTATGGGGTGATATCCATGCGGAAGTGGTCTGGTGCGGAAAGCCCGGCCACTTCTTCAGGGGTTAAGTGGATGACCTGGGCCAGCTCTTCCACCGTGTTCAGGCGGTGACTTAACTGCCAGCGCCAGTCATTCCACTGTGCGGGGGGTACACCCTCCCAAGGTTGGGGGGGTTTCCCATCACCAGGAGGGTCTTCGATCTCGTTTCTTACACTCATTTGCTATAGCTCCTCTAATCGCAATTGTATTCCTGTTTTCCAGAACTCTTTCCATTCCCACTCTTCTTCGGGATTGTGGTGCGGTGCATCATAAACCCAGTCGAGTTCCAAATGTTCCAGGCTAATGACCTCGAGGTTGGCTCCACACCCGGCGCAGATAACCCGTTGACCCTCGTAGGGTTGGACACCCAGGTTAATACCATATCCGCACTCCGGGCATACAGCCATGACCATGTTCGTCCCCTCTTAAGGTGCGACACACTTCGAAAGGTGCGTTGCACCTGGCCTACCACATTCAACAGTTAATTATAACTCATCGGCGTGCAAAATGCGTCAAAAAAAGCTATGAATTGTGTTACAAGATGTGGTTCGATATGATATTTTTGCGACAACCCCCACCC
>CAYRNM010000244.1:1169-4309 GCA_964425465.1 uncultured Anaerolineae bacterium | reverse complement strand
CTTTTTTGAAACCGCTAGAGCGAAAACCCGTTTGGTTGCACAAAAGTTACGCTAAGGAGGTACACAGGTATGAAACCGAGGTCGGCAGTCGAAGCGGCTGAGCCAGCCTGGGAGGTTGCCTATTTGTTCCCGCCCCAGGGCACATGGAGCGAAGAAGAATATCTCACCCTGCAGACTAATCACCTGATCGAGTTCTCCCACGGTTATTTAGAGGTGCTGCCTATGCCTACCGAAGCTCATCAATTCATCGTCGCTTACCTGTATCATCGGCTATCGGCGTTTTTGAGACAATATCGGCCAAAGGCGATGGTCCTGTTTGCACCTCTGCCGGTGCGGCTGTGGGCCGGCAAGTACCGCGAGCCCGATGTGGTCTTGATGCTGGCCGAACACGCCGACCGCCGCCATCAGCAGTACTGGGAGGGGCCTGATCTGGTGATGGAAGTGGTCTCCTCCGAGTACCGCCGCCATGACCTGGAGACCAAGCGGCGCGAATATGCCCAGGCCGGCATTCCTGAGTATTGGATTGTGGACCCGGACGAGGAGCAGATCACCGTGTTGACACTGAAGGGTAAGAGGTACGCTGCCCACGGAGTGTTTGAGCAGGGGATGGTGGCCCGGTCAGCGCTTCTGGCAGGATTTGAGGTGGCCGTAGATGAGGTGTGGGCAGCAGCCCGCCAGTAAAGGGGGCCAAATCATGGCACGAATTATCAAAACTATCGAGATTGAAGGCCAGCCCGCCGTGGCGCTTTTCGATACCGGAGCGATCTATAGCTATGTCCGTTCCCCCCTTGTACCCGACGTACCCAGGAGATCAGTGACCCGGCCTGTCCGCGTGACTTTGGGTGGCAGGGATATTGACATCCGAGAGCTACGCCTCATAGAGGGTGAGATCGAAGGGCTCGATTTCTTTGCCGACGCCGTGCCCGTAGAGGAGCTCGGTCACGCCGAGGGTTATCAATTGGACGTCCTCATCGGCGCTCTAACGATGGAGCGCTGGGAGATCAGGCTGGACCCGAAATCCGGCACGCTCGATCTGGAGGGGCTGAGGCGGCGGGAGTTCACCGAGTTCTGAGGCAAGGGCAAAAGCGGTGGAAGTGGGGTGACAGGATGGATAAAGCCGTAACACGGTCGTCCGCTTCAGATTCGCCGCCCAGGCCGACTCGAGCCGAGGCGCTGCAGATCGCGGAGGCTTGCTCTCGGCTGCTGCAGACACAGTTCGGGGCACGGCGAGTGATCATCTTCGGTTCCTTGGCGGGGCAGGGGCCATGGCACGAACGCTCAGACATTGACCTGGCTGTGGAGGGGCTGCCACCGGGGCAATTCTTCAAGGCTTACTCCGCCTGCTGGGACCTGCTGCCGCGGGGCATGACCCTGGACCTGGTTCCGTTAGAGGATGCTTATCCGGAGATGCGAGCACGTATTCTGGGGGTGGTAGAGATGCCTAAAGATCCCATTCTGACCTTGAAGAGCCTGATTGAAGACGAACTGAAGGCTCTAGAGCGTGTGGCTCGAGAGATGAAGGTGTTGCTGACCGAGTGTGCACAGCCGCCCACTTCGACGGAACTACGGGCTATGGCCAGCATGTTGCACGAGTTCTACAATGGCATCGAAAGCATTTTCGGGCGTATCGCCGTTCAGTTGGACGAAGGTCTCCCGCGTGGTGAGTTCTGGCATATGGACCTGCTCTACCAGATGGCCGAGGCACAAGAAGGAAGGCGGCCTGCGGTCATTGATGAGCCTCTGCAGGCGCGGCTGACAGAGTACCTCAAGTTTCGTCATTTCTTTCGCCACGCCTACGGCTACACCCTGAAGTGGAATGAGATGCGCTGGAAGGTGGAAAGCATGGCCGAGACGCTGGAGATGGTGCGCCAACAATTGGCGACCTTCTTCGCAGGAGGTTGGTAGCGGTCTTGCCCGTCGTCCTGGACGCCCGCACGGCCACCGACCACTTCCCCGGCATCGGGCGCTATGCTACAATCTAGTGCAAGCCCTGGCCCGCATCGCCCCAGACCATCAGTTCACCCTCCTCGACAATCCCGCTCTCCCCAACACCCGCTATGACCTCTCCGCCCTGGCTCGCTTTCCTAACCTCCAACTCATCCCTGTCCCCATCCGCCCCTTCTCTCTCACTGAGCAATGCCGCTTGTCGCTAGTCGCTTATCGCTTGACATTTGGCATTTGCCCTACTATGTTAAACCTTTTTCACAGATTGCACAGACAAAAAACTTGAATCCGTGAAATCTGTGCAATCTGTAGTTTTCCTGGGTCCTGTCCCCAATGATGACCTGCCTGCCCTCTACGCGGGCGCGATGCTATTTGTTTTCCCATCCCTCTACGAAGGCTTTGGCCTGCCATCTCTGGAGGCCATGGCCTGCGGCACACCGGTGGTCTGTTCCAATACGTCCAGCCTGCCCGAGGTGGTGAGGGAAGCGGCCATCATGGTGGATCCGCTGGACGCTGAGGGACTGGCGGCGGCCATGGAGCGAGCGCTGAGAGATCAGGCGTTGCGGGAGGAGATGAGGGAGAAAGGGCTGAAGCAGGCAGCGAAGTTCTCCTGGGAACGGACAGCCAGGGAGATGCTGGAGGTGTACCGGGCGGTGCGGCCTTGACAGAATGCTGACTGTTCAATACAATGAAGGTATGTTCACCAGAGTGAAGGATCGGCCATTGGTCAGAGATATCTTTGTGTTCACCAACCACCAGCGCGTGCTAAGTCTGCTGGCCGAACGGGCCGGGACCTCCCTCTTCGTGCGAGAGGTCAGCTCCTTGGCAGGGATCAGCTACGGCGGGGCCAGCGAGGCCCTGGCAGACCTGGCTGCCCTTGGCCTCATCCAGCGCGAGCAGCGGGGGAAGTTGACCCTCTGCACCGCCGATGCCGCTCACCCCCTGATCCGTTATTTCAAGGTTCTGCTCAACCTGGCAGCCCTTGCTCCTCTTCTCGATGAGCTCAAGCCTATCGCCAGCGAGGTTATCCTTTTCGGAAGCTGTGCTGAGGGAACAAACACCACCCAGAGCGATATCGATCTGTTTGTGATCGCTGAAGACAAGGAAGCCATCTACGAAGCCGTTCGGCAGAGCCCCCTGGCCGAGAAGATTCGGCCCATCGTCAGCAATTTGATCGAATCCATTGAGACGAAGCA
>CAYRNM010000244.1:0-1069 GCA_964425465.1 uncultured Anaerolineae bacterium | reverse complement strand
ATTGGGCTTGCCGATCATGATCTGGTAGCGGCCCAGAGGAGTGGCGAGGCCGGCGAGCACAAATGGGCGACAGTTCAGGCCTACTACGCCATGTTCCACGCCGCCCGGGCCTTGCTCTATGCCGAGGGTTATCGGGAGAAGAGCCATTATTGCTTGTCGGTGGCCCTGCTGGAACTCTACGTGGATATCCACAAAATGCCGCTGGCGTTAGTGAAGGACTTTGATCGAGCCATGCTCTTGCGGGAGGAGGCCGACTACAGAGGCAACTTCAAAGATTTATCGCCACTGCGAAGGCCCTGCTGGGGTATTGAGGGCAGCAAGACACCCATACACATCATCATCCTGTGAGAGTGGGGAAAGTCCCCGCTGGTCGGTCATCGCCAGCAATGCCTCCTCCCTTCCGAAGGTGGTGGGGAGGCGAGCATCGTTCGCGCTCTGGCCGAGGCGATGGAACGGGTGCTGATGGACAAGCAACTCAGAGCAGAGCTGAGGGCCAGAGGGCTGGAGAGGGCCAAGCAATTCACGTGGGAGAGGGCAGCGCCATGACCCTAAAGGTTTACCGGGATGCCCTCACTTTGACAGGCTGCCCATCTTGGGCTATATTATAGATGAGAAGTCATCGCGCAATGGATTCGATCCCTAACAGGAGGTAAAGAATGAAAAGCAGGATTGAAGTCAACCCTGCCATTCTTCTGGGCAAGCCGGTGATCGCCGGTACGCGCATCCCTGTCTACCTGATCCTCAATCTGTTGGCCTCTGGGTATGACTCTAAGCGGATCATCGAAGCTTACCCGGGCCTCACGGAAGATGATATCCGAGCGGCCTTAGAGTATGCTGAACAGCGGATGCGCTATGAGGAGGTACATGTCCTCGGCCCTGCAGAGGTCCCGGCATCATGATCGCTTTCCTTGCAGATGAGAATATCTCCCCGGAGTCGGCTGATCATCTAGAGGCTTTGGGTTATCCCTGCCATAGCCTACGCCGAGAGGGGCCTCGGCGCCTAAATGACTCTGAAATCGTTGCCATGGCCAAAAGGGAGAGGCGAATCATCCTCACCCACGATCTGGAC
>CAYRNM010000243.1:0-4326 GCA_964425465.1 uncultured Anaerolineae bacterium | reverse complement strand
GGGGCGGATTGGCCGGGGAAACTCCAAAATTCGCCCCGATTTTTCGCAAATTGGACTTGACAAATGGGCCAATTTGTGGTATAATAGTAGTCGAGGTCCCGAGGAGCAAGAAGTGACTCTGAAGGGGGAAGATAACTGAAAGGGTCCCGAAAGTGACAGGCGGTAGAAGTTGTTCTCCAGGGGGCGACGGAAACCGTGAGCTAGAGGAAAGGCGAAAGCCAGGAGGCTAGCAGGGGGAGAATCCAAGGCGAAAGCGTTGGAGGATCAGGGAGTCATTGTAGGGAGGCTTTGAGCGAAAGCAAGAGGCGAGTAGGTTATCGGAAACCGGAGGGGAAGTGGAAGGTTACTCGGGACTTCATCTTTTTTCCGACATGGGAGGCCGCCCGCGCTTGTGCGTGAGGCGGCTTTTTGTATGTATGACGGGGGCCTTCATCGTCGCCCAATATCAGATGGCACGGTAGGATGAGCCATGACGATGCCCATCACTATTCGCAGCTACACCCTGCTCCCTCACCCTCCCACAGGCTTCAAGCTGGGCCATCCCTTCGAGCTGGCAGTGGAGGAGGGCACAACCCTGGCACAACTTGTAGACCAAATGCTGGCCATCCCCCAGGGCCGGGTGGCGCTGGCGGCGGTCAATGGACAGCGGGGAAATGAGGACTATGTGCTTCAGGCTCAGGATCGCGTGGACCTATTCCCACCCATAGGAGGAGGATGATCCGTGGCGGAGGACACACTCTGCGGGTATGCGGGACGGATATTGCGGGTGAACCTTACCTCACAGGAGATCGCAACAGAAGAGCCAGAGCCAAGCTTCTATCGCCACTACCTCGGCGGGGGAGTATCTGAAACGCCTATAAGCCAGGCATCGTGATCAAGACAGAGGGTGCAGAGCACTGGAGAGTCTCTGCACCCTCTGCGCTTTCTCATCCCGCGCCATCCCCTTCGTCTGGCCATTCCTTCAGCAGCGCCAGCGCTTCCTCCGCCAGCCCCTCTGGCACTTTAACTTGCACCTCACCCAGGCCATTCACCGTGAGGCCATAGATCCGGCCAATGCTCTCGTAATCCAGGAGTACAGGGATGCCTGCGCTTTCCAGTTTGCCCTTGATCACCTCAGCCACCAGGTGCCCCTGAGCGGTATACACGGTTCTCAGTTCCACTTGTCCTCCCTATCGCACCATCACCTTAACCGGCAGCAGGATACGGTCCTCTCCTGTCTCCTGCCCCTCCCTGGTCACAGGTAGGCGCTGGCCACTGGCAGCCTCGTAGAGCCCCACCTCAATCTGATAAGACCCCGGCGGTACATCGGATGCCACAGCGATCTGATAGACATCCTCCACCACCTCCTCCTCCACCCATTCGGTGGTGGGATAGGTGCCCTCCACAGGGACGCTGTCCTTCTGGGCTCGGAGTTGCCCGCCCTCATCCAGCAGGTGGGTGAAGACAGTGTAGCTTGTCTCCACCAGATGAAGCGTCTGCCAGTAGAGGGTGAGGTGAAGGACATCCCCCGCGGCAACGGCAATTGATCCATCAGGCGCAGTGGTCATGTTCGGTAAATTGCACCCCAAGAGGCGGATGGCATCCCCCAGGTCCTGGTTTACAGAGAAGGCCATCGGTGGAGCAGAGTATTGGCGGGTGGAGGGCACGACCTGTACCTCCGCCAACTCCACAGCCCGCTCGGCCCTCCCGACGGTCTGAAGACACAATTGATAGCTCCCCTCCGGCACAGGCTCCAAGCGCAGCCGAAGCGTCTGGCACCGCGCTTCACCTGGAAACCAGGGCGAATCCGCTCTTCCCCTGGCCTCGATCTCCGCCAACTCCACGGCATGGCCATCAGAATGCCTCAGTTGAAGGAGGACTGTCACCGGCTCCCGGATCTCCGCTGTCGCCTCCCAATAGAGAGTGAGCGGAAGAGGCCGGCCTACTTCCAGTGTGGTCTCGGGCAGATCAAAGCCAAACAGGTGCACACCCTCCGAAGGCCAATAGTCCGCCGGGCTGGAGGGTGAGAGCTCAGTCCGATCCACGCCCCGCACTGAGGCCCAATCCACCATCCCTAACCGGACCGCCAACCCACCCCCCGACATCCGCAACCGCTCCCCAGTCGCCAGATCGTACCAGCCCACTTCCAGCCAGTGACGCCCCGGAGGAAGGCAGGGATGGACTTTGACCTGGTAGCGATCCACGATCACATCGCCGGGATACCAATGGCTGGTGGGATAGCTCCCCTGTCCAGGCCAGTGGTCCGCCTGCCCCCAACGCTGGCCATGTTCATCGAGCAGATGAACGAAAGCGGTGTAGTTCCGCTCCACTGGCCCCAGGGCCTCCCACACCAGCGTCACCTCCAGTTCCCGCTCTGCGCTGAGGCCGGAGGCTACTTGATACCCCAGCAATCGGATAGAGGGACCAAACTGAACCGACCTTCCTTTCAGTGTTCCCAGGGGAAACTCGGTATCAGCGACAAAGGCCGTGCCCTCGCCCAGAGGGGGACGGTGGCGGGCTGGGATACGAAAGAGGTGCAGCAGCACATGGCCTTGAGGGTCATGGATCACATCCCTCCGCCCCCAGACCCCCCATTCCCGCTCCAGGTTTGCGACATTCTGCTCCTGTTCCGGGGGGAAGGCATAGAGAATGCCCTTCTCTCCCTCCCTAGCGGGGAACACCAGCGCGGCGTTGGTTTCCATCGAACGAAGGTCAATATCCCGTGTCAGCAGGCTGACAGTGGGATGGTGAGCCCAGAGAGGGGCCAGATAGAGGGTGTTCTCCGCCGACTCCCGGCGGAGGAAAGCAGCCACGTCCATCTTGTCCTGGTCGTAGTGATAGTAGGCCATGGGGTGACGGGCGAAGCGCACGAAGTAGTCCCAGGCTGTCCAGCCCCCACTGATAGCCATGATCACTGCCACCAGACCCATTGCCAAGTGAGGGTGTCCCCGATCTTCCAGCCACCGCCAGCCCTCCCTGAGCCCCCAGGCCGCCAGCAGCATGGCCACCGGCGCGGCGCCGAGGGTGCGCGAAAAGTTAGGCGCCATATCGCTGAAAGCGGAGGGGATGAGAAGGACAACCAACCACACACCAAGTAGAACGTACGAAGCCCGTTGTGGTGGCTCTACTCCTCGCTGCAAGAACCGACGGACGAAAACCACCAGCCCTACCATGAAACCAATACCCAACAGGGGATCGAAGGCCGGACGGCCCGGCAGGTTATGAAGCCACTCTTGGTCGCCCACACAGGTGAACATCCCAGCCACTCTCAGGGCGTTGAGCGCCAGCGCACGGGGGAGGTTTCCTCGGTGAACACGGGGATGGAAGACGGAAACATCGGAGGGATGAGCGAAGAACTGATCAGGATGCTGCCAGAAGTAGTAACCCAGGGGGAGAGAGAGGAGCAGCGCCACCACTCCCGTGACTAGCAACCCCAGGAGATAGCGGTGTGTGTGTTGGCGGTCAGCCCAGGTCACGTAAAGGACGACAAGCACCACAATGATAGGCATGAGACGTCCTACGGGATGAGTCCAGACCATGGCTGCCAACCCAAGGCCGCAGAGAGCGAACCACCCCATGCCTCTCCTGCGCAGGCCAAGCCATAGGGCGGCGAAGGTCGGCAGTTCCCAGGAGGGGATCAGGATGGAGCGGATCGCGTAGCGGGAGAAATGGAGGTGCCAGTAGGAGAGAGCCAGACAGAGGGCCGCCAAGCCCGCCAAGTCGCTTCCCTCGTGGGGGAAAAACAGCCGCACGAATCCGTACAGTAGGAGCACCGTGGCGATGCCCGGCAGGGCTGAGGCCAGGCGCAGCGCTGTTGGCGTGGGGCCCAGGAGGGCGACGAAGGGGGCCTGCCAGTAGGTGTACAGTGGTTCACGGCCGGCGTTGGTGGGGAGGAATATGGGGCGAGCGCCCTCGATAACCCGCAGGGCGTCCCAGGCGTTGTAGGCCTCGTCGAACTGAAAGCCGGGCGGTGCAGCGTCCAGCGCGGGCAGGCGCAGCAGGGCAGCGATGAGCAATAGAGCCCCTATCCAGAGCCCATCCCGCCGCTTTAGACCATTCTGCGGTCGGTGTTGATCCTCACAACCCCATAACGAAACAGGCATAGTAGTACACTACCGGCACAGTGAAGAGCAGGCTGTCAATGCGATCCAACATGCCGCCGTGGCCGGGGATGAGGTGGCTGGAATCTTTGACCCCCACCTGCCGCTTGAGCATCGAGACCGAAAAATCCCCGAAGGGGGCCACGATTCCTACCAGCGCCCCAATTGCCGCACCGTGAGGCCACCCCAGGCCCAGGAGTCCGGCGATCACGGCAGTCAGCACTACCCCGCTGATCCACCCCCCCAC
>CAYRNM010000242.1:0-4329 GCA_964425465.1 uncultured Anaerolineae bacterium | reverse complement strand
CACTGCGCAAGGATATAGTGGGTCGAGCGCCCCTCCCTCGTTGCTGGATCAGCCCGAGCTTACACAGTTCCTTCAAATCCCGGTAGGCTGTGGCATCGGAGACGTCTACCAGGCTTGGGACTGTCCCCTGGCCAGGACGGGCTGGCCAGGGGACTCACCTGTAGTGATCTGCCCATGCTCCGCCACGTACAGCACCGCCTCACCTGGCGCTCGTTCGGTCCCTGCGCCCAGGGAGGCCGCTCTTCCACCTCTTCCATGAAGCGTTCCCCTGGCCCCATCAAGATCAGCGGAACTCGCTCCCCACCACGTCGCAACGGGGCCGGGGCAGGCCATGCGCTTCCATGGCCCGGGCCATGCGGGGCACCCCCGTCCCCAACTGCTCTATGTACCGGCTCCCCAGGTCCTGAAACACTCCTACAATGAGGGGGTTGTGCAGCAGCGATTGGGGCTCCAATCGGTGCATCTTCTCGAGCGATATCCCAGAGGGGAGAGTCCCGGGGCTGTAGACCTCGATCCGATCGTGGAACATGAAGACCCGAATGGCTGCCCCCGCCGACTGTAGTCCCGGTACACCGCGGTGTGCGGTATCATGCTGAGCTTAACGAAGCGCTCCGCACCACGGTCTGGCTCCGTAGCCAAGGGGAACACGCACCACCTGGGGGATGATCACCAGGGAATAACCGGCTCGAGGGCCTGCCTGGCCTTGGCTACGGCCTTCACCGCCTGGTTGACGGCACCCGGGCCTACAGTCTCCAGCTCCACAAAGCTCTGCCCGAAAAACTGACCTGTGATACGCTTAGCCAAGACCGAAACCTTGGTGCCGCCTGGCCTGTCCTCAAGCCCTTACAGCCTGTCTTGGCCAGGGGACACGCTTGCCAGCTCTGATGATCTCCCCAACCGACCCCGTGGCTGCCTGGGCTTCTCAGGGCTCGAATTCGTCGAGCCGACGCTGTCGCTGCCTCTCCTGAAGAGCGGTCATCAGGTCGATGTGTAACGTAGCCGCCTCCTCGGGATTGCCAAACTCGGTTTGCTGGTCTGATACCCGGCCGCGATGGATGTAGTAATTGAGAACAGGCTCTGGGATCACCCACACCCAGATCTCGTGGTCGGCGAAGATCAGCCGGGCTTCCCAGACGTCCAAGTCATGGTAGTGGGCGACTTTGGTGATGTCCTCAATGGTCTGAAGGTTTGTTCCTCGCTCTGGGCCCTCCTCAAGGCAGAGGTAGTCCTTGATTCGCTGTCTCATATCCACATCTTCAGATTCAGATTTCATGAAATCATCTCCTTTCACCGGCATTGGGGAGCACGGTGGCATTCCACCAGGGCGCGATCTTCGTTGTCAATCCTAGAACCCGAGAACTTGCTCGCACATCGTGCGAGTGTTGCCCTGGGTAGCTCCGCAGTCTCTGGCGGCTCGTTTGGCCACCACTTCGGTGAAGACATGATAGCTTCCGTCAGGGGCTTTGATGAAGAGGTATTGCGCCCCCGGCTTCCCCTTAAAGCCCTCCTCACCCCAGCGCATGCCGACGCCTTTCCCGTCTGGACAGGGAAGCGCTGCTGAATCAGCCATTTGCATGCGCTGTCTCCTATGCCACTGCCAAGAGGCAGGCCCAGGGATTTGAACTGCTCGTATTGGATGTGATCTCTATGCGTGTCCAGGTGGTCATGGAGATTCTGCAGCGTCTTGGGGCTGTGTCGGGCAGGTTGTCCAACGCCAATGCCGCTGCCATGGCCGCCATCACCGCGTCCACCTCGCCATGGCGCAGGCGATGACGGGCCGAAGCGAACCATTGGCGCGCTCCCTTGCTGCGTCCGTCGAGCGAAGCCTTGGCCCGTTTGCAGAGGTTGTGGGCGACATGGTAGCCTCTCCTGGCCAGGGAAATCCAGAATGCCAATGGCGCGGGGGGCGAAGTGAGTGGTGTACAGGGCCCAAAAGCCCCGCCGGCCATCGCTCAACAGGCCACCTGGGGAGCATGCAACAGTCCCTGGCGCACCGCTTCCAGCCACAACCGGGGACACAAGGTATGGATGTCACCCAGCACAGTCACCAATCGTCGGCCTTGCAGTTGGGGCACCTCTTAGCCTTGGCGGGTGAGGCGTCGCCCCAGCCGCGCCAGGACGGCCACCTGGATCTCGCGCCAAACGATACGGGTCTGCGGGTTGCGACCGTCTGGTCGGAAGGGAACCATCACGCCATGGGCCCCCACGAGCAAAGGCAGCTCAGCCGTCGCCTCGTCGAGGGGCTCCTCTTCAGGCAGCTGGCCGCTGGCCAAGCCCTCCAATTGGCTCTCCAGCCTGGCCATCGCCCTTTGCCCCACTTTGGACCCAATGCCATACCGCTATGGGACTGACCGAGGTGGGAAGCAGTGGGCTCAGCAACGTGGCTGGCGTTTCAAAAGGCACGAAAAGGGCCAACAGACAGGCGACCTGTTTCAACTCCACACTGGTACGCTGATGGGGCGTCAGCTCCAGTTCGTCATCCAAGGGCGCGATTTGATGACTGATCTGACAATGCTCCGGACACCGTCCCACCCGACTCCCTTGCTGTTCAGTCGTGCCCCGCACTGGGGGCAGTCGGACCACTGGGTGGGACGTTGCGCCCGCTCGGTCAGGACTTCCTCGACGATCTTGACGGCCAGCACGCGGGCCAGTCGCCAGGTGGCTAGGATCATCAGCGTCAACGACGAGCCGTTTTCAACGGCCTCGACTGACTCTTGCACAGGAGGCTCGATTTGGGGTATACTATCTTTCAGACACGGTAGCGGCTTGGCAAACTTCTTTCTGGGCTCTGTGAAGGTGCCCAGTAAGTTTACCTCATTTCCGCTGCCGTGTCACCTCTCCCCTAACTTCGTTATATGTCCCTTGAGATCCATGCGTAGATGTGCTGAGAGAAGGTGGGGAAGTCGCTGGCCTCTATCGAAGCGAGCAACTCCTGTTCCCGTTTGGTCAGGGAGAAGCCCTGGCTGAGGTATCCCATGCGAGCGGCCTCAAGCGGGTTCTTGAGCAACTGGTCTCGGAAGCGCCGATTGACGATGCCCGCTGAGATCAGGCGGTGAAGCCCTGTGTGTTCCATGGGGCATTTGGTCCCTTCGCTGAATTGACTGTCCTGGTCTTCTCGATATCTCCATCTCCCATTGCCCTCTGGAGTCATGCAAACGCCGCGCCCATGATAGCAACACATCACCTATGCTCACACGGTGGGGAGTGGAAAGCTGATAGGGAAGACGAGGACGTTGAGAATTGCCAGAGAGTCATCTCTGACTTGGCCAGGATGATTTCCTTGGAGTGGTGATGACGATTGCTCTTCTTCCACTGATCGGCGAGACGCCCGGATTCAATCGGGCAACAAGTGTCGGAGCGGCTGCTCATCCAGCTGGAATTGGCTGACCTTTCTGGTATATAAGATTATGGAACCAGGTGCCCCTCGGCGATGAGAGTAAAGCACTGTCCAGTACGGGCACTGTCCAGCATGGGCTTTGAGTCTCTTGGGGTGGATCGCTCGGCCGCAGCGGCGGTGAGATGTCCTCGCTGTGGCAGGTATACTTGCGGGGAATCGGCTCCCCTGGGGCAAAGGCGGTGCTCGTCACTTCAAAAGGTATCGCTTGACATCCTTTCTCCGGTGGGGCAGTGGGCGCTGGCACCCGTGTAGACGCTGCAGATCTCGGTAGGGGGACTTCAGGGGTGGAAGTGGGAGATGCTTATCGCCGAAGGCGAATACGCCCGCTCTCCACGATGACCAATACTCCTTGCAGATCCTCGCTCTTCAGCTCTTCCAGACCCCTCAACAATTCTTTGTTTACCCTTGCTGTGGACAGGATATCGGGCACACGCACGACAACGATCCCCGCATGGCTGCCAAGCGGGAAACGCAGGATATTGGAAAAGCCTTTGTCAGCCGTGACGAGGGTGGCTCCCTGCTGTTGAGCGTGGTCAAAGACCTCCTGATCACTGTGACCGCGCAGTCCGACGTCACGAACATCATCGGCTTCATGTCCCTCTTGGCGCAGCAGCGGTGCCGTGGAGCGGGGCATATCCTCGTCGACTAGAAAGCGCGACATCTAGGCCACTGCCCTGATCTCTTCCCCAGCTATGAGCTGAGCTGCGTAGTTAAGGGCGGCCTTCACATCCTCTGTGGTTATTCCATACTCCTCAGCCACCTCATCCAGGCCCATCCCTCCTGCTAGCTTGGCCACGATCAGATCCACGGGCACACGAGTGCCCTCAATGACCGGCCTGCCAAAGCGGATGGATGGGTCGACGATGATGCGCGGAGCAAGTTGTGCAGCCATTAGATTTACCTCCTCGTCAATGGTGTGAAGTGTAGCCACC
>CAYRNM010000241.1:2044-4345 GCA_964425465.1 uncultured Anaerolineae bacterium | reverse complement strand
GGTCATGCTTCAGGAAGGAGCACCAGAGCCCATCAGCCACCTGCTGGTGGAGATCTGCCGGTTGCACTATAGCCGTTGCCACACCATGCTGGAAGCCATCGGGCTGCACCGGGGGCAGCCGCCGGTGCTGCGGGCCCTGTGGGACAGGGAGGGCCTCACCCACTCCGAGCTCGCCGAGAAGCTCCATGTCCAGCCCCCCACCATCACCCGCATGATCCGGCGCATGGAGAGCGCCGGGTTTGTCGAGGCCAGGCCAGACCCCCAGGACCAGCGGGTCTCCCGCGTCTATCTGACCGAGGCCGGGCGCGCGGTTCAAGAGGACGTACAGCGGGTATTCCGCGAGCTGGAGGAAAGGACCCTGATGGGCTTCAGCCGGGAGGAGTGTGTGTTGCTTCACCGGTTCTTCCTTCGCATCCGCGACAACCTGTTGCCTGGGGATGGGGGGCGGCCCGCCACGCTAGCCTCGTGTGCTTGCCCCACCCCGGCCGACCCTACGTGTCAGAAGGAGTGACCATGCATTCGTTACGGACATTGGCCAGGTTCCTGCGGCCATACTGGAGGCAGGCCCTGCTCGGGCCACTGCTGATGGTCCTCGAAGTGGCCATGGACCTGATGCAGCCGCGCATGGTGGAGCGCATCATTGACGTGGGCATCGCCCGGCTGGATATGTCGGTGGTCATCCATACCGGCCTGCTGATGATCGGGCTGGCCCTGATCGGCGCCGTCGGCGGTGTTGGCTGTACCATATTCGCAACCTGGGCAGCGCAGGGCTTTGGCGCCGACCTGCGCCACGAGCTCTTCGGCAAAGTGCAGTCCCTTTCCTTTGCCAACCTGGACGAGCTGGAGACCGGGCGGTTGGTCACCCGCCTGACCAACGACGTCACCCAGGTCCAGCAGGTGGTGGGGATGCTGCTTCGCATCATGGTCCGCGCCCCGCTGATGCTCCTGGGGAGCCTGGTGATGGCCGTCCTCACCAGCCCGCGGCTGGCGCTCTTGTTCGTGGTGCTGATCCCGCTGGTGTCGGGGGTCCTGATCTCGATCATCCGCCGAGCGACGCCGATGTTCACCCAGGTGCAGCGCCGGCTCGACGACCTGAACACGGTGATGCAGGAGAACCTGGCGGGCGTGCGGGTCGTCAAAGCCTTCGTGCGCGGCGAGTACGAGATCCAGCGCTTCCGGGCCATCAATGAGCGGTTGATGGAGCAAACGATCCAGGCCGCCAAGACCGTCGTGGTGGTGATGCCCTTTATGATGCTGTCCCTCAACTTAGGGATCGTCGGCGCCATCTGGTTCGGCGGCCTGCAGGTCACCACCGGCACGATGCAGGTGGGGCAGATCGTGGCCTTCGTCAACTACCTGTCGGTCACGCTCATGTCGCTGATGACGGTCAGCATGCTGATCATGATGACGGCCCGGGCCCAGGCCTCGGCCGAGCGCATCCAAGAGGTGCTGACCAGCGAGCCCAAGGTGCAGAACACGCCCGGGGCCGTCACCACCTTTGCGCCGCGTGGGCGGGTCGCCTTCGAGCACGTCACCTTCAGCTACGATGGTGACGCGCAGGCCCCCGTGCTCAAGGACATCACCTTTGTCGCCGAGCCAGGGCAGACCGTGGCCATCCTGGGCTCGACGGGGGCAGGCAAATCGAGCCTGGTCCATCTCATCCCCCGCTTCTACGACGTGACCCGGGGACGGGTGACCGTGGATGGCGTGGATGTGCGCAATGTGGATCAAGACGTGCTGCGCCGCCACATCGGCATCGCCTTCCAGGAATCGGTGCTGTTCACTGGCACCATCCGCGACAACATCCGCTACGGGCGTCCTGAGGCCACGGACGACGAGGTGATCGCGGCCGCCCAGGCGGCCCAGGCCCATGAGTTCATCAGCGAGCTCCCGCAGGGGTACGATACGGTCCTGGGGCAGCGCGGGGTCAACCTCTCGGGTGGGCAGAAGCAGCGCATCGCCATCGCCCGCGCCCTGCTCACCCAGCCCGCCGTGCTCATCCTCGACGACAGCACCAGCTCGGTCGACGTCGAGACGGAAACCAGAATCCAGAAGGCGCTGGAGCAGATCATGCAGGAGCGCACCAGCTTCGTCATTGCCCAACGGATCAGCACCGTGCTCAACGCCGACAAGATCCTGGTGCTCGACGATGGTCAGATTGCCGCTGAGGGCACACACCAGGAACTGCTGGCCTCGAGCCCAATCTACCGCGAGATATATGAATCCCAACTAGGAAACGGAGTGATATCCCATGTTTAGCCCTCGACCTGGCCGACAGGGTCCCGGCGCGATGGGTGGGCC
>CAYRNM010000241.1:0-1944 GCA_964425465.1 uncultured Anaerolineae bacterium | reverse complement strand
GGCCAGGGACGTGCGAGGCACCCTCCGCCGTCTGTGGGGCTATCTGAAGCGCCAGCGATGGGCCCTGCTGGGCATCGTCGCCCTGGTCGCCCTCACCTCCGGCCTGGGGCTGTTGGGGCCGCTCCTGATGGGCCGCGCCATTGACCAGTTCATCCTCAAAAAAGATCTCCCCGGCCTGGCCCGCACCGGGCTGCAGATGATCGCCCTCTATGGGCTCATGTCGGCCACCACCTGGCTGCAGAACGTTCTGATGGCCAGCGTGGCCCAACGCACCGTACGCGATATCCGCAACGACCTGTTCGCCAAGCTGCAGACGCTCTCCCTGCGCTTTTTCGACCAGCGCACCCACGGCGAGCTGATGAGCCGCCTGGCCAACGACGTGGAGAATATCAACAACGTGCTCAACCAGAGCCTCACCCAGCTCATCTCCAGCGTGTTGAGCGTCGTGGGCGTGGCAGCGATGATGGTGGCCATCAACGTGCGCCTGGCCCTCGTCAGCCTGCTCTCCGTCTCCCTCACCGCCCTCCTGAGCAGCCAGATCGCGCGGCGCACGCGCGAGGGCTTCCGTGAACAACAGGAGACGTGGGGCGAGTTGAACGGCATCATCGAGGAGACCATCACCGGACAGCACGTGGTCAAGGCCTTCGTGCGTGAGAAAGCGGTGATGGCACAGTTTGAGGTCGCTAACCGCCGGCTGCAGCGGGTGGCCACGCGGGCGGAGACCCTGTCCGGTGTGGTCGGGCCGATGATGAACATGGTGAACAACCTGGGCCTGGCCATCATCGCCAGCACCGGCGGGTGGATGACTGTGCAGGGGCTGACGACCGTGGGCACCATTGCCGCCTTCATCAACTATGCGCGGCAGTTCTCGTTCCCGTTGAACCAGCTTGCCCAGTTGTATGCCCTGATCCAATCGGCCATCGCCGGGGCCGAGCGCGTCTTTGAGATCCTGGACGAGGTGCCGGAGCTGGCCGACGCGGCCGATGCGGTGCCGCTGGATCAGGTGCAGGGTGACGTGAGCTTTCGGGACGTGTGCTTCGCTTACGAGAGCGATGTGCCCGTGCTCAAGCACGTCGACTTTCACGCCCGGCCGGGGCAGACCATCGCCCTGGTGGGGCCGACGGGGGCAGGGAAAACGACGATCATCAACCTGCTGACACGCTTCTACGACATTGACAGCGGGCGGATCGCCATTGACGGCATAGACATCCGCCAAGTGAAGAAGGCCGATCTGCGACGCAAGCTGGGCATCGTGTTGCAGGACACCTACCTGTTCTCCGAGACGGTGATGGAGAACATCTGCTATGGCCGGCTGGACGCGACCGACGAGGAGGTGATCGCCGCGGCGAAGCTGGCCAATGCGGACACCTTCATCCGCCGCCTGCCGCACAGCTATGCCACCGAGCTCTCGGAGCGGGGCAGCAACCTCAGCCAGGGCCAGCGGCAGCTTCTCTCTATCGCCCGGGCCATCCTGGCCGATCCCAGCATCCTCATCCTCGATGAGGCCACGAGCAGCGTGGATACGCGCACGGAAAAACACATCCAAGAGGCGATGCTGCGCCTGATGGAAGGGCGGACCAGCTTCGTCATCGCTCACCGCCTGAGCACGATCCGCGAGGCGGATGCGATCCTGGTGATCAATGGCGGTGAGATCATCGAGCGCGGGACGCACGAGGAGTTGCTGGAGAAGAGAGGGTTCTACCACCACCTGTATATGAGCCAGTTCAAGGGGCACCTGGTATGAGCCCTGTGAATGTCCTGACAATCCTGGCCACTGCGATCATCCCCCCGACGAGGGAGTTGATCCTGGCTACCGTTGGGGGCTGGTTGCGCTTCCTCACTCGTACCGCAGGGCGTCAACAGGGTCCAGCCGGGCGGCCTGGAAGGCCGGATAGACCCCCGCCGCCAGCCCCACCAGCGTGGCGAAGGCCACAGCACCGGCCG
>CAYRNM010000240.1:0-4368 GCA_964425465.1 uncultured Anaerolineae bacterium | reverse complement strand
TAACCGCCACGTTGCCTGTCTCCCGTCTGCACGGACAGGCGGCACGGGAACAGACGGGCATCCTCTTAGATACCCTCATAGCAGGAGTAACCGCCAGGTCGCATCCTCCTCAGCACACAGTCTTCCTCTTGCCTGCAGCCTTCGGCCCGCATCCCTGTAGAAAGCCACCAGCCCCTCGAAATCCCGCTCCTCCATGGCCCCCTGCAGCGAGTCCCGCACATAGATGGCCTCCCTGAGCACCCCCTCATCCCACTCTCCCCCAGGTGCACGGACAGGCGTCTGTCCCTGTGGTCGCCTGTCCTGGCCAGACCAGGGGGAGGGGCCGACAGACAGGAGGACAGCGGAGAGGGTCCTTTGCCCATCCAGTATGGCGATAACCGATCGGTAGGTGAAGAAGTTGATGTTTCTAACCCTCTCCCACCAGGTGGAATCGTCAACTACCACAGGGGGGCATAGGCAGTTCAACCGATCCTCCACCACCTTCAGATCTCGGAGCGCCATCAGCCTGCGCCAGAGGAAGAGGGCCTCAGGGATGTCCCGGTACAGACCTCCCGGCAGGAAAGCCGCCACAGCCAGGAGGCCTGAGGTTCCCATGAAGAACATGGAGAGGGCGAGGAGATATTGGAGGATACCCGAGGCGGGGTAGAAGTAGGCGTACAGGATGTAAGCGCTCTTGGCCACGAAGAAGCTGATGGCCATAACTCCCGCCAGGAAGCCCACAAAGAACCGTAGACGAGTGGAGATGGACTGCTCCCTGCGGTACGTTTTATACAGCCCACTCACCGGGACGGCGCCCACGATGATGGCGTAGAGGTAGAAGACCACCATGAAAAGGAGGTCAAAGTCATTCCTGGGAGCGTTATGGTCAGGCCACTCTGGGCTGCGACATATGCCTGTCACGAACAGAGCCAGAAGCAATCCCAGAGTGCAGATGAGCACGAGAAGGGGCCAATGCCTGCTCTCACATTGGTGGAGGAGCCAGCCTGCGAAGGAGAGGAAATAGATCCCCAGGGCCAGATATACGTAGGCCATAAGCCACGAGAGGTTGTTGAGGCCGAAAAAGGCATCGAAGCAGACATGGAAGGGCCGGATCAGATGGGTCAGGGAGAGGGCGAAGCACAGGGAGAAGAGCCACAATCCGAAGACGCGCTGGTCTCTTGTGCGCCGCACGTTGCGCCTGACGGCGTTGAATTTGAGGATCGCCACCGCCCAGGCCGCCAGAGCCACCATAATCCCCAGGTAGACCCGCATCACCATCAGTTCAGCTCCATAGCCTTGAGGTACTCCTCCATTTCCTTATTGGAGGAGACCAGGGAGATAAGCTTCTCCAATCCCTGCGAGCGGACGACCCTCTCCTGGATGAGGGCGGCCAGGGTCTCAGCCTCCGCCTCCATCTGATCGGAGTGGATGGTGCTGCGGAGAAGGGGCTCCAGGGCTGAGGGGTCAGCACTGGCCTGGCGCAATAGCGCCCGTGCCTGCCCCTCCTCTCCGAGCACCAGGGTGGGATGTCCACAGATGATGTGGCACATCTCGTGAAGCTTGATGTGGGCCTGGTGCAGGGCGATGGTATCCCGCTCGTAGAAGATATAGTCGACTCTGTCACAGGCATCCTCGATCCAGGCACCAAATTGGGTGGGAGGCATGCTCAGGGGGACGAAGATAATCCGGTATCCCCGCCGCTCCTCCAGCCAGGTCACGAATCTACCCTCGCTGAACTCCTCGAAGTTGAACTCCAATTCCTCTAGCCTGGCCTGCATCCTGGCTCTCAGGTCCACGTCTGGGTCTTACTCCCTCTCATTGACCTCGCTGTCACTGTCCAACCCCCGTGCCTTCCGGATGTACTCGATCATATCCAGGATTCTCCGCTTACCCTCCTCATCCAGGCCGCTTGCCCGCAGGGCGATGCGGTCTATCCCCTCCTCCCGCAGTCGCTGGGCGAGTTTCAGATCCTCCAGGTACTCCTCCTCCATCTCCTCCTCGAAGAAATAGGCGGGGGGAACCTGGAAGAACTCACTAAGGGCCGCAAGCACCCTGTGGCCAGGGTTGGTGGCCTTACCCGTCCGCAGTCTCCAGAGATAGCTGCTGTTGACACCTGATCCCTCTCCAACCTCATTGTAGGTATATTCCCTGCCATCCGGCTTAGTGAAGGTCTTGAAGAGGAGATCTATCTTGTCAGCGAGAGTACTCATCTGCCTACCCCCTATGGAGATGTGGGTGCCCTATTTCTTGTCCCTGCCTGGCTTAAACGGGTCAGGCTCTACCTGCGCCCGCTGCCCCACCGCTTCAGCCAGCGCTACGTTGACGAACTGATTGAGGCTTACGCCTTCTCGCTCCGCCTGTTCTGCCGCCCGCCGGTGAAGACTCTTGGGCAACCGCAGGGTGAAACGGCCGCTGTAGCGCTCCTCAGCGACAGGAGCTGGCTCAGGGATCGGTCGCCCTTGCTCCAGAGCCAGCTCGATCCAGTCTCGTTTTGCATCCTCAATCATCTCCCAAAGCTCATCCAGCGTATCGGCGCAGGTCAGGCAGCCAGGCAGATCGGGGATCTTGGCCGTGTAACCGCTCCCATCCGGTTCGGGATAGATCTCAACCCGATAGGGGAGTCTCAGATACTCCTCCACACTCTTCCTCCTCATCTTCGCTTTCCTCCTCGGCCTGATCGATCAGCTTCAGCACCCGGCGGACGTAGGTGACCGCGTGGGGGCGCCGGTAGGGGACAGAGATCTCCTATCGTTCCCCTGCTGCAGAAACAGTGGCTCCCATTTCCACGAGGGGGACGAGCCCTAAAGCCATAGCCCCGCAGGAGGCGATCCAAATCCTCGAGCGAACCTGTTTGCTGACCTGCTCGATGCGCTGGCGCAGCTTCTCCCGTCGGGTCACTCCGATTCCCCTTCCGTCTCGCGCTGTATAATACCACGAGCGGTGTCAAAAGTCAAATGCCTTCGCTGCCTGCTACCCGGCACAGGCCGTCGGTCAGTCCCGGGACAGAAGTTTTCGGCCGTCCGCCAGCGGCCAGGGTGAGGAAGCGCGGCAGGTTGGCCGCCGCTGGCCGCTGCCATGTCGGGCGGCCTCGGCCAGGTGGACGTCGATCCTGATCGGGCTGGTCAAGGAGTGGGGGAATGCCCTCGCCAGTGGGTCTTTCACCTCTCCCCACAGACGCGTCCTGGCATCGGCAAAGGTGGGCAGGACAAACAGGAGTCGTGCTGCCCGGCCTGCAACCTCCAGTACATCTCGCATGGTCTCCATGTGCTGGAGCACCCCCACCAGGTCCAGCATGCGCACCGCAACGAGGATGATGGCCTCCTCAGCATAGAGGATGGCGTTGATATTCAAGAGGTGTAGAAGGGGGCGTAGTCGAGGATGATGAAGTCGCAGCCCCGTGCGCCTTTCATAGCTCGTTCCAGAGTCTGTTCCCTGAAGTTCTGCCCGCCCAGGAGGAGGGGTGCAGGCAGTCAGAGATTTCAGCTCACGGTCAGGAGGAGGGTGAGCTTCGCTCTGTTGGGCCCCAACGGGGCTGGCAACCTGTCCTGTCGGAGAGACAGGGGACCACCACCGTCGAGGAGCGCAGCCAGGTCCTCCGCTCGCTTGGGGTGGTCCTGGAGGGGGCGCGCAACATATACTGGAACTTGAGCGCACGCTTTCGCGTGCGCTACTTCGGAGCTGTCAAATAAATGTGGCCGCAGGCTAGAGAAGCGAGTTGACTTCCTGCTGGCCCATTTCGACCTTCTCGGGCGGCAGGAGGACCTGGTTCAGCAGTTCTCCCAAGGGATGCAGCAGAAGCTGGCCCTCGCCGCCTCCCTGGTGGCCGACCCTGAGATCCTGCTCCTCAATGAGCCCACCCTGGACTTGCATGTGGAGACCTCCCGCCTCCTCCGGGAACAGATCAGAGGGCTGGCGCAGAAGCCCCCTACGGGACAGGAGGGCAAGACCATCGTGTTGACCACCCACCAGCTGCCCATCGCCCAGAAGGTGTGCGACGGGATCGCCATCATGAACCGGGGGGGAGTTGGTGGCCCTCGATTCGGTGGATCGGCTGCTGAGGATCTTTCCCGAGGAAAGAATTGAGATCCAGGTGGGCGGTAGACTTCATTCTCATCTCCAGGAGGCACTGCTGGATTTTCCTGCTGGGTCCATTGATTTCGATGGAAAGAACTCCCTCGTAACCCTGCCCTCCGGGGATCAGGAGACGCTTGTCCACCTGGTAGCTCGTGTTCATGAAGGGGGGGATCGCCTGCTCCGCATCAACAGGCGCACCTCTACTCCGGAGGAGCTCTTCGTGCGTTTGGTCAGTCAGGGAGAGTCCAGGAGGGGCTGATGATTAGAGTGTTGCCTGTGCCTGGCCACAAGACAGGTCGACCGTTAATGGGAGAG
>CAYRNM010000239.1:0-4373 GCA_964425465.1 uncultured Anaerolineae bacterium | reverse complement strand
GGGGTGTGCCTCAACCAGGGGTGCATCCCCTCCAAGGCACTGCTGCGCAGTGTGGAGGTGTACCGGCTGGCCTGTGAGGGGGAAAAGTTTGGCGTCACGGCCTCCGAGGTGAAGCTCGATTGGAGGGCAGCCCAAGAGCGCAAGAGGAAAGTGGTTAGAAGGCTGGCAGGAGGTGTGGAGCGACTGCTGAAGCGCGCGGGGGTGGAGGTCATCCGAGGCGAAGCGCGTTTTGTCTCCCCCGACGCAATTGTAGTGCGGGGCGGGGATCGGATCGAAGCCCGCCATTTCATCATCGCCACCGGCTCCTCCCCGGCGCGCCCGCCCATCCCCGGCCTCGATCTTCCCGGCGTGCTCGATAGCCAGCAGGCTCTGGAGCTGGAGGAGCTCCCGGAGAGCATCTGCATCATCGGCGGGGGGGCCATCGGTGTGGAGTTCGCCACCCTTTTTGCCGGCGCCGGAGTGCAGGTCACGTTGATCGAAATGCTGCCCCGATTGCTTCCCACATTGGATCACTCCCTGGGCCAGGGGCTGCAGCGAAGCCTGGAGCGGCGGGAAGTGGAGATACTGACCGGGGCGCGGGTGACAGGCATCAGGGCAGCGAATGGTGGGTTACAGGTCACAATAGTCATGGAGAGAGAGGAGAGGCAGCTTCTCTCCGAAAAGGTGTTGTGCGCGGTGGGGCGACGGCCCAACGTGGAGGAGCTGGGGCTGGATGCGGCGCGGGTGCGCTACGATACCTCAGGCATTGCGGTGAATGAGCGGATGCGCACCTATGTGCCCACCATCTACGCCATCGGCGATGTGGCGCAGGGGAAGTGGCAGCTCGCTCACGTCGCCTCCCACGAGGGGATCGTCGCCGCGGAGAATGTCTGCGGCCAAACCAGCCGGATGCGCTACCATGCCGTGCCGGCCTGCGTGTTCTCCTCGCCCGAAGTGGCCAGTGTGGGGTTAAGCGAGGAGGAGGCGCGGGAGCAGGGGCGTGAGGTGCGGGTCGGTACTTTCCCTCTGATTGGCAATGGTAAGGCGCTGGCCGACGGTGAGACGGAGGGGTTCGTTAAGGTCGTGGTCGAGGGAGAGGTTGGCCAGGTGTTGGGGGTACACGCCATGGGCCCTCACGTCAGCGAGCTGATTGTGGAAGGAGCAATGGCTATCACCCTGGAGGCTACCCTGGAGGAGTTTGCGGCCACCATCCACCCCCATCCTACGGTGAGCGAGGCGCTGGCTGAGGCGGCGCTGGCAGCGGAGGGGCGGGCGATTCATTCGCTCCAAGGGTATCGGTGATCCGATGAAGGTGGATCTCTGTTCTCAGCCCAAGGTATTTCGTCGCCAGGAGGTGCTGGATGCGCTGCCCAGCATCCGGCAGGTGCTGGAGCAGCACCATGTTCGGCTGGCCTACCTCTTTGGCTCCGCCCTGGCCGATAGCGCTGGACCTTTAAGCGATGTAGACATCGCCGTCCTACCCGACCCGGAGGGTTACCACTGGCTCCACACCTACAGCAGCATCTACGAAGCGCTGTGCCGGACGCTGGACGCGGACAATGTGGATGTGATGATGCTGAACGAGGCCCTGCCCTCCTTCCAGTTCGCCGTGCTCCGGGAGGGGATCCCCATCTGGGTTGCCGATGAGGAGGAACGAATCGCCTACACAGAGCAGGTGATGGGCCGCTATCACGACGCCCGGTGCTGGCGTCAGGAGCATTGGCGACATCTGCGTCGGCGGGTGAAGGAGGGGATGTCGGTGGCAGATCGCTCTCTCGACCCCAGGCGGGTGCATCTTCTGTTGGGGCGCATGGATGAAGCGGTGATGCGCCTTCGCGCCGTTGCGCCGAAGGATGTGGAGGTTTTCCTGTCCGAGGAGAGCTGGCAGGCGCGGGCGCTGGTGGAGCACTTCCTGCGCCTGGCCATCGAAGCGGCCCTGGACCTGGGGCGGCACATCATCGCTGTCAAGGGCTTCGGCCTGCCCGAGGAGTACCGGGATGTGGCGCGGGTGCTGCGCGAGAATGGGGTCATCCCGCCCCATTTGGCCGATCGGCTGGCGAGGATGGCTGGACTGCGGAACATCCTGGTACATCGGTACTGGGACATTGATTATCGGCGCTTATATCGTGCTGCCACGGAGGGACTGCTCGATTTCGACGAGTATGGTCGAGCGATACTGGAGTACATGGAGCAAGAGGGGAGTTGAATGCGCTACCTGTTGATCGCCTGTGAAGTCCTGGCCCGCGAGGCCTACCTGTGCGCTGCCCACTCACCGCACATCGTGGACATTCAACTGCTGGAGAAGGGACTGCACGATACGCCGGAGATACTGCGCCGCGAGCTTCAAGCCCGCATTGATGGAGCCGTTGAGCGCTACGATGCCCTGCTCCTGGGCTACGGGCTGTGCAGCAACTCCACCGCCGACCTCGTGGCCCGCAGGGTGCCCCTGGTCTTGCCCCGTGCCCACGACTGCATCACCCTCTATCTGGGCTCGCGAGCGCGCTATGAGGCGGAGTTCTTCGCCCACCCCGGCACCTACTACTACACCGCTGACTACGTGGAGCGCAGTACAGGCCAGGGCTCGGTGATCCCCCTGGGTGCTGGTTCAGAGGCCAACATCCAGAAGACCTATCAGGAATACGTCGAGAAGTTCGGTAAAGATAACGCTGACTACTTGATGGAAGCCATGGGGGCCTGGCGGCAGCACTACTCCCGGGCCGCTTTCATCGAGATGGGTGTGGGACCATCGGATGGGACGGAGCGGCAGGCACGCGAGGAGGCGGAGCGCCGAGGCTGGACCTTCGAGAAGCTGCTGGGCGACCCCATTCTTATCCGCAAGCTGATGGATGGCGAGTGGGGTGAGGATTTTCTGGTGGTGAAGCCGGGGGAGCAGATCACGATGAGCTACGATGCGCAGATTGTAAAGGCGTCGCCTGACTGAGAGGTGAGGGTGATCAGCCGGAGCCAGCTTGAATACCTTCGTCGGCGGATCGGCGGACGGCTGCACCTGCTGCTGCGCGGCCCCGATCCGCGCCATCAGCCAGAGCGAAACATCTGGCACCTGTACCAGGACATCCTGTGGATCGGGCTAACCGGGGCGGCGAGCACCTTCACCAGTGTCTACGCCATCCGGCTGGGCGCTTCAGATACCCTTATCGGCCTGCTCTCCTCCCTCCCCTCCCTCATCGTCATCCTCCTGCGCCTGCCGGCGGCCCAATGGGTGGAGTGCACAGGGGATCGGGTGCGGCTGATCGCCCGCAGCCTGCTGGCCACCCGAGCCCTCTACCTGGTGCTGGCCCTGTTGCCCTTCCTGCGCTTGAGCCACGAGGCTACGATCTTCGTGGCCCTGGTGATCCTGATGGGCCTCCCGGCCATCGTGGCCAACGCGGGCTGGGATTCCCTCTTCGCCGATGTGGTCCCAGACCGGGATCGGGCCACCGTGGTCAGCGTGCGCAGCTTCCTGGCCAGTATCATGGCCGTGGTGGTGGTGCTGCTGGGCGGCAAGTGGCTGGACTGGGTGCCTTTCCCCTGGAACTATCAGGCCATCTTCCTGTTGGCCTTCGCGGGGGGGATGGTGAGCACCTACCATGTGTCTCGGATACAGGCTCCCCCTGCCGATCCCGTCAGCAAGGGGAAAGGAGGTTTTCACCGGCAGGAGATTCAAGGGTTGTTCGTGGGCAATCCCGGCTTCAGCGCGCTGGTGGTGGCCACCTTCGTCTACGATTTTGCCATGTCGCTTCCCTCGCCGCTGTACAATATCTATTTTGTGAGGCATCTTCAGGCTACCGACGGCTGGATCGGGCTGCGCACTACCATCTCCAGCCTGATACCCATCTTGGCCTACCGCTTCTGGCCCCGGCTGGTGGAGCGCTGGGGCGACTGGGCAGTGCTGGTGCTGTGCGTCCCGCTGACAGTGTTCCTGCCTCTGGGGACCGGCCTCTTCCAGACCCTGACGCCGCAGCTTTTCGTCGTAGCCTGGCTGGGCATCTTCGGCCCGGGGGTGAACCTGACCCACTACAACATCCTCCTGCGGGTCTGCCCCGCCGACCGCCGGCCCATGGCCATTGGGGTCTACGCCATCCTCGTTAACACCGCGGCTTTCATTGCGCCGCTGGCCGGGGTGCGGCTAATGGGCCTGCTGGGTATCCGCAACGTCTTCTTCCTAGCCGCGGCGGTGCGGCTGGCGGGAGCCCTTCTCTTCTGGCGGCTTCCGCCCGATCCCAAAGGGCCGACGCTTCGCCTGCGGGGGCGGCTGTTCTTCTGGAGGGCGTAGAGTACCCCTCACCCACCCCCAACTCCCTCCCTCTGCCAAGATGGGGAGAGGGAGGGGGCAAGAGGGAAGGGTGAGGACATGGAAAGGACCACCATGAAATACATCTGCGTCATCGGAGTGG
>CAYRNM010000238.1:0-4445 GCA_964425465.1 uncultured Anaerolineae bacterium | reverse complement strand
GTAGCTCTGGTCCACAACCCTCCAGCGTTGCCTCCGGAGTTTGCCTCGGTCCAGGACCCCCTGGGCAATGCCGTGTACGCCACGCTGACAGCCAATCCTGCTGGCAAAAGCCTGGCCATCTTCGGGTTGGGCCCAACGGGGCTCTTTGCCGTAGGAGTGGCCCGTGCCGCAGGGGCCGGGCCCATTTACGCCGTCGGACATCACGAAGCGCGGTTGAACATCGCCCGCCAGATGGGAGCCGATCGCTGCTTGGACAGCCAACGGGTGAACGCCCGACAGATCATCCTCGAGGAGACGGGCGGGCTGGGGGTGGATGTGGTGCTGGACATGGCGGGCACGCCGGAGGCCATCGCTGACGGGTTCGCTGTGGTACGCAAGGGTGGTGAGTTCGTAGCCTTTGGCATCCCCTCTCGCCCCTTCGAGTTCGATTACGCCAACGCCCTCGTCTTCAAGGGGGTGACAGTCTACGGCATCAACGGCCGGAAGCTCTTCGAGACCTGGTATCAAATGGGACGGCTGCTGGCCTCGGGCCGGCTGGACATCTCGCCGGTGATTACCCACCGGCTGCTCTGGAGGGAGTTTCGGGAGGGATTCCGGCTGATGACGTCCCGGCCGAAGACATGTGGCAAGGTCGTTCTCTTCGTGGCTGGTAACGATTGCCTGATAGGAGGCAGATCATGAGCGAGGACAAACTGAGCTGGATCAGCCAGGAGATAGCCACCTTGCGGCAGCAAGGGCTATACACCACCATTCGCACCATCGAGTCTCCCCAGGGGGCCTGGCTGGTGGTAGATGGCCGGCAAGTGCTGAACTTCTGTTCCAACAACTACCTGGGGCTAGCCAATCATCCCCGGCTGAAGGCCGCAGCGCAGCGAGCCATTGAGGAGTTCGGTGTGGGGCCGGCAGCGGTGCGCACCATCGCTGGGACGATCATCCTGCACCGGGAACTGGAGCGAAGGCTGGCGGAGTTCAAGGGCGCGGAGGCCGCCATCTCTTTCCAATCGGGGTTTAACGCCAACCTGGCCGTCGTGCCAGCGCTGGTGGGGCGGGAGGATGTGATCTTCTCCGACCGGCTCAACCATGCCTCCATCATTGATGGCTGCCGGCTGTCCCGGGCCGAGATTGTCGTCTACGAGCATTGCGACCCCGATAGCCTGGCGGAGGCAGCACGCGGCTGGCAGGACAAGTACCGCCGGGGGATCGTGATCACCGACGGCGTGTTCTCCATGGATGGCGACATCGCCCCTCTGGACAGGCTGGTGGAGATTGCCGAGAGGGAGGGGCTGATGACCATGGTGGACGATGCCCACGGCGAGGGGGTGCTGGGCCGCGGCGGGCGGGGGATCGTGGATCACTTCGGGTTGCACGGCCGAGTGGACGTGGAGATAGGCACCTTGTCAAAGGCTTTCGGCGTCGTCGGAGGCTATGTGGCGGGCAAGAAGGTGATCTGCGAGTGGCTGGCCCAACGGGGACGGCTCTTCCTCTTCTCCAGCGCCGTCACCCCGGCTGACACTGCGGCTTGCATCGCGGCCGTGGATCTATTGGAGGAATCCACCGAGCTGGTGGACCGGCTGTGGGATAACACCCGCTTCTTTAAGGCCGAGATGGCGGCCTTGGGCTTTGATACCGGTCAGAGCCAGACACCCATCACCCCTATCATGTTAGGGGAAGCACCGCTGGCTCAGCAGTTCTCCCGGCAGCTCTTTGAGGAGGGGGTCTTCGCCACGGCCATCGGCTATCCCACTGTGCCCCAGGGGAGGGCCCGCATCCGGGTCATGATCTCGGCAGCTCACAGACACGAGGATCTGGAGCTCGGCCTGGAGGCCTTTGGCAAGGTGGGGAGGGAACTGGGCGTGATCTGAGAGGAGCCATCAGGTCACGAAAAGAGCCCCGATCCGGCATTATCCGGATCGGGGCTGTGTTGTCCTGGGCCGATTCAGGGAGCCGGGGGAGCTATCCCACCTCCTTGGTGATGTACAGGTTAGCGAAGTAGTCGCTCTTCATCTCCATGTGCGGCCAGTGGGCACAGCCCACGCCGACGTCGTCCGGTTCCAGCGAAGGCCCCTTGATGTAGGGCTTGTGCAGGTAACCGGGCGTGACATGCCAGAGGGGGATGATGCCCACATCCTCCAGCAGGATCTGCTCCTGCTTATGGTACATCTCCAGCCGCCGGTCGGGGTCGCCAACCAGGGGCCCAGCCTCGTCGGCCAGCCGGTCGAACTCCTCGTTCTTCCAGGCGTGTCGGCTTCGGGAGTGGAACAGACCGCCCATCATGTTGGAGGGGTCGAAGTAGTCCATGCCGTAGGAGACCATGTAGAACTGGAGCTTGTGGGCATTAAGAGTGTCCATGAAGAGCTTCATCTCTTTGTTGGAGATCTCGATGTCAATGCCCAGATTGGTCTCCAGCATGGCTGCCACCGCCTCGGCGATGGACACGACGAAGGGGTCCTCGTTGCGCAGCCACAGCTCCAGCTTGGGGAAACCCTCGCCGCCGGGATAGCCCGCCTCCTCCATCAGCTTCTTGGCCAGTTCCGTATCGTACTTCTGAATGTCCTTGAGCGCCTCCTCGTTGGACCCAGGGAAACCCGGCATCAGGAAGGCGTAGGCCGGCCAGCCCCGCCGCCTGATGACACTCTCCACCAGCTTTTCCCGATCAACGGAGTGGCTGAAGGCCTGGCGCACCTTCAGGTTGTCGAAGGGGGGCTCGTAGCAATTGAAGCCCAGGTAGTGGGTGCGGAAGTCGCCGAAGCCAACGCAGAACTGCTTCATCAGCGCCGGGTCCTTCTCGATCATCTCGTAAGCACCGGCCTGGAGTGAGACATCCAGATAGTCCACCTCGCCTTTCTGGTAGGCTGCCACCTGATCCACCGCACCAGTGTCAATGATGTAGGACTCGATCTTCTCCAGCCAGGGCTTGCGGATCTCCGGCCCGGTGTACTTGGGGTTCTGGACGTAGACCAGCCGCTTGTCCTTGGTCCACTCCTGCAGCTTCCAGGGGCTGCAGGTCACTGAAGTAGCCGGGTCATTGTTGTAGTACTCCCCGGACTCCTCCACCGCCCTCTTGCACAGCGGGTCGGAGAAGAGCGTCATGCCCGGCCAGTAGGGACAGGGCTTTTCGGTGGTGATGAGCAGGGTATAGTCGTCGGCGCCCTTCTTGACCCCTAGCTCCTCCAGCGGCAACTCGCCGGCCACGCACGGATCCCAGTTCTTGATCACGCCGCTGAAGTACCAGGTGAAGTCCCAGCCGTGCTTGGGGTCCGCCCCGTACTGGTAGAGGAAGACGAAGTCGTCGGCAGTGAGATCGGTGTCGTATTTGTCCCACTTGATCCCCTTGCGCAGGTGGAAGGTCCAGGTGAGGCCATCGGGGGACACCTCCCAGCTCTCGGCCGCCTGGGGCTGGAGCTTGAAGTTCTTGTCCATGTAGACCAGCCCCATCTGGAGCATGCAGTTAGGGGACGGCCGTTTGTAGACACTGACGAAGAAGTCAACAGTGGTGCCGGTTGCGGTGAACATGCGGAACACCTGCTTCTCCGGCGGCGCAGCGTCCGGGGGCAGCTCACGCCCCAGCGTCGTTACCATCTTGGCGAAGGGTGTGTAGGTGGGCGGCATGGGCAGTTTCGTCGGGGTAGGAGCCGGCGTCGTCGGCGCAGCAGCACGGCAGGCCGCCAGCACCGCCGCTGCTGCCGCTGAGCTCAGGCCCGCCCCCATCAGCTTCAACATCGCCCGACGGGTCATCTTGGCGTCCCAGACAAAGGGTGTGATTCTTTCTCCCATTTAGATTCCCTCCTTTGATGTAATGAGCTTCACGAGTTCCAGCCTTGTATATCCCGACCCACCTCCTTTCCGCTCCAAATCCAACTCAGTCAATGACCATCTGCGGGTCCAGCGCATCGCGCAGGCCATCCCCCACAAAGGTGAAACTGAGCATGGCCGCAGCGATCATCAGCGTGGGGAACAGAGCGAGATGGGGATAGACCTGCACGTAGCCCAGGCTGGCCGAGACCATCTTGCCCCAACTGGGGATGGGATCGTTGATGCCCATCCCCAGGTAGCTGAGGGCTGCCTCGCCGAACATCGCGCCGGGGATGCCCAGCGCCAGGGCGACCACCAGGGGAGCCAGGGCGTTAGGCAACATATGGCGAAGGATAATGCGCGCTCCGCCGACGCCGACGCAACGGGCCGCAGTGATGAAGTCCTTCTCTCGGATGGAGAGGAACTGGCCCCGCACCAGGCGGCAGACCAGCACCCAACCGGTCACGCTCAGGGCCAACACCACGTTAAAGAACCCCGTTCCCAGGACAGCCATGATGAAAATGGCGAACAACATCCCCGGCAGGGCGGTGGCCACATCCACCAGCCGCATGATTAAGAAGTCTGTTCGTCCGCCCCGCAGGCCAGCGGTGGCTCCCAGAGGGATACCGACACCAAAGGCGATACCCTGCACC
>CAYRNM010000237.1:3078-4456 GCA_964425465.1 uncultured Anaerolineae bacterium | reverse complement strand
GCTAGTGGGGTACGATGGGGCGTTGTCCATCGAGCATGAGGACAGCCTGATGTCGGGCCATGAGGGGTTTGAGAAGGCGGTTCGGTTCCTGCAGGGCCTGATCATCAAAGAGAAGGCCGGCGTGGCCTATTGGGCCTAGCCACTTTATCGAGAAAGGACGGGAGCCATGACAGAGAAACTCAAAGTAGGAGTGGCAGGAGCAGGGCAGATCGCTAAGGTGCTCCACATCCACGAGTGGGAGGAATCCCCTGATTGCGAGTTGATCGCCATCTACAACGGTGACCTGAGCTTCATCCCCGATGTCATCAAGGAGTACGAGCCCAAGGGGGTCAAGTTCCACGATGACTTCGACGCGTTCCTCGCCAGCGGGGTACAGGCCATCAGCGTGTGTGAGCGCAATTTCCTGCACGCGCCGCTGAGCATCAAGGCCCTAAAGGCGGGGGTGCACGTGCTGTGCGAGAAGCCCATGGCTACCCATCTGGAGGACGCGCAGGCGATGATTGACGCGGGCCAGGAGGGCGGCGCGCTGCTCATGATTGACCAGTCGCAGCGCTACAGCCCAGTCCATCAGAAGGCTAAGGAGGTCATCGAGAGCGGCATCCTGGGGAAGATGTACCACATCCAGACCACCTTCGGCCATTCCGGGCCAGAGAACTGGAGCCCCACTGCCCAGTGGTTCTTCCAGAAGAAGTACTCCGGCTTCGGCCCCCTGGCTGACCTGGGTGTGCACAAGGCGGACCTCATCCGCTTCCTGACCGGCAAGGAGGTGAAGCGGGTGTGCGGCTTCAAGGCCACCCTGGAGAAGCAGAACACCGATGTAGAAGACAACTCGGTGGCGATCCTGGAGTTCACCGATGGCACCATGGGCACACTGTGTACCAGTTGGACCACCAAGGGCACGGAGGATAACTCCTTCACCGCCTTCTGCGAGAAGGGCACGCTGCGCATCAGCGTCGAGCCAGGCAATCCCCTGGTGGTCTACAGCGCCGAGTTGGGAGGCAAGATCACCTTCGATGTGCCGCCCATGCAGACCAACGTGGAGGGCCAGTGGTTCCTGGGCGTGGTTCAGGACTTCGTGGACGCCATCCTGGGCCGCAAGCCCTGTCCCATCCCTGGCGAGGAGGGCTACAAGGCCCTGGAGATCATCGTGGCCCTGGACCGCTCCTACGAGACGGGTCAGTGGGTGGAACTGCCCCTGCGGTAAGAAGATTGGGCCGGAGTCTCTGCTCCGGCCCAACCCCAAGGCGGCGTGGAGGTGAAGGATGTCGAAGTCGACTGTGAGCAAGAGGGTGAAAGCGCAACCTCGACGGACAGTGGAGGTGGCCCGGCTATTCCCTCCCCAGGGAGAGTGGACCGAGATGGACTATCTCGCTCTGCC
>CAYRNM010000237.1:0-2978 GCA_964425465.1 uncultured Anaerolineae bacterium | reverse complement strand
ATACCTCGACGGTGACGGATGTATCCAAGGCGGGCTGGATCTACGACAGCGCTGCCAGTGAGGAGATCAGCGAATCGCTTGTGGTCCCGTAGGTAACAGATCAATAGCCAGTTCAAAGGCGGTATCCCTGCTGGGATGCTGCCTTTCCCTTTTCCCCATGTTGACATTTCTGCAAGCTGTGGTATGATAGGATTGACAGTCTGTTACCCCATTCGCAAAGGAGGCTCCTGCATGCGAGATGTGCTGTTGGTCGAAGATTATCTGCCTCAATCCCGGTTGGTGGTGCCCGAGCACCGCGTCGAACGGGCCAAGTTCCCCGCCATTGACGCCCATGTCCACCTGGGCCAATGGGGTGGGCGCTGGGCCGTGGAGGATGTGGGAGCGCTGATCGAACGGATGGATCGGTGCAATATCAAGGCGATAGTGAACCTGGATGGCGGCATCGGCGATCAGCTCCAGCGAAATCTGGAGCGCTACAAGGAGCCCTATCCCGACCGCTTCGCCGTGCTCATGACCCCTGACTGGGCCACCTGCGCTCGTCCCGGCTGGGAGGAGGAACTGCCCCGCCAACTGGAAGAGGCCATCGCTGCCGGCGCCGACGGGATGAAGATCTTCAAGTCCTTGGGGCTGCGGGTCCGAGACGAAAGGGGTGACCTGCTGCGCATGGACGATGAGCGGCTCGATTCCCTGTGGGCCAGGGCTGGGGAACTCGGCGTGCCGGTGCTCTTCCACATCGCCGACCCGGTGGCTTTCTCCACCCCCCTGGACCGCTTCAACGAGCGCTGGGATGAGCTTCACCAACACCCCGACTGGAGCTTCTACCATCCCCAGTACCCGACCTTCATGGAATTGATGGAGCAGCAGGCCCATCTGCTGGCCAAGCATTCGGAGGTCACCTTCCAGAGCGCGCACGTGGCCAGCTACGCCGAGAACCTGCAATGGGTGGGGGAGCTGCTCGACGCCCATCCCAACTTTTACGTGGACATCTCGGAGCGCATCGCTGAGCTGGGCCGCCAGCCCTACACGGCTCGCGAATGGCTCATCAAGTACCAGGATCGGATCGTCTTCGGTACCGACCGCCCGCCGCTGGGCCCTTGGTACGAGATCTACTTCCGCTTTCTGGAGACCTTCGACGAATACTTCCCCCACGGGCCGGAGCAGCCGCCCCGCCAGGGCCGCTGGAACATCTACGGGGTGGGCCTGCCCGACGAGGTGCTGGAGAAAGTCTACCACCAGAACGCGGAGAAGATCTACCCTCGTTTAGCATAGCTGAAGGAGCCCCATCATGCGCGATGTACTGCTCATTGACGACTTCAAGCCCATCTCCCAACTCGTGGTGCCTGAGCACCCTGTCCAGCGGGCCAGGTTCCCCGTCGTGGATGCTCACAACCACCTGCCTGTGTGGCATGAAAGGGCGCAGGGGATCCATTGGGATGAGGTCGTGGCGGGGATGGACCAGGTCAATGTGCGAACCATCGTCAACCTCAGCGGGGGGACGGGCGAGCGGCTACAGCGGTGCCTGGACACACTCGATAACGCCTACCCCGGCCGCTTCGCCACTTTCTGCAATGTGGGCTGGGAGGGGGTGGGCCAGCCAGGATGGGCGGAGAGGGTGGCGGAGCAACTGACCCGCGATGTGGAGGCCGGGGCCAAGGGGCTGAAGGTCTTCAAACAGTTGGGGCTGCAGGTGAGGGACACCGATGGGAAGCTGGTGATGCCCGATGACGAGCGGCTGGCCCCCATCTGGGATAAGGCCGGCGAATTAGGCGTGCCAGTGCTGATCCACGTCGCCGACCCGGTGGCCTTCTTCACCCCCCTGGACCGCTTCAATGAGCGCTGGGATGAGCTGCACCGCCACCCCGACTGGCACTTCTACGGCCCGGAGTTCCCCAAGTTCGAGGCCCTGATCGGGTGCCTCTACAACCTCATTGGCCGCCATCGGGGCACTACCTTCATCACTGCTCATGTGGGCTGCTACCCCGAAAACCTGGGCTTCGTGTCCCGGATGATGGATGAGCACCCCAACCTGTACACCGACATCTCGGCTCGCATCGCCGAGCTGGGCCGAGCACCCTATTCAGCGCGGGAATGGTTCATCACCTATCAGGACCGCATCCTCTTCGGTACGGATGTGTCGCCCACGCCGGAGTGGTACCGCATCTACTTCCGCTTTCTGGAGACACGAGATGAGTATTTCAGCTACTCACTGGGAGAGATTCCAGACCAGGGCCGCTGGCGGATCTATGGGGTCTATTTGCCGGATGAGGTGCTGGAGAAGGTGTACCACAGGAATGCTGAGCGGCTGATAAGAGTGGGATAGTTCGGGTAAGGGTCTGTCTATGGCGGGACGATGCTATCTGGTGATAGCCGTAGTTTTGGTGCTGGTCAACGGGCTGAGCGCGGCGGCCAGGGCCTCAGCCTTCCCACATCTCTTGGACGACCAGACCCCCACTGCTACCCCTACGCTGACGAGTACCCCGACCCATACACCCACTGTCACCCCCACACCCCTGCCCGACCTGGTCGTCGTGAGCATCACCACCGATCCCTCCCCTCTGGTCAAAGACCGGCCCGGCACCGTGCGCGTGGAGGTCAAGAACCAGGGCTTGGTGGGGACGGCGGCCACCTGCTGGGTGGGCCTGTATGTCCGCCGCGCCTCTGTGGGCCCCCCTGACCAGGAGATGCCAGCCTCTGCCCTTGATGCCGGCCAATCAACCATCATCTCCTATACCGTGACTTTGGCCGAGGTGGGTTATAGCGCCCTCGCTGTATGGGCCGATTGGAGAGAAGCCATACCCGAGGAGAATGAGGCCAACAATCAGCGCGAGACCTCCATCCTCGTGGCCGAGCCCACACCGACGTCCACTCCCACTTTCACTCCCCTCTCAACCCCGACGCCCACTCTCACTTTTACCCCCCTCCCTACCCCAACGCCCCGGCCCGGTGAGCCGGTCAACTGGGCATACCATGGGGACTTC
>CAYRNM010000236.1:0-4462 GCA_964425465.1 uncultured Anaerolineae bacterium | reverse complement strand
CTCGGCTGGTAGCCGAAGCCATTCGTTTCTTCCAGGAGCAGCAGGTGCGAAATATCGTGCTCAACACCCAGAGGGACAATTACAGGGCCCAGCGGCTCTACGGCTGGTTCGACTTCCGGCCAGCGGGACAGGAGGCGGTGGTACTGCAGAAGAAGGTGGGAGAATAACACGAAAGGGGAAAAAGAGGAGGGAGAAAGGGGAAAGAGAGGGAAAGAAGTGAGGGCGGTGGTTATTGCGCTTGTGCTTTCAGCGCTTGTGCTTTTGCTGGTCACGGGGAGTGCACGAACTCAGGCTCCCGCCCATGTGGACCGGTTGAGGATCGAGGGCACCATCTCGGCTATTGTGGCTGATTACCTGGAGCGAGGGCTGACGATTGCCCAACGGGATGGAGCGGAGGCACTCCTCCTGGTGCTTAACACACCGGGCGGTGATTTGAACGCCACGCTGCGCATCATGGGACAGTTGGAGAACGCACCCCTGCCGGTCATTGTCTACGTCGCTCCGAGAGGTGGGATGGCCATGTCCGCTGGCACCTTCATTGCCCTGGCCGCTCAGGCGGTGGGCATGGCCCCCAAGACCACGCTGGGGGCTGCCCATCCGGTGGCCCTCTCCAGCCAGGAGGTTCCGAAGGAGATGATGGAGAAGCAGGTCAACGCGCTGGTGGCCCAGGTGAAGAACTACGCCCGTCGCCGGGGGCCGGAGGCGATGGATTGGGCCGAGCGGGCGGTGCGGGAGAGCCTGGCCATCGGCGAACAGGAGGCGCTGGAGATGGGCCTCATTGACGCCGTTGCAGAGAGCGAAGAGGACCTGCTCCAGCAATTGGATGGGCTCACCGTGCCCCTGGCGGGCCGCTCGGTCAGGCTGCACACCGCTCAGGCACGGATCATCCCCCTGCCCATGACCCCTCTGGAGCGGCTGCTGCACATCGTGATTGACCCCAATATCGCCTTCATCCTGCTGACGCTGGGGCTCAACGCCCTGCTGTTCGAGCTTTCCAGCCCCGGCGGGTACGTGGCCGGCGTTGTGGGCACCATCTGCCTGGCCCTGGCCGCCTATGCGCTGGGGGTGCTGCCGGTGAACACCATGGGCCTGGTGCTCATCGGCCTGGCCTTTGTCCTCTTCCTGCTGGACATCAAGGCTCCTACCCATGGCGCACTCACCCTGGGTGGCATCGCGATCCTAGCCCTGGGGGCCATGGTGCTTTTCAACCAGCCCTACTACCATGTCTTTCCACATTTGGTGATAACCATCGCCGGAGCTACGGGCGCTTTCTTCGCCTTCGCCGTAGCCAACGTGGTGAAGGCTCACCGCCGCCCAGCCACCACAGGCCGGGAGGGAATGGTGGGGCTGGTAGGTGAAGTACGGGTCACACTGGAGCCGGAGGGAATGGTGCTGGTGCGGGGGGAGCGCTGGCAAGCGGTGGCTGAGGAGGGCTCGATCCCTGCGGGGGAATGGGTGGAGGTGGTGGGTGTGGAAGGCCTCCGGTTGCGGGTGCGGCGGACTCAAAAGGGAGCAGGAGGCCAAAAGGGGAAATGAAACGGGCTGTCTTTGAGCGCCTCGTGGCCGAAGCACTAGATACGCTTCCTGAGTTCTTCCGGGAGAAACTGGACAATGTCGAGGTGGTCGTCGAGGACTGGCCAGACCCGGAGACGATGCGGCTGGCCAGGGTGCGCAGTCCGGCCGAACTCCTGGGCTTTTATCACGGCATTCCACAGACGAAGCGCACCCACAACTACGGCCTGGTCCTGCCGGACAAGATCACTCTCTATCAACGCCCGATCGAGATACGCTGCCGCACGATGGAGCAGGTAAGCGCCACGATCCATCGCGTCCTCCGACACGAAGTGGCACATCACCTGGGGCTGGACGATGATCGGCTACGGGAGATTGGGGCGTACTGACGATTATCCGCCGCGTGCGGTGTTGTATCTGTAGGGACGCCCCCAGTTGAGGGCCATCTTGCGCTGGTAGAGCGCCTCCGAGTCCACGCCCAGCGTCGAGCACAGGTGCAGGATGCGGATAATGGCGTCTATCAACTCCTCGCCCACCGCTTCATAGGGCTCCCCCTTCTTGTACTTGTCTGTGGCCTCGGAGATCTCGGAGTGGATCAGAGCCAGCATCTCCCAGATGCGATCCTCACCGGAGCCGAACCCCTTGGCGTCGGTCAGTTCCCGCACTTCAGCCATCTTCTCATTCAGTCCCCCCCGGTCCATATCCTCCCCGGCCAAAGCTAATCCTCCCTTTCTTGGGTTGCCCTCTCCCACAGCGCTTGGCGCAGATAAGCCATTGATTGTCGGTAGAGCCGAGGGTGGGTGGTGCGCAGGAGCTCAAACTGGCTGTTCACCCGCCCTTCGGAGGCCATCCAGGCCAGCGTGCCGAGGTAGGTCTGCCAGTGGGTATAGGAGCCCTTGAGCGTGCCGGTGGGGTCGAAGAGGAGCAGGGGGTGCTGTTCGCTGGCAATGATGAAGTGGCCCGGCAGGTCGAAGCGGGTGACCTCGATCATAATGTGCATCAGCGCTGCACCGGGGTCAGCATAGCCCGTGACGAGGGGCAGCAGTGGCCAGGGGTCGAAGCCGATCTCCTCCAGCAGGGAGGAATAGCAGTTCAGCCCCCAACGGCGCACGTTGCAAACGCAACCCCGCTGTCCAATCTCCACCTCGGGGCAGACCTGGCTGTAGCCCTGGGGCAACTGCACCGTCACCTGCCGCGCGGCCAGCTTTCCTCTGGGATCCACTGTCCAGTAGTGGGCACACCAATCCTCGCTGGGGTAGGCTCCGGGGAAGTTGCTGATGACCTGAGCATCGGGTGGGGCGCTGCTGGGGCACATGGTATTGCCCGCGGATCGGCGCATGATCGGTCTCCTCTCGCTAGGCCGTGATCGGCTCCTTGAAGTTGTAGATTCCATCCTGGATGGCCCATCGCCGCCCGCAGCCGAGGCAGATCAGCGCTGCTGCCGTTGTCTCCAGCGGGCTGGCTCCGCAGATGGGACAGCGGAATAGGGCTTCGACCGGCGCCGCTGGCCCTGTCTTCTCAGCGCGTGCCTGTAGGAAGAGGCTAGGGGCCAACTTCAGGCCGGCCGTGGGTCCCTGAAGCAGGCCATCCAGATGGGCCAGGAGAGAGGCAGGGACAAGCCGCTTAAGTAGGGGCAGGCGAAAGGTGGAGACAGTCAACTCTTCTTCCAGGTCGAACCCCGCCTCCCGCAGCCGGGCCTCCATGTAGGCGGGGTGGAAGTCGAAGTTGAGGCGCACAAACTCCACCGGCTGAAGGCTGAAGGGGTTCCATTCCTGGCGGCGGAGCAGGTAGCGCAGGATGGCCTTGAGATTGCGTTTGTTAGCGTACTCCAGGATGAAGGCCCCCTGGGGGATGAGGATGCGGGCGATCTCGCTCAGCGCCGTGGGTGGGTCCTGCACATGGTGCATGACCCGCACCATGACCGCTGTATCCAGGCAGCAGTCCACGAGGGGTATGTGGTAGAGGTCCGCGGCGATGTAGCGGACGCAGTCATTCCCCAGCCGCTCGCGGGCCTGTTGAAGCTGCGAGAGGGCATAGTCCAGCAGGAGCACCTCATCGTAGTCCTGGTACAGATCGACCAGCCGGCCATATCCCGCCCCGATCTCGATCAGCCGCCGGCCGTGGGGGGGCAGCAGCTTCCGCAGGGCGATGCGCTCCGCCCGATCCTCGTACTCCCGCCCCTGCCCTTCCCAGAACTCGGTCCGATAGCGGGAGCCCTCGTAGTCGCAGATCTCAACCATCCGCCCCTTGTCCTTTATGTTTTACGTGAAACACTTCCCCTATGATCCACCGTTATTGTAGCACACTCCGCCTCAAAGGACAAAAGGGCGATTTGCCCCTCCGGTCACTCAGATGTATACTATCGCTCCAACAAGGCTCTAATCACGCAACACGCATTACGTTTTACGCCAGAGGAGGTATACCCATGGCCGAGAAAGAGATTGGACAGGTGACCCGCTACTTCTCCCGCATCGGTGTGGCAGGCATCAAGCTCACCGACACGCTGTGCGAGGGCGATACCATCCACATTGTGGGCCACACCACCGATTTCACGCAAGAGGTGCGCTCTATGGAACTGGAGAACGAGCCCATCACCAAGGGCCAGCCCGGCCAGGAGATCGGACTCAAGGTCCACGAGCGAGTGCGCCTCAATGACCGGGTGTATAAGGTGGAGTAGCTCAGCCAATCGGACTTGAACAAGACCACGTTGCCCAGATTCTGTTATCGGCGAGATATTTGACTACGACGCCATCAGGAGATGAGCTCTCATGTCCGATCCTCTTCACCCAGATGACTTCGGCGCAGTACTGGAGGCCGGCGTGGATCTGGCAGCCATATCCCTGGCTGCTTATGCCATCATTAAAGCCCTTCACCCCTCTCTCCCCGAGCTATCTGACTTTAGTTTCCGGTAAACCGCTTAACCCCTAGCGGATGGCAGCATCCAAGCGAG
>CAYRNM010000235.1:0-4474 GCA_964425465.1 uncultured Anaerolineae bacterium | reverse complement strand
ATGAAATACGCAGCATTCACGGTCATGACCCCGGAGTGGGACCTGCAGGAGACAGTCCACCATCTGGCCCAGTTGGGCTACGACGGCGTGGAGTGGCGGGTGCAAACCATGCTCCATGAGATCCCGGTGGGGACTCCCATTTCCTACTGGGGCTACAACAGGGCCACGGTGGATCTCAAGCGGGTGGTCGAGCTGGCCACTGAGGTCAGGCGCATCAGCGAGGAGGCGGGGCTGGAGATCTGCTCGCTGACCTCTTACCTTCAAGCAGGCCAGGCTGAGGAGGTGGAGCAGGTGATGCAGGCGGCGAAGATCATGGGCTGCCCCCGCATCCGGGTGAATGCCCCCCGCTACGACCGCACCCGCGATTACAACGGCCTCTTCGCTGAGACGACAGAGCACCTGCGGGAGGTGGAGAAACTGGCCCGGAAGCACTCTATCGAGGCCAACCTGGAGATCCACATGGGCAACATCATTCCCTCCGCCGGACTGGCCCACCGGCTGGTCTCTCAGTTCGACCCGCAGCTCATCGGCGTGATCTACGACCCGGGCAACATGGTGCACGAGGGGTACGAGGCCTGGCGCATGGGGCTGGAGCTTTTGGGCCCCTACCTGCATCACGTGCACGTGAAAAACGCAGTGTGGGAGCAGGTGGAATCCCTGGAGGATGGCACCCTCCTTTGGCAGTGCAACCACGCCCCGGTGCGCAAAGGGGTGGCCAACTGGCATGAGATCATGGCCGACCTGAAGGCCGTGGGCTACGATGGCTGGCTCTCCTTCGAGGACTTCTTCTCTGAGGAATCCACGTGGGAGAAGTGCTGCAACAACCTGGCCTATCTGAAGGCCCTCGAATAAAGCGAATGGGCAAATGAGCGAATCAGCGAATGAGCGAAAATTTCGCTGATTTGTACTAGGGTGACAGATGAACTGGCGTTATGCTATCTGTAACGAATTGTTCGAGGGTTGGTCACTGGAGCAGGTGGCCGCCTTCGCTGCGGAGGTGGGCTACGAGGGGCTGGAGCTGGCCCCCTTCACCCTGTGCCGCGACGTGCGACAGGTTCAGCCCGCAGAGCGAAAGGCGATCCGCCGCACCATCGAGTCCGCAGGGTTGAAGGCGGTGGGGTTGCACTGGTTGCTGGCCCGCACCGAGGGGCTGCAGTTGAATGATCCCGACCCGACGGTCCGGGAGCGCACTGCTCAGTACCTCCTGGCGCTCATTGACCTCTGCGCCGACCTGGGCGGTCAGGTGCTGGTCTTCGGCTCGCCCCAGCAGCGAAGCTTCCGGCCCGGCTGGGTGCGCGAGGAGGCGATGGATTCGGCGGTGGCGATCTTTCGGCGCTGCGGAGAGCGGGCGCAGGCGCGGGGCGTGGTCTTCTGTCTGGAACCCCTGACGATGCTGGAGACCGATTTCATCACTACGGCCTCGGCGGCGACGGAGATGGTGCGCCGGGTAGACCATCCCGGCTTCCAGATGATGGTGGATGTGCGGGCCATGTCTTACGAGGATCAGCCCATCCCGAAGATCATCCGGGAGATGGCACCCTACATCCGGCACGTGCACCTCAACGACCCCAATCGGCTGGGGCCGGGCATGGGCGAGGTGGATTTCGAACCCATACTGCGCGCGCTGCGAGAGGTGGGCTACGAGGGCTGGCTGTCGGTGGAACCCTTCGACTTCTCCCCCGGCCCGGAGCGGATCGCCAGGGAAAGTTGGGCCTATCTGAAGCGCTGTGTGGAAAGGATCAGGGAATGATGCTCGCGGAACTGGTGGTCGAATCCGGCTGGCATGAACGGCTGTGGTGTCCGGTGCAGTGCGAGGTCGAGCTTCCGGAAGGCCTCACACTGGAGGAACTGCGGCTGCGCGACAAAAGGACCGGCAGCCCAGTGCTGCTGCAGAGCTGGTCCGCTGAAAAGGGGCGAGTGGGCCTGGCCTGGGTGGTGGGTGAGATGGAGCAGCTCAGCCAGCGATCCTACGAGCTGGTGGCATCCGATGAGGCCCAGGCCTTGGCGGGGGAGGGGGTGGTGCTCTCACAGAAGGCACCGGGCGAGCTGAGGGTGCACATCGGCGGGGAACCCTTCACCGGCTACCATTTCGGCCCGCAGGTGGCGCGGCCCTATCTGTACCCCATCCTGGCCTCCGGTGGTGCAGGCGTCACGCGCAACTGGCCCATGGTGGCCGATGTGCCGGGCGAGACCCACGACCATCCCCATCACAAGGGGCTGTGGACCGCCCACGGCGATGTCAACGAGGTGGACAACTGGTCTGAGGCGCCGGGCCACGGCACCATGGTCCACCGCCGCTTCACCCGCCGGCACAGCGGCCCCGTCGTGGGGGGCTTCGCACAGGAGCTGGATTGGACCGACGCGGAGGGGAAGAGAGTGCTCACCGAGACCCGGTGCGTCCGCTTCTACAACACCCCTCCACAGATCCGCCTCTTCGACTGGCAGGTGACCCTCCACGCCTCGGAAGGAGAGGTGGTGCTGGCCGACACCAAGGAGGCGGGGCTGATCTCGGTGCGGGTGGCGACCTCCATGAACGCTAAAAACGCAGGCCGTATCGAAAATGGCTACGGCGCTCGGCAGGAGGCGGAAACCTGGGGGAAGCGCGCCCCCTGGTGCGACTACTCCGGGCCGGTGGAGGGTGCATGGCGGGGGATATGCCTCATGGACCACCCGGCCAATCCCCGCCATCCCACCCACTGGCACGTGCGGGACTATGGCCTCATGACTGCCAACTGCTTCGGCCTGCACGATTTCACCGGAGATCCGAACAGCCGCTGGGACCTGGCCATCCCTGCTGGAGAGTCGCGCACCTGGTGCTATCGGGTGCTGGTCCACGAGGGCGACGCCGCGGAGGGCCACGTCGTGGTGCACTACCATGATTACGTGCATCCCCCTCAGGTCCAAGTGCTCCCCCCACATGGCTTGCTGTAGGGCCTGATCGGGAGTTCGTGGCTCACTGGCGGTCACAGAATGCAAGATACAGGGTTGCCGGAACAGTACCTGCAGCGGATGGCCGACCTGCTGGGCAACGAATATGAGGCTTTCGTGGCCAGCTATGCAGGGCGACGGGTTGATGGGTTACGAGTCAACGAGTTAAAGGTGGAGCCTCAGACCCTCGTTGACTCGTTACTCGTTGACTCGTCCTCCCTCGAATGGTGCCCCACAGGGTTTACTATCCCCTCCGATGCCGCGCTGGGCCATCATCCCTACCATGCGGCGGGACTGTACTACCTGCAGGAGCCCAGCGCTATGGCCGTGGCCGAGGTGCTGGCCCCTCAGCCGGAGGAGCGGGTTCTGGACCTCTGCGCTGCTCCGGGGGGAAAGGCGACCCACATCGCCTCCCTGATGTGGAACCAGGGCCTGCTGGTGGCCAACGACATCCACCCTCGGCGGGTGCAGGCCCTGGCCGAGAACCTGGAGCGGTGGGGGGCGACGAAGGTGGTCATCCTCAATGAGACGCCCGACCGACTGGCCCTGCGCTTTCCAGCCTTCTTCGACCGGGTGCTGGTGGACGCTCCTTGCTCCGGCGAGGCGATGTTCCGCCGCAGCGAGTCGGCGCGTGCGGACTGGAGTGTGGAGCACGTGCGGGGGTGCGCTCTGCGGCAGCGGGATATCCTGGCCTCCGCCGCGCAGATGGTGCGGCCCGGCGGCTGGCTATGCTACGCCACCTGCACCTTCTCGCCGGAGGAGAATGAGGGAGTGGTCACCGCTTTTCTCCGAGACCATCCCGATGTTGAGATCGTCGAACCTCCTCGTGTCCCTGGCTTCGACCGGGGCCGTCCAGAGTGGGCGGATGCCCCTCAGCCGCTGGAGCGGGCGGTGCGTCTCTGGCCCCACCATGCCCCGGGCGAGGGGCATTTCATCGCCCTGATGCAGCGGGTCAGTGGGGAGGTCGCTCCGTCGGAGCGCGCCTGGCCCACTGAGGCTCCGCCAGCCGCCAGTGAGCTCTTTGCTGACTTCTGCTGCAAACATCTGACCGTGCGGATTGAAGGTCAACTCATCCTGATGGGCACTCACCTCTATCGCCTTCCGCCCGACCTACCCGACCTGAGCGGCCTGCGGATAGTACGTCCTGGGTGGTGGCTGGGGAGGGTGCGCCGGGGCCGTTTCGAGCCCAGCCCCGCCCTGGCCATGGCCCTGAGCCGGGGGGAGGCTCGCCTGAGGCTCGACCTTTCGGTGGATGGACCGGAAGTGTATGCCTATCTGCAGGGCAGCCCTCTGCACTCCTTTGGTGAGGATGGCTGGCTTCTGGTCACAGTGGATGGCCACTCCCTGGGGTGGGGCAAGCGGGTGAGGGGGGTGGTGAAGAACCACTATCCGAGGAGGCTGCGGTGGGCGTAGCAGTGATGGAGTGTTTCGCTTTTCGCTTGGCGGGGTGTATAATCTGACTCGGTGAGGCTGAACCTGCCGGATCGAATGAGAAGGGCAATCCCCGGGGAGAACCTTCGACGGTTGTTGGCAGAGAAGTAGAAAC
>CAYRNM010000234.1:0-4505 GCA_964425465.1 uncultured Anaerolineae bacterium | reverse complement strand
ATGAGGGGCACCTGCACATCCTCCTCCACCGTACCATCGTGGGTGCCGATGTGGCCCGGCTGCTGTTCATCAAGCGGGGCAGTGTGCTGACCGTGATCGGCCAGGAGGAGCAGTCCGTACCCCTGGGATGCGAGTTGCCCGATGAGCCTTCGCAGACGTGCATCTGTCTCGGCCACGGCCTGGGCGTTAGCGGGGCTGAAGGGGCCATGCCGGTGGCTGGCCGAGTCCACGGCCAGAAACTGCAGGAGCAGGTAGTCTGGCTCATATTCCCGCAGGATCTTCAGCCCCAGCTCCAGCACTTCCCAGTCCTCGTTGGACTCCGCCACTCCCCTCAGGTCGGCGAAGGGGGCCAGCAGGATGCCCACCGTGCTGAGCGCCCGGCCCACAGCCGCTGTGGGCCGGCCCTTCGCTTGCAGGAGATGGAAAAGGGTCTCCAGTTCCAGCCGCTCGGTGCGGGCGCGGATCCCGTGCGCCTGGGGCGAAGCGCCGGTGACCATGGTGGCGAAGTTGACGGGGGTAATGGCGGGTAGTACAGAGTGGATGGTTAGCAAGTGGTCGGCGGCCAGTGCGTTGACTGTGGGGCAGCGCTCTCGGGCGTAGTCCCAGGTGGCCAGGCCGAATCCATCCATGATCACCATCGCTAGCCGCTGCACTGGTCCCAGGTGGCCCACGACCTCGGGGATGGGCCCCACCTCCGCTCCGGCTGGTGGTCGCACCTCCAGCAGCTCGGCCGCGGTCGGAGCCAGGGTTCGCATGTCATGAGGCATGGGTGTTCCCTTCTGGGCGATGAGGGGACAGCAAGTAGCTGTATTGTACAATGGATCAGCCTAAAATGGAAATACGCTTTGCAGTGAAGGGCCATCATGGGTATAATAGGCGACACTTCACCAGCAACCTGCAGGAGGAGAGACATTGATCATCCGTACTCTGCTCGTGGGGCTTATCCAGACCAATTGCTACCTGATCGGCGACGAGGCGACGCGGGAGGGGGCGGTCATTGACCCTGGGGGGGCCCCGGACCCCATCCTGGCAGCCATAAAAGCGGAGGGGCTGACCATCCGCTACATCCTCAACACCCACGCCCATTTCGACCACATCGTGGCCAACGAGCCGCTTCTCGCCGCCACCGGCGCACTCCTGGCCCTGCACCCGGCCGACGCGGGACTGCTAGCCACGGGCGGCGGGGGGAGATGGTTCGGCCTCCTCTCTATCCCCAGCCCCAACCCCAATGTGAAGTTGGAGGATGGTCAGGAACTGACGGTGGGCGGGCTGCGGCTTAAGGTATTGCACACTCCCGGCCACTCACCAGGCCACGTGGCTTTCTATCTGCCGGAGCAGGGCGTGCTCTTCTCCGGCGATGCCCTCTTCCACAATGGCATCGGCCGCACCGACCTGCCGGGCGGGGACTACGCCACGCTGATAGCCAGCATCCGTCGCAAGCTCCTGATCCTTCCCGACGAGACGATAGTCTACCCCGGCCACGGCCCGGCCACCACCATCGGTGCTGAGCGGAGGCGCAACCCCTTTCTGTAGGGGCGCACCCTTGCGGTCGCCCCAGGTGGGCAACCGCGAGGGTTGCCCCTACGGACCCCGAACGATCTCTACCCGTCCGTACCGCTCCGCCACCACCTCTTGCCCTTCCTCGCTGAGCACGAAGTCGGCAAAGCGCTGCGCCTCTTCCGAGAGATGATCGAGGGCCACAAGATACACCGGACGGATGAGGTGATAGGTTCCTCGGGCCAGATTCTTCGGCGTGGGGAATATCCCCTCAATGGCCAGCGGCCTGACCCCTGGCCTGAGGTAGCCCACAGAGGTGTAACCGATGGCCGAGGGGTCGGAGGCCACCTCCGTCACTGCAGCCGCGTCGTGGGGCACGAGGAGCGCATTGGGCGTCACCGATTGCGAGGTCATCACCCGCTCCACGAAGAAAAGCTGGGAGGGTGTGCCATCCATCTGATCCAGCACCTTGATCGCCCCCTGATGCCCCTTCAATGTTTCCCAATCGTAGGTTCGCCCGGCGAAGAGGTCCTGCACCTGGAGCAGGGTGAGTTCCTGTACCGGGTTGCGCGAATGGACGACGATGGCCAGCGCATCCAGGGCGATGGGCACCCGATGGCCCTCCCCAGCCTCCTGGTAGCTGAAGGCCAGATCGAAAGGATCGGCGTCGGCGTTCCCCACGATGACAGCGATGTGGGGCCTGTGGACCTGGTAGGCCTGGCCCAGGGTCCGCATCAGGGGATGGAGGGCCTCCGGCCCGGCCAGCACAAGTTCACCCGGGGTGGGAGGGGGCTCGACCCCGGCAGGCGAGAGCCAGCTCACCGCTAGGGCCACGAGCCCCGCCGCGCAGCAGTAGAGGGCGAAGGGGTACAGACTGCGGCGGCGGAGGTAGCCCAGCAGAAAGCGGATGCAGAGATAGCCGCTGGCTGCGGCGGTGGCGAAGCCCAGGGCCAGCGTCAGCCACTGCCCCTCGCCTTGCCCAGACAGAGCCAATTTGGCGAGCTGAAGCAGTCCTGCCCCCAGGATCACCGGCGTGGCCAGTAGAAAGCTGAAGCGGGCCGCCGCCTCCCGCCGCAGCCCCTTAAAAAGCCCGGCGGCCATCGTGGCTCCCGAGCGGGAGATGCCCGGGGCGATGGCCGCCGCCTGTCCCAGCCCGATGAGCAGCGCATCCTGCCAGCCCAACTCTTCCTCCCCACGCTCGCGTCGCCCCAGCCGCTCGCCCACCATCAGCAGCACTCCTGTCACCAGCAGGAAACCAGCCACCGCCGCGGGCGCGCTGAACAGCGCCTCGAACCATTCCTCAAAAAGCAGGCCCAGCGCCACGGCGGGGAGTGTACCCAGCAGGATCAGCCAGGCCAGCCGTCCCTGGGGGTCAGGCCAGGATCGGGCGCGCCATCCTCGTAGCCAGGCCCTGGCCAGCAGGGCCAGGTCGCGCCAGAAGTACCCCCCCACGGCCAGGAGCGTCCCCCAGTGGACCATGGTGTCGAAGGCCAGCCCCGGCTCCGGCCAGCCCAGCAGCCAGGGCACCAGCACCAGGTGGCCGGAGGAGGAGATGGGGATGAACTCCGTGGCTCCCTGCAGGAGGCCGAGAAGAAGGGCCTGGAGGATGGTCACCGTCTCCTCCACCACCGCCGCACCAGTTCCACCTGAAACCGATACCCCTCGTCCTGCAACTCCAACAGGTCACGACGGCACAATCTGACCAGGGCACTTTTCAGATCTGCCTCCTCCAGCCTGATTCTCCTCCGCAATTGCCCGAGAGTGGGCGGCCTATCTTCCCATCGGGACACCGCGCTCAGCACCTGCCGCTCCACTGCATCGGCGGTATTCCATATCTCGGCGAAGTGGAACTCCCCCCGGACCGAGGCCTCCTCCAGTGCGGCCTCCACATCGGCCACAGAAGCGTTGCGGCGGCGCTGGCTGTTGAGGTGATTCACCAGTTCCTGGCACGTGAGCTGCACCAGGAAGGGCTGACAGCGGGTAGCGGCGATGATGTGCTCCACGGCTGCCGGTTCGTAGTTGAGTGGAAAGTCGTCAATGGGGTTGGTGATGAGCGAACGAGCCTCGTCCTCTTTCAGATAGCTCACTTTGAGAGGTTGGACATTGATGAAGTAGGTGGACCATCGCTGCCCCATCTCCTCCAGGGTGTGGGTGCCGGACAAGAGGAGGACGAACCGAGGGCGATGTTGGATGAGGTGGCGCAGGAAGTCGAGGAAGCCTGTGCCGATGCGTTCGATACATTCCTCGATCTTCTCGAACTCATCCAGGCTCAGGAGGACCAGGCGGTCGTCAAGGGCTTCCTCCACCCTGTCCAGCCACTGGCCGAAAACGATGAAGGGTTCGGCGGCCAGCTCCTGCAGGGTGATGGGGGGCAGCTCCAATCTTCGCCCTCTTCTGGCTTCCTCCATGATGGCCCGGGCCAGATTGTAGAGCGGGCCCGCTGGCCCCTCGACGTTGGCTGCCCCCTGCATGTCCACGAAGATGGGGACAATGTCGGGGCCTAGGCGGCGGGGAAGCTGCAGCAGAAGCGAGGTCTTGCCTGTGCGCCGCTGGCCATACAGCATCAGGGGTGGACATCGGTGAGGGCTGGTCAGTAAGTCCAGCAGAGTGCGGAACAGGTCCTCCCGCCCCACGAACAGCCTCTCCTCTTCGCCTGGCACAGGCGGGCCGGCGATGTACACCTGTGGGATCTCAATGGCTGCTTCCTCTTCGATGGCCAGGCGGAGCAACTCGGCGTTAATGACCTCCCGCCACCCCTCGGCCACCGGGCCTAATCGTCCGGCCACCCGTTGATCGGCATAGGCCAGGGACTGGCGCAGTTCATCTAGCCGGGCGCGGGCCCGCTCCAGCCCCATTACCCGGCGGTAGCGGCTGGTGCTTTCGAGTGCGGCGGCCACACTTTGACTGGCCTCCTCCGCGCGCCGCAGTGCCTCGTGAGCGCCTCTGGGCAGGGTCCCGGGATCATCGGGCAGCCAAGCCAGCTCGGCCTCAGATCGGGCCACCTGAGT
>CAYRNM010000233.1:0-4563 GCA_964425465.1 uncultured Anaerolineae bacterium | reverse complement strand
GGTTGGATCGGGAGGGGTATGAGAAGATCGCCCGCTGGATGCATCACTCCCCTCAGGCCATCAAGCGCTACGTGAGCCTCTTCCTGCGGATGGTGGTGCTGCACCGACAAGGCACGCCAGTGCAGGAGATGGCTTTTCTGACCGGATCCTCGGTGCGCCTGGTGAAGGACTACCTGGCGGTGTACGAGGCGGCGATGGAGCAGCCCCACCGCCGGGAAAAGCTGGAAGAGGAACTGGCCCGGGTGAGTACCTGGCAGCAGGGTGGCTCCGAGGAGGGGAAAAGGGGGGAGGTGAAGCTATGGGCCGGGTGAACCCCTACGCCAGCATCGAGAAACGGACCTTCGAGAGCGCCCTGATGCACCTGTTGGAGACGGAGTATGGGCTGCTGGGCGGGCGGCGCATCCTGCACCTGTTGGTGGAGGATATCCTGGCCTTGCAAGAGGAGTTCTACCCCTCCACCGAGGGGGCCGAGAGTGGGACGCTGATCTGGACCTGCACTGCCGATGAGGGGAAGAAAGCGGAGCCGGGGAAGCGGACGGAGGAGTACAAGACGGTGACGGTGAAGCTTCCGCTGATGAGGAAAGAAGACCTCAGGGATCGGACGGATAAGCGGCGGCTGGTGCGGATGGTGAAGGTAGCAGAGGCGCAAGGCGGCTTGCTGACCATCGCAGAGTTGAGTGTGATCCTGAACCGTTCGTATGAGGTGACGCGGGGGCTGATACGGGAGTGGGAGGAGGAGACGGGGGAGTTGTTGCCCTTGAAGGGCTACCGCATGGACCAGGGGAGTCGCCCGACGCACAAGCGGGAGATCGCGCGGCTGTACGAGCAGGGGATGGAGCCGCCGGACATCGCCCGCGAGGCGAGACACAGTCTGAAGAGTGTAGAGCGCTACCTGAAGGACTACGAGCGGGTGAAACTGCTGTTGAAGCGCAGCATGGGAGCAGAGGAGATCAGCGGCCTGATTGGACGTGGTCAGCGAGTGGTGCTAGAATACGTGGACCTAGCCCGCCAGTACCACCCGGAACTGTTCACCGAGGTAGTTTAGCGAAGCTAAGGCATTAGGACAGGTGTCCTAACTGAAAGTACGCTTATCATCGGCCATAGCTTCCCCTATCTTTCGGGTTGCACTCCATTCGATCCGAGAGAGGATACTGAAGGTGCGATTGTGGTGAGATACCTGACTTTGAAGATGCCCAATGGGTTGATGCCCAGGCTCGCACAAAGGCCAGCGCCTCTTCGGGGGTGCACACCTCACCCACCGCCTGGGCCTCCCGCAGGGCAGCCAGGAGTTCGCCCACCCAGGGCCCGGGCTCCAGGCCCAGCTCGCCCATCAGGGCGTGGCCATTGAGTAGAAGCGGCGGGGCGATGACCTCCTGGTAGCGGCGAAAGTAGCCCTCGAGCAACTGGGCCGCACTCCGGCTCAGTTGCTCGCGTCTTTGGCCCTCACCCTCTTGGGCCAGGGCCAATAGCAGCGCCTCGACCCCCGCGTCACCGGCTTCGCGGAAGAAACGATAGATAGTCCGCCGGGAGATATCCGAACCCCGGAGTGGGTGGAGCTTCCGCCAATGGGCGACGATGTGCCCTCCACAGTGGGCTTCGTAGCCGCTGAAGCGCAGCTCTAGCAGAACTCCCCGCACTTCCTCGGGCGGAAGGGGGGAGAGCAGGGCCGTCATCCGCAGCACGTCCTCCCGACAACGCTCCTCATTCGTCGGTTGGGCCAGATGCTCCAACAAGCCTTCTCCGAAGGGGGCCAGGGCCTGAAGGCCGAAGAGCCCCAGCGCTTCCTCTTTGAGGGCGGTGATGAGCTGGTGCACCATCTCGTAGGTTTCCATGGCGGGGCCGATGTGGGATTCCAGTTGGGGCACAATGGAGGCCAGGAGGTCTGTGTCCACCAGAAAGCGCGCCCAACGGGGGGCCTGAGGGGCACGCAGTATCTTGACCAGCTCATAGCGTATCCGCTCCGCCGCTGACAGCTCAATGAGCGGGGCGTCCCGCCGTAGGAGCTCTTCAGTCTGGGGCTCGATCTCGAACTCCAGCTCCGCCGCCAGTCGTACTGCCCGCAGGAGCCGTAGGGGATCATCGGCAAAGACATGAGGGGTCACTGCCCGGACCAGCCGTCGCCTGAGGTCTTCCTGGCCCTGATGGGGATCAATTAGGCGGAGTTCCTCTTCTCCCAGCCGGAGGGCGATGGCGTTGATGGTGAAATCGCGGCGCATCAGGTCCTGGGCCAGTGTCTGGCCCTGAAGGAGGATCAGGTCCACATAGATGGCCTCTTCCTCTTCGTAACAGACCACCCGGGCGATGCCGCGCCTGCGGTCCAGAGGTACGAAGTAGCCCTTCAGATAGTCTGCCAGTCCACGGGCCAGTGACAGGCTGTCCTGAGCCACGACGAAGTCCACGTCGTGGCTCTCCCGCCCCAGCAGCCAGTCGCGGATAGTGCCCCCGACGAGGTAGACCTCGGAGGTACACGCCGTGAGCCAGGTGGCAGCGCGGGCGGCCAATGATCCCTCCGTCAGCAGCGGAGGGATTGTTTTATCGCTTTCCTTCTGCTTCTTGACAATCTCCATACTTTCCTCCCCCGATTTGCCGCTTCGTCATAGGCCTTTGATTCAGGGTTATTATATCACCTTTTGACGTGACTGGGGAGTGCTATGAGCGAATCCATTTGGGGTGTATAATCTACTAGCGGCCCTTCTATTCTCCGTAGGGGCGATTTGCGAATCGCCCCTACCCCTAGATTGGAGCACCCATGCCCCGCATCTACGTGGCCCTCGATCTGGAGACTACCGGCCTCAACCCCGAGCGCGACGCGATCCTGGAGATCGGCGCGGTCAAATTCCGGGGGGAGGAGATCCTGGATACCTGGAGCAGCCTGGTCAACCCCCAGCGCTGCATTCCCTACCGCATCCAGCGGCTGACGGGCATCACACAAGAGGAAGCGGATCGGGCTCCCTCCCTCCCCTCCCTCCTGAGCTCGCTACGCCGCTTCGTGGGCCCGGCTCCTCTGGTGGGCCACAGCATCGGGTTCGACCTGGCCTTTCTGAAGCGCCACGGCCTGTTCGCTGAAAACGCGGCCCTCGACACCTTTGAGCTGGCCTCCATCCTGCTCCCCCATGTGGCCCGCTACAGCCTTCAGCGGCTGGCGAAGGAGCTGGGCGTCTCGTCCTCGACGCAACACCGCGCCCTGGACGATGCACGAACCGCCGCCCGGCTCTTTCAGGCCCTCCAGGAACAGGCCCACCGGCTGAACTTGGCCACCATTCAGGAGATCAGCCGCCTGGGCGCGCGGAGCCACTGGCCTGCAGCGCAGTTCTTTCAGGAGGTGGAGCGGGAGCGAAGCCGCACCGTGTTCACCAGCAGCATCGGACAACAACTGCTGGCCAAGGGGGTGCTCAATGGCCAGGGCTCAGCCCAGCTCCTATACCAGCGCGAGAGAGCCGAACCTCCCCTGCAGCCGGTGGCCCAGCCCAGGGCTCTGGATGTCGAGGCCCTGGCCAGGATGCTGGAGGAGGGGGGCCTCTTCGCCCGCCGATTCCCCGGCTACGAGCACCGCCCCCAGCAGATGGAGATGCTGCGTGCTGTAGCTCGGGCCTTCAACCAGGGGCAGCACCTCCTGGTGGAGGCCGGGACTGGCATCGGGAAATCCATCGCCTACCTGCTGCCCGCGGCCTGTTTCGCCGCCACCAACTCCGACCATGTGGTCATCTCCACCAACACCATCAACCTCCAGGATCAGCTCTATCACAAGGACATCCCCGACCTGCAGCGGCTGCTGGGCATCGAGTTCCGGGCCGCGCTGGTGAAGGGGCGGGGGAACTACCTCTGCCTGAGCCGCCTGAACGCGCTTCGGCATCGAGGCCCGCTTTCTCCCACCGAGATGAAAGTTCTGGCCAAGATCCTGGTGTGGCTGCCCAGCACACTGACTGGCGACCGGGCGGAGCTCTTTCTGCCCGAGGCGGGCGAGAGGGCCATCTGGGGTCAGGTGTGCTCCGATCCGGGCAGTTGCCTGGGGGAGCGGTGTCGCTACCGGCAGCAGGGACAGTGTTTCTTCTACGAGGCCCGGCGAAGGGCGGAGCGGGCCCATCTCATCGTGGTCAACCACGCCCTGCTCCTGGCCGACATCGCAGTGGAGAACCGCGTGCTCCCCGAATACCGCTATCTCATCATTGACGAGGCGCACAACCTGGAGGACGCGGTCACCCGCCAGCTCAGCTTCGAGGTGGATCAAGAGCGGCTGGAGAGGATGCTGACCTCTATCAGCCAGGAGGTGGCCCCCGGCCGTTACGTGGGCCTCTTGACCCAACTGTCGCTCCGCCTCCAGCCTTTACTATCCAATCGTCCCCCCTCTCCCAAAATTGGGAGAGGGGCCGGGGGCGAGGGCTCCGAAACCCGGTACCATCAGGTCAGCCAGCACATCCGGGGGATCCAACAGAAGGTGGAAAGGGTGCGGTCGGCGCTGTATGATCTCTTCAACGGGCTGAGCGGTTGTCTCAACGAGCACCGTCGGCCGACGCAGAGCTACGATCAGCCAGTGCGCCTCACGGGGGGGATACGGGCCCAGCC
>CAYRNM010000232.1:0-4580 GCA_964425465.1 uncultured Anaerolineae bacterium | reverse complement strand
CCAACCTGCGAAGGCAGGTTTTGCAGTCGTTGCCACGACTTCCAGTCGCCTGGCGCACCCCCAATTCATCTCCTGCGCGCACCTGACCCACCTGGGTGATCAGCCGTCCCGTCTCCCGGTGGCGCACCAGAGCGTAGCCCCGCTCCAGCGTGGCCAGCGGGCTCAGGCTCTCCAGCCGGGCCCGAAGCCCTCCCAGCCGCTCCCCTCGCAGCGCCAGCTCATGTCGTAGTCGTGTCTGGGTCCGGCTCAGCAGTTCATCCACTCGCTGGCGGGCGGAGTTGATGCGGTTCCGAGGGGAGGCACGCTCCAGCCGCTGCGCCTGCGAGCGCCACATCACGCAGGAGATGCGCGCGCTTTCATCCTTGAGGCTGAAGTAGACATGGCCGGCCGTGGAGTGCGAGCTGTTGGACACCTCCCCCTCGACCCACAGGTCCTGGAGGGTGAAGTCCACCTCCAGCAGCCCCTTGATGTAGGCGGTGATCTGGGAGACGGTGTAGGTGGTTGGAAAAAAGGAGGGTTGTCGCCAGTTGATCAGCTCAGTTCCGCGCTTCAAAGTTCAGTGATAGGGATAATTGTACCACGGGATGGGCGAGAGCACAATTGACGTTGACAAGGGAGAGGGGGCGGTATATACTTTGGTGCAGCAGATCTTCGCGCCCAGTGATAACTTCCCCGCCAAATACCTGGCCAACGCGTGCTGCTGGGCAAGCCGTTGGCCTTGGGCGCGGTCTTCCAGACAGGGCAAGGGGTGGATGGGGAGGAAAATGGCTTATGGCGATCAAACAACTGACTTTACCAGTGGAAGGGATGACCTGCGCCTCTTGCGTTGCTCACGTGGAACAAGGGCTGCGAGGGGTGCAGGGCGTAGCGGAGGTCAATGTCAACCTGGCCACAGAGAAGGCGACCGTCGCCTTGGGCGATGAAAAGGTGACATTGGTGGAGCTGGTGCAGGCGGTGCGCAGCACTGGCTACGATGTGGCCACGGAGAGGGTCACCCTGCCCATCGGGGGCATGACCTGCGCCTCTTGTGTGAGCCATGTGGAGCGAGCGCTCTCGGGTCTGGAGGGAGTGCTCTCGGCCAACGTGAACCTGGCCACCGAAAAAGCCACCGTAGAGTACGTGCCCACCCTGGTGGATGTGGCCGATCTCAAACGCGCCGTGGCAAAAGCGGGGTACGAGGTGCTGGAGGTCCCGACGGAAGCACTGGCCGAGGAGGAACGGGAAGACGAGGTGGAGCGCAAGATGCGCCAGGCCCGCTTTCGCATGCGCATGGCCTGGGCCTTCACTGCGCCCATCATTCTGTGGATGTTCGCCGAGATGTTCTTCGGCATCGTGTGGCCCGACGCCACGGTCTTCAACGGAGGGATGATCCTCCTGGCGGTGCCGGTCCTCTTCTGGGTGGGACGGCGTGCCTACCGCAGCGGCCTGACGGCGGTGCTGCACGGCTACGCCAATATGGACACCCTCATCAGCCTGGGCACAGGGGTCTCGCTGCTCACCGGCCCGGCCTCTTTCCTCTTCCCCGTGGCCAACTACGCCGGCGTCTCGGCGATGATCATGGCCTTCCATTTGACAGGGCGGTACGTAGAGGAGACAGCCAAGGGACGGGCCTCCCAGGCCATCCGCAAGCTGCTCGAACTGGGGGCCAAGACGGCCCGCGTGCTGGTGGACGGCCGCGAGGTCGAGGTCCCTGTCGAGAAAGTGGCCATGGGGGATATCATGGTGGTCCGCCCTGGCGAAAAAATCCCCACCGATGGGATCGTCCTTGAAGGCGAGAGCGCCGTAGATGAATCTATGGCCACCGGCGAATCCATGCCGGTCAACAAGCGGGTGGGCGACGAAGTCATCGGGGCTACGGTCAACCAGGAGGGACTGTTGAAGGTCCAGGCCACCCGGGTGGGCAAGGACACCTTCCTGGCGCAGGTGGTCAAGCTGGTGGAGGAGTGCCAGGGCTCCAAGGTGCCTATCCAGGAGTTTGCCGATCGGGTGACGGGTGTCTTCGTGCCGGTGGTCATCAGTATCGCCCTGCTCACTCTGCTGGCCTGGGTCTTCTTGCCCCACGTCATGCGCCCACTGGTGCAGGCCGGCACGTTCCTGCCCTGGGTGGATGTCAACCTGGGGAGGGTGACCCTGGCCATTGTCTCCACCGTCGCGGTGCTGGTCATCGCCTGCCCCTGCGCCCTGGGGTTGGCCACGCCGACAGCATTGATGGTGGGCAGTGGCATGGGGGCCGAGAATGGCATCCTCATCCGCTCCGGCGAGGGCATCCAGACCCTGAAGGATGTGCAGACCATTGTCTTCGACAAGACGGGAACCATCACCAAGGGCAAGCCCGAGGTGACGGACATCATCGTCCGCAGTCCGCAGTCCGCTCAGGACAGGCGGTCGTCGGCGGACGAGTTGTTGTGGCTGGCGGCGAGCGCTGAACGAGGCTCCGAGCACCCCCTAGGGCGGGCCATCGTCGAGCGGGCAGAACGAGAGGGGCTGGCCTTGGCTGAGCCGCAGGAGTTCCAAGCCGTGCGAGGCAAGGGGGTCAGGGCCTCGGTGAATGGCGACCGGGTGCTGGTGGGCTCGCGACGGCTGATGGAAGAGCATGGTGTAGATGTCGCGCCACTCCTTCCCCAGGTAGAATCATTGGAGGAGGAGGCGAAGACGGTGATGTTCGTCGCTGCGGCGGACGGCGGTCCCTTCAGCTCCGCTCAGGACAGGCAGCCGTCGGCGGTCGGGCTGATTGCCGTGGCCGACACCCTGAAAGAGGACTCGGTGCAGGCCATCCGAGAGCTGGAGGCCATGGGGCTGGAGACGGCGATGATCACCGGCGACAACCGACGCACTGCGGAAGCCATCGCCCGAAAGGTGGGCATCAGCCGCGTGCTGGCCGAGGTGCTGCCCGATGGAAAAGTCCAAGAGATCCAGCAGCTTCAAGAACAGGTGGGCCTGGTAGCCATGGTAGGCGACGGCATCAACGATGCCCCGGCTCTCACCCAGGCCAACGTGGGGATCGCCATCGGCACCGGCACGGACATCGCCATTGAGGCCTCGGATGTGACGCTGGTCAGCGGCCATCTGTCGGGCGTGGTGAGTGCCATCAAGCTGAGCCGGGCCACCTTCCGCAAGATCAAGCAGAACCTCTTTTGGGCCTTCTTCTACAACGTGGTGATGATCCCCCTGGCCATCATCGGCTGGATGCATCCGGTGTTGGCCGAGATCGCCATGGCGACTTCATCGGTGACGGTGGTGACCAACGCCAATACTTTGCGACGAGTGAATGTCCGACCGAGTTACCAGACAAACTGAAAGGTAGGTGAAGTAAAGCAGAACACCGGGCCATCCAGATGGCCAAAGGAGAGCGGGTCGGCTGCCGGCCCGCTCCCTGCTATCACGGAGGGCGACCGCAAGGGTACGCCCCTACTTGACGGGACAGAATAAGGGGCTATACTTTGAGCTGTGTTTTCGACATCGGTGAGGGAAAAGTGATCGAAACTCAGAGTGGCGTAAAGGGGCGGGCGTGGAGACATCCCACTGACCAACAGACCAAATTCTTCATCGGCGGGTTCATTGTCCTCTTGACCGTAGGGTACCTGATCTTCACCGCCGTAAGAGGAGCCACCGCCTACTACTTAACCGTGGAGGAGCTCAAGCACCAGAGCCCTTCGGCGCGACATGTCCGCGTCGCGGGCACCATCGTGGGCCAGAGCATCGTCTGGGAAGCTCGGGACCTCACCCTGCAGTTTGATATCGCCGATCAGAGTGGCACCCTGCCGGTGGTGTACCACGGCCCCCGCCCTGACATGTTCCGCGATGGTGCCGAGGCGGTGATCGAGGGCCAGTACACTGCCCAAGGCATCTTTCAGGCCCACACCCTGCTGCTGAAGTGCCCCTCCAAGTACGACGAGGCGTCCACCGGTGGCTGAGATCGGCTATTGGGCTTTGGTCCTTACTTTGATCGTTTCTGCCTACGCCGTCGTGGCGCTGATCCTGGGAGCTCGGCGGGGCACGCCTTCGTGGGTGGAAAGTGGACGCAACGGCGTCTTCGTGGCTGCCGCTTCCTCCACCCTCGCCTCGGGGGCGCTGATGGTCCTCCTGGTGAGCCGGAATTTCGGGATCCGGTATGTCTATGAGCACGTCAGCACTGATCTAGCCACTGCTTACACCGTGTCCGCTTTCTGGGCTGGCCAACAGGGGTCCCTCCTGCTATGGCTCTGGCTCCTCACGCTGCTGGCCGCGGTGATGGCCATCCGGAGATGGACAGGGCGAGAAGCCCTCGGGTCTTACGCCCTCGCGGTGATGGCCTTTACCCAGGCTTTCCTGGCGCTGACCCTGCTCTTGGCCTCCAACCCCTTTGAGGCCCTTCCCACCATGCCCGCTGAGGGTCAGGGGTTGAACCCCCTCTTGGAGAATGTCTGGATGATCGTGCATCCCCCTGTAATCTTCATGGGCTACGCAGGCTACACAACCCCCTTCGCGTTGGCCCTGGCGGGGCTGGTCAGCGGCCAACTGGGGAGGGAGTGGGTGCAGGAGGTGCGGCGCTGGGCTCTCCTGGCCTGGCTCTTCCTGGGGGCGGGGATATTGCTGGGGGC
>CAYRNM010000231.1:0-4588 GCA_964425465.1 uncultured Anaerolineae bacterium | reverse complement strand
AGAGCGACCTGAATTTGCTCTGTTTGTTAAGAATTCGATCCCTCAAGGATCTCAGCATCGAAGACGGGCTTGGGCAATACAGCCTGCAACAGCAGTCGCGCTTGCGACACCGTCAACGCCGGCGCATCTTCCTTCAAGGCCTGTTGCGTTGTCACCAGGAAGAGATGGGCAATCATCACCAGCGTCATGTGATGGTGCCATCCTCGCCAGCTACGCATGGCGTACTGGTTCATCTTCAATTCGTCTTTGCAGTCTTCAATCCCCTGTTCCACTGGCCAGCGAGCGGCACTCAACCCAGCCAATTGGGCCGCAGGGGTGTCCTGAGGCGCATTGCTCAGGAAGTATTTCATCTCCCCGGTGAGCACATTCTGGCGGATGACCAACCAGACGTCAGGGCCAGGCAGCCCGTCTCGCACCGCCACCACCCGCACACAGGCGACATCGGCCACCAGAGGCCCTTTGCTTCCCTCGTGCAAGGTGTAGCATTGCCAGGTCTGAGACGGCAGCCCCGCTGCGACCTCAGCCACCGTCTGGGGAAGCGGAGCTTCCGCTGCCAGGCGTTCGCGGCAAGGTTTGCGGCCTCGTCCTTGCCAGGCGGGCACTTCGGTCTGGGGACGTTCCAGCCAGACTTGGGTGTCGGCCGGCACTTCCATGAAGTACCACTTGCCCAGACCGGCGATCTGGTCCAACAGTCCGGTGTCGCAGCCAAACTCCTCGTCGCCCAACACCCAGCGGAAAGTCACCACACCCCGCCGGTACACCCCCTCCAGCATCTCCCAGGCCAGTCCCTGGTGTGTGCGAAAGGGCAGGTCTTCTGGGATGCCGCAACGCTCTCGGCGAGCGGCGTATTCAGGACTGAACCACTCTTGGGGCAGATACAGTCGCCGATCGAGCAGGGCATAGCCGCGCGTGCTGGCATAAGTCAAAAAGAGGCCGACCTGACAGTTGTCTACCTTGCCGGTCTCATTGCAGTACTGGCGGGCCACTCCCGCCGACTCACTGCCCTTGCGGGGGAAGCCCGTCCCGTCCATGATCACCAGGCCCTCGGGCTCGCCCAACGTCTCCTGGACGGTCTGCTGGTGCTCTTCCTGCACGGCCTGGTCATCCCAGGGCGAGGCACCCACGAAGTTCTGCATGGCCCGCACGTTCTTCTCGCCCAGCCGGCGGGCCAGCGGCTGGGTGTAGTGTTTCCCGCCGTCCAATAGGCGGCCTTGGAGGTATTTGAAGCCCCATTCCCGCTGCTCCCGGCGCTGGAAGAAACGAGCAAAACGCTCCCAGAAGGAGCGTAGGTGATCCAGCAAACCCGTGATCTGCTGGGGCTTCAAGGTCAGCAGGGGGATGTCCCGTTTGTCGGCTGGCGGTTGCGAAGAAACACCTGGCGTGGCGTACATAGTCATTATCCTCCAACAGGGATGCTTTGCCTCCGTTCTCTGGAAGGATAATACCATTAATCAGCCACACCGTTAAGCAAACCATCGTTGTAGTATTAGGCCGTCGGAGGTGAACTTGACGGTCTTTGATTTTGAGCTATAATGGGGAGGGGGAGGAGGTGGTAACGTGAAACTGAGGCTATATCTAAGCACCAACGAGAAGGTCTTTCCGTCCGATCGGGCCAACCAGGGCTTCGATGAAGCACTGGAGCTTCTAGCGTTTCTCAAGGATAAAGGGTTAGATTACGAAAGGATTGACACCAGTCAACTATCCGATAAAGAGATCCAGGAGGCTTACATGGAAGCTATATATCCCTCTGTCCGCCGAAAGTTCGGGATTCGACGCATATTTGGCAGTCGCAGGCGCAGTGGATGCTTCTTCGGTAAAGGTGTCCCTGCACTGTTTGTTTATGGGGACGATAGCAGACACCCCATTGATGTCTATCCTCATGAGGAGTTGGGCCATGTCATTACTGTCCAGGAGTTTTTGGAGAGTCTGATCGAAAAAGGGCAGGCCGCCTCGCTGGGAGCCTCATGATGCCTTAGTTTTTCAAAGGGAATCACCTGCCGCCCCCTGACTGGGACAGGCCCTGGCCAAGACAGGCCCTTCCAGCCGTGCCGCAGAGTGCCGTCTGAGGCCGCCCGTCTGTCCGACGGACAGGACAGGCCGCACAGGCGTCTGTGCCTGTGGCACCAGAACAGACGGGTACCCTGGCCAGGATAGGCAGCACGAAGAGCCTGATGGACGCGGGCGGGCCCCTGGACCGGATGGTCCAGGTTTTTGGGGTATGAGAGTGTGGATACCCCAGGATCTATACCACTCCCAGCGAGCAGGGGTTGCAGCGGAAGCGGAGAAACTCGCCGTTAGAATTGTATGACTCCAAGGTGGGCATAGAGAAGGCGGTCATCTGTCCTCTCCACCTTGAAGATCATGAAAGACTGGTAAGCGTAATCATGTCCTCGAATTTATACCAGCAGAGCAGAAGCGGGATTCGATACAGCAGCTCTATCTCGGGCAAGGGCGCACTCCTCGACGAAACATTAACCGTTCTGAGTCAGCTTGATCGTGGTCATAGCCTCGATCAGGTCAGAGCGATGGTCATGGATCACGACCTATTGGGCAAAATGACCATGAACACCCGGCAGTCAGTGTGGGAGAACATCCATGCCCGGTATCTGACCAATGGAGACCATGCTCATATCTTGGCCTGTATGGTGGTGCACGCACCCGACCGCCAAACGGAAAGGTTAGTGCTGTTCTACGAACTATGCCGGTCATCCCCCATCCTCCGTGATACGACGATCTATTGCCTTTATCCTCGCTACACTGCTGGCTACAGCAGCATTGACAAAAGCGATGTCCAGGGCTACTTCGATGACATCGCAGCGGAGCATCCAGAGCTGACAGCGTGGTCCCCTCAAACCCGTGACAAAGTAGCCAGCAACATCCTCACCATTCTGCGAGACTTCGGCCTGTTGGAAAGATCGCAGCGCAAGCAATTCTCCCGCCTATACGTTCCACTCCCTGCCTTTGTCTATGTCCTCTATCGGCTTGCTGAGGACGGACTGACAACTCCCCAGGAGCTCCTTGACCTTGAGGACTGGCGACTCTTCTTCCTTGAACCGGCTGATGTTGTGACTTTGCTCGACGAAGCAGCGGCGACTGGTCACTGCACTTTCAAGCATCGGGGCGACATTTACAGCCTGGACCTGCACTACCCATCCCTGGAGGTATGCGTTGAGGCCCTTACAAGAGAAGTTTGAGGAACTGGAAGATCTGTTGTTCCACCATCGAGGGACACTGGTCCAGAACCTCGGGGTGCCTTTCGTGCGGCTGGTCTACCGGCCCGAGGAGGAGGTCGAGTGCTGCCGCTTGCGAGAACGGCTGGCGCGCACGCTCCAACGGGATGGAATCCTGTTGGAGACAGTCTCATGCCGTAGGGCCATCTTCGCTCACTACGAGCAGCGAGGACGGCTTGACCAACTCTTTGAGATGGAAGGTGTCGAGGGGGATCGCCTGAGTGCCAATATCGCCAGGCATGCCCGTCAGGAGTTGGTTCATCAACTCCTGGCCGCCACCGAACGGCTGAAGGGTGATGGGGTAATCTTTCTCGTTGAAGTCGCTTTCGTTTATCCCTATCTGCATCTGGGTCCTGTTTTGGACGATTGCGTCAACCGGATCACGCCGCCCATGGCGCTGACATTGTTTTACCCAGGCGAGGTGGATGTGGATGGCCGACTGCTCTTCCTCGGCGTGCGGCCGAGTGGGTACTATCGAACGCGAGACTTGATTTAGCCGGAAGGGATGATGAACACCTCACCCTACACGATCTCAGAACAAGACATCCAAGAATTGGCAACTGCCACAAGTTTCGAGCGCGGGCTGAGCTATTTCGTTCGTGGAGCGATTCAGAATCCCGTACGCGAGGGGAACGTGCTCCAGGCCGAGTGTGAGGGCTCGGCTGCGGTCAACTATCGCCTGCGAGTGGAACTGAGTGAGGCGAGGATCGCGGATACCTGGTGCTCGTGCCCGTATGACTATGGCGGGATTTGCAAACATCTGGTGGCGTTGTTGCTGACGTGGGTTCGCGAACCCGAACGGTTTGCCGTGTACGATGATCTGAGCGAGGTTCTGGAAGCCCAACCCAGGGAGACGCTGGTCACTCTCATTGGGGAAATGGTGCGCCGAGATCCCTCATTGTACGAGTTGATAGAGCAATACCGGGCACAGCCGCCCGAACCCCCCCCTCTGCTTCGCGACCCCATCGGGTGAGCACAGCGACATACCACAGCGAGGTCGCATATATCATCGGCGAGGGGGCGGACTGGTATCACATGGACGAGCTCATGGACGGCCTGCATACGGTGGAGCGTACGGCCCAGGGATTCGCCCAGTGTGGTGAGTTCACCAACGCGGCGATTGTCTACACTGAGCTGCTGCGCGGATGCGTGGAGGGCATCAGGTACTGCGATGATTCGAGCGGCAGCATGGGCTTTCTGGGAGAGGAATGCGCCAAGGCCCTTCAGGAGATCGTCCCCCAAACGGACTGGGATGAGTTCGAACGTCAGATGTGGTTGTTGGATATGTTCGAGCTCTGCGTCAACGACATGGGCGGGTATGGTTTTGAGGATGACCTGACAGATATGATTGTGGCGAC
>CAYRNM010000230.1:0-4593 GCA_964425465.1 uncultured Anaerolineae bacterium | reverse complement strand
CCCCATGGCTTCGCTGCGGAGAAAGCGGGTGCACAATCTGACCATCAGACCAAAACAATGGCCATGATTGAGGTTCGGGGACTGACCAAACACTTCGGATCGCAGGCTGCCCTGCGAGGGATTGACCTGGATGTCAGGCGGGGCGAGTTCCTGACGGTGGTGGGGCCCAATGGGGCGGGGAAGACGACCCTGATGCGCATTCTGGCCACCCTCACCCAGCCGACGGAGGGGCAGGTGAGGGTCGGCGGCTACGACCTGACCCAGCAGCCCGCTGCAGCGCGACGGCTGATGGGCTTCGTCTCCCACCAACCGCTGCTGTACGATGATCTCACCGCCGAGGAGAACCTGCGCTTCTACGCCCGATTGTACGGCGTATCAGAGGCCAAGGCGCAGATCAGCGCGGCCCTCTCCTGGGTGGGGCTGACGGCCCGGCGGGGCGATCTGGTGCGGACCTTCTCCCGAGGGATGAAGCAGCGGCTGGCCATTGTCCGGGCCCTGCTGCACGATCCCCTCCTTCTGCTCTTGGACGAGCCCTACGCTGGCCTGGATCAGGAGGCCGTGGTGGTATTCCGCAAGATACTGGCCGTCCTGCGCCGCCGGGAGCGGACGGTGGTGATGACCACCTACAATCTGGAGCGGGGAGCAGCCCTGGCCGACCGGGTGGCGATGCTCGTTGAGGGGCGGATCGTGGATGAGGTGCCCACCTCAGATCTGGACGAAGCCGCGCTGGACGCGCGCTACGAGAGGGCGGTGAGGGGCAGATGACACCCGACAGCCTGACCCTGCCGCTGGCCTTTCTGGCCGGCTTGCTATCCTTCATCTCCCCCTGTGTGCTGCCCCTGGTGCCGGTCTACCTGGGGTACCTGACCGGATCGGTGGTGACCGGAGAGTCCTCTCCCGCTCGGGGTGCGGCCTTCGGCCAGGCCCTCTTTTTCGTGCTGGGCTTCGCCTTGATCTTCGTCCTGGCCTTCGGCGTCCCTGTAGGGCTGCTGGGCCAGGTGATGTCCCGGCTGACGCCCCTGCTGGTCAAAGCAGGGGGGATCTTGCTGATCCTCTTCGGCCTGCACACCACCGGCCTGGTGCGGATGCCCTTCCTGGCCATAGAAGGGCGGGTGGAGTGGGGGATGGGACAGGACCCTAGTTATGTACGCTCTTTGCTCCTGGGCATGGCCTTCGCGGCGGGGTGGACCCCCTGCGTGGGGCCCCTCTTGGGGGCCATCCTCACCCTGGCCTTGGACGCGCAATCGCTGGGCAGGGCCCTGCTCTTCCTGGTCGCTTATTCGGCCGGACTGGGCCTGCCTTTCCTCATCGTGGCCTCGTTGCTCACCGTCGCAGTGGAGCACCTCCGTCGCTGGAACCGCTACCTGAACATCGTATCCCTAATGAGCGGCGTCTTCCTGATCGCCGTAGGAGTGCTCCTGGTGACCGACGCCTTCCAGCGGCTCAACGCCCTCCTCAGCGGTGCAGCACCCGACTGGCTGTGGGAGCGGCTATGAAAGACACCACGTTGGTATCGGGTTGGGATAAAGCCGTGACGGGCTGGACCCGTGAGCTGGTCATCTTTCTGGACCGGCTGATCTATCAACTGGCCAAACATTGGCTGTGGACGGTGAATGGGATAGTGGCCCTCTACACCGGGTTGCCGATCCTGGCCCCATGTTTGATGGCGGTGGGCTGGAGGCTTCCCGCCCAGATCATCTATTGGGTGTACAGTTTCCTCTGCCACCAGATGCCGGAGCGGAGCTTTTTCATCCTGGGCTATAAAATGGCCTTCTGTCAGCGTTGCACGGCTATCTACGGCTCGGTCCTGCTGGGCGGGGTGCTCTTTCCGCTGGTGCGCCGCTGGCTCAAGCCCCTCCCCTGGAAGCTCTACCTGGTGCTGAATGTCCCTCTGGCCCTTGATGGCCTCATCCAGCTCCTGGGCCTGAGGGAGAGCACTCCCTTCTGGCGGGTGTTGACCGGCAGCCTCTTCGGCCTCTCCTCCGTGTGGCTCATTTACCCCTATCTGGAGCAGGGCTTCGCTGACCTCCGGGCGGAGATAGAGGAGAAGCTGCATCTGGAGTGAAAATTTAAGCCGTTTTAAGAACTCACCGTTTTCTGCCGTGCTACCTCGTGCGGGACTGGGATGGTGAGGAGTTCGCAAGAAAGCTGCGGGGGTTCTTCCATGGTTCGCCGTAGGGCGATGTGCATCCTTCAGGTCAGCACGTCCGATGGAGGTGGTGGAGCGGAGAAGGTTGCCTGGAACTTGTTCCGGGCATATCGGCAACATGGACTCTCCTCATGGTTAGCCGTGGGCTACAAGCGCAGCGATGATCCTGATGTCCTGCTATTGCCTAACGGTGATTATCGCAAGGTGGGCACGCACCTGGCTTGCCATCGGGAACATGCTTTCACCCTTAGTCGGAAGGGTTCGTGGGGCAGGGAGGTTGCGAAGTTGGCTACAGTCGGACAGCCCCGACGGCTGTTAGAGATTCAGCGCGGACATGAGGACTTCGACTTCCCCGGCGCATGGCAACTTTTAGATTTGCCGCCTGAGCGGCCCGACATCGTGCACTGTCATAACCTTCATGGCAGTTACTTTGACCTGCGAGCGCTCCCTTGGCTCAGCCAACAGGTCCCGACGATCCTGACCTTGCATGACGCTTAGTTGCTGAGCGGTCACTGTGCGCACTCATTTGATTGCGAACGGTGGAAGACGGGCTGTGGACAATGCCCGGACACCTGATCATCTACCCGGCCATCACGCGCGATGCCACAGCATACAATTGGCGGTGGAAAAGGGAAATCTATGCCAAAAGCCGCCTCTACGTTGCTACCCCCAGCCGTTGGCTGATGCGTAAAGTGGAGCAATCCATCCTGGCCTCCGCTATCATTGAGGCAAAGGTCATCCCCAACGGCGTGGATTTAACAGTCTTTCATCCCGGCGACCGGCGAGAAGCGCGGGTGGTCTGGGCATTCCGCAAGATGCCAGGATGCTGCTCTTCGTCGGCCATGGAACCCGAAGCAATCCGTGGCGTGATTACGCTACTTTGGAGGCAGCGGTGAAACGGGTGGCGGAACGCTTGCCGGATGAGCGGGTCATCCTGGTTTGTCTGGGTGAGGAGCAGAAGCCGAAGCACATCGGGCGGGCAGAGGTGCAGTTCCTCGGTTACCAGAAGGATCCGTCAGCGGTCGCCCTTTTTTATCAGGCTGCTGATGTCTACCTCCATGCCGCTCTGCCGAGGCGTGGGGTCTTGTGATTACCGAAGCCCTAGCCTGCGGCACGCCGGTAGTGGCGACAGCGGTGGGGGGCATCCCAGAGCAGGTGGAGGATGGCGTCACTGGCTTTCTGGTGCTCAAGGAAATGCGGAGGCGATGGCCGAGGCCATTATCACGCTTCTGACCGACGATGCCCTGCGGATGCGATTGGGGCGCAACGCGGCGGAGGACGCCCAAAAGCGCTTCGGCCTGAACCGGCAGGTGGAGGAGTATCTGGAGTGGTATGAGGAAATCTTGGAGGCATGGCGTCGGGGCAGGTCTCCTTGCCCATTGTGAGGGCATTTTGGTAAAATGAACGGGGAGTTGATTATAAGGGAGGCAAATGGATACCAGAGAAGAAGCCACAAGGTTGCTTAGGGAAGCGAAAGAAGACCTGGGCAGAGCCATCCGCTATTCCAGGCTGAAGGACTGGGTCACCGTTATCCATTACTCCCAATTGGCAGTCGAAAAATCGGCCAAAGCCTTAATCTCCTGTTTCGAAGCGTTTGAATGGACTCATGACCCATCAGAACAACTCAAGAAACTGATAGAAAAGGGCCTTTTGCACGATGATTTCTTGGAGGCTGCCTCATATGCCAAAGAAGCAGCGCCCTGGCATGGGCGCTCGACATACGGAGGCCTCAGAAACGGCCTTTGGAGAAGCCCATCAGAGCTTTGTACGGAAGAGGCGGCCGTAGAGTTGCTCGATAAGGCAAAGAAATCCGTGAATAAGGCGGCGGGATTCATAGGAGGGTTTTTTGAGGGATGAATATGGACATCGAGAGGGTTCTGGACGAGGTAAGACGGATTGCCCTGAGGTTAGGGAAGAAGGGGATGTTAGCCGTGGGGCTCTTCGGCTCATTAACGAGGGGAGACTTCGACGAAAGGAGCGATGTTGACATTTTCGTCATCACGGAGAAAGAACTCCCGCTTAGGGAGCAGGATGAACTGTATTATACTTTCAGCGAATTGATACCCAAATTGGGGAGGGATATTACCGTCCTTGTGTATGACATAAACGGCTTGAAGGGAATACCCACCTGGCAGACGTTGAACCTTGTAAATGACGCCTATTTCGTATATGACCGGGCGGGGATAGAGAAGATATTCAAGAAGATTCTCCAGGAGGCCGAGGACCATGGGATTGTGTACGACAACGAGGAAAAGGTTTTCAAGCTGAAAAGGGTGGGAAGGTTGGTCTTCTCATTAAGGGAGTAGGAGGCGGCGTGGGGGAAGAGGGCAAAAACCATGGCACGGCTTGTTAAGACCGTTGAAGGTGAGCACAACAATGCAATCCGAAATTCGGCATGGTTCAGAAAGTGGCACAGTTAGTTTGACATTAGGCCGCCAAGGGAG
>CAYRNM010000229.1:0-4606 GCA_964425465.1 uncultured Anaerolineae bacterium | reverse complement strand
GTTGTCCCTCGTCCACCAGTTCCACTGAGAAAAGCTGCCCCACTTGGGCTGCCTGTCGCGCCCGGCTGATAGCCGTCTTGCTGGAACGACGGGAATGCACCCGTGGCTGATAGTAGATCCACGGCGGCTCGCCCAGTGTCTCGCACAGCCCAGGGAAAGGATCAGCTTCGTTCAAGCACTCCGGACAACGATCAGCCCACACTAAGGGCAACGGACCAGCCAGCCGGTCCAGTTCGTGATACACCAGGTGGGGGATCAACACGTCAAAAACGCCGTGGGGACGGGTCTGGGAAGGGAGCCGGGTGCCCAGCCGCTCCACGGCATAGTCGTGCCCACTGTAAAACCCCGGCTCCACCTTACAACTATGGGCTGTCAATGGCAAGACCTGAGTCTCCGGCAGGCTTTTGACTGCCTGGTGCTCCTGATACTCTGGGTAGCAGTGCTCAAAGCGCACCGTACCGTCCTCGGTGAAGAGATCGTCAAAACGACAAGTGTTATTCACCGCCAGGGGACAGTCCCGGCAGAAGTTCGGCACTACTTTGCCAGGCCTTTGCCCAGGCGGACAGTCAGCCAGGAATACTGCAGCCAGCGCCCCTCGCAGCGTCCTCCCCACAATGTAGGTCTCTGTTTCTAGGAACTGACCGTAGGGCTTCTTAGCCCCCAGATGCAGATCACTGGCGGCCCGCAGACGGATCAGCAGTCTAATCATGGCCCCACTCCTTCAAGTCGGCTGCATAGTCCTCGTCACCATAGGGTTCGCCCTCCCAACGGATGGTGAACCACCAGCCAGTCTCGGCCTCTTCGACCGCCTCCGGCCGCTCTACCCAGCCCAGACCTCGCGATTTATTCCCTCCCAATGCTACTAGGCTTTGCAGCCCCGCCCGCAGGATGGCCACGTAGGCCCGCCGAGGAAGCTGACCACGGATACATCCCTCGAACTCCAGATTGACCCCTACGGCAGCGGTCTCGACAGTGAACAGGCGGTTGCTGGCTGCTGCCCGCCGGGCGCGGGAGATAGATACCCCGGGTCGCACCGCCGTGCGGTAAGGGAACCTTCGCCACTCCTCGGCGGTAAATCCCTCTGGAGTCCGGCAGGCCAGGGAGGAGACCCGCAGAGCCGCTTGCCGCCAGGGGGAACCGAAGAGCACACAGATAGCGCAGGGCTCCTCATAGCTGCGGGCTTGATCCTTGTCCCACCAGAAGTGAGGGCAGGTGATGGCCGGATTGGGCGGATGACAGATTGGCTGCTCCAGCGAGCGCAACACCCGCTCGCAATGATCCCGCAGCCGGCCCTTCACCGTGGAAGCCGGGATCACCAGGTTGCCATCGGCAGCTCGTACCAGCGCCTTATCCATGCCATAGCAAGGCATCCCTCCACCGATGAAAAGACTGCCGGGGAAACACAGCCGCAACGCGATCTCCAGATTCATGCCTCACCTCCTCCCAGCCCATTCTCCCCTTTCGGAGGACGCACATCGTCGTAGATCTCCACTAGGTCCAGCCAAGGCGTGCTGAACTCCTCGAAGTCCGGCTGCGCTGTCGGCTGCTCTCGCCAGGGAGAAAGGGCACCGATGCTAAGTTGCGTCGCAAAGTCCGTCATCAGTTGCCGCTGGGGGTGGTCAACCGGTCGGCGGGCCAGTTGATAGAGCCAATAGAGGGTCCCTTCCAGTCGCCCCCCAGCCTGAGCCTGGCTGAGGGCGATGAGTTGGCTCTGGGGAAAACGCTGCTCCCGAAACGCCAACACTAAATCCAGCAACTGGCGCAACTCCGAGAGGGTGTAGGGGCGCTCGGTCAGCCGCTGCTGCTCTCGCACCTGCTTCCCTCTTGCCCCTGGTGGGAGATACCGTTCCATTGCCCGCTCCCGCCAATCTTGCACGTCCGAAGAAAAGGTATCGGTAGACTTGAGTACTGCAAAGTCTATCATCCCTTCCTTCCGCCAGTCCTCCGACTGGCGGCGCACTGCCCGTTTGGCGCTTTTCATCAACTGGGATACCATGCCGTGCAGGTAATAGATCGGGTAGTGGGGATGAGCAATCACCACCCCGCCCGACATACTGACCGGCTTATCAGGGATGGCGCTCCGCAGGCGGTCTGTGAACTGCCCCGATATGATGACCCCCAGGCGCAGGGCTACGTCGCCCGGCACGATCAGGAACAGGTCATCACCGCCAATGGACAGGATTTCGAAGGGATGCACCCAACGCTCTCGTCCCTCTTCATCTTCCACCTTGGCCGGGGTCAGGCACTCGACCAGTCCGTGGTAGACCGCTTCTTTGCTGGTGGTGTGGAGCGCCTCGGAAAGCCGGCGATACTCCTCCAATCTCTGACACCTGGTGAGCATCTCACCTACGCCATCGCCGTCTAGATAGACGAGCCCGATCATCTGGCTGCCCACTCGGTCCGCCTGGGCGATCTCCTCCAAAGTGATCGCTGGGCCGAAGCCACGCGTCTCCTTGGGCGTGCACCCGGAATCGCCTATGTAGCGAGCCATGCGGGCCAGGTCTTGACCCAAGTAATCCAAGAACGCTTCCAAGAACCGCCCCTTGTTCTGACGGCCCAGGCTGCGCCGTTGGTAGCAAGCCTCGCACAGGGACTGCCGCTCCCCCCGCCGTACATCTATCTGGGTGGCTGGCCGGAGTTCACAGGACTGACAGCGTTGAACGAAGGGGAGTGACTCCAAATGGGGCAGCGTGGCCCGGGCATCTTTGGCCCGACGCAATTCTCGGTTGAGCCAGGCCACCAACTGACCAACACCCGCTTGTGCTCGATAGACCTCTTGTACCTTTCCAACCTCTGGTACTCTCAGGCTGTGGCTAATCAGTCGTTGCACGTGCAGCCCCTGGTTCCAGGTGTCCACCAGTCGCTGCAAGTCAAAGGCTGGCACCAATCCACCCTGGAGTTGGGCCAGTGAACAGGGCCTGTGGACGGCGGTAATCGTGGCGATGCAGGTCTGCTGCGGATACCATTCCATCAATGCCTGGCAGACCGCCTCAGCCTGTCCTGCCGGCATGAGTGCCAGAATACTTCCCCCACCCACGTAGATCAGGCAGTCGGCTGGCAAACCGAAACCGGTCTTGAGGAAGTCAGCCACAGCCTTGGGCTGATTCAGGTCGTTGAGTAACAGGCTGGCGCCACGCACCTCGGGCAGTTTAGCTGATTCGAACACGTACTCCTTGACCCGATCGGTGTCGGCCGAGACCAGGGCCAATGCCTTCTCGTCCCCAAACCACCTCTTCTCGAAGGCATTGAGGTCAGTGGCCGCGTCGCCGTCTTCAAAGGCTCGCGCCACCTCTGCCAACTCAGCATCCCAGTCTCCAGGTTCCGGCTCCTTCCACCGGCCTGCAGCCTTGAGCAGGGATCGCTGACAGGCCAGGGCCGACACGACCGCGTAGGCGACCTCGCCGAATTGGCCCTGCACCCATTCCAGCACTTTGCAGTCTGCAGTAGGGGCATCCCGGTGTGAAGTCAGTGCGGACATATTCGCTCCTTCGGGTTGTATCCAGTGAGTATCCATGTCCATCGGTTCACCTCAATTGGAACGGGGATGGGATGAGGTAAGATGAGACATTCAGTGGCAGAGAGGGAGCTTCTTCGCCGACGGTCGGGAAGAGCTTGACTAGCATGTAGTGAGCCCCACGTTCTCCCGTTACCGGAACGTTTTCTCGCGACAGCACGGGCTCAATTCTGATCATTTCGACCCCTCTCTGTAGGAGCCATCGCTGAGCAGGCTCGCGTAGAGAGCACCTTCACTCCCCTTCTTCATCGTTACCGCTGTTGATAGGGCTCAACAGCTTCTCCAAATCTTGCCACTTTATTCGGATCAAGCGCTCGTTACCTAACCTGTAAGCTTGTAGCTGCCCGTTGGAGATGTAGCGGCGGACGGTACTCTCGCTCACTCCCAGAAACTCAGCCGCTTCCTGCACACTGAGCAGTTGTTCTTTCATTTTTTCAATCATAGCCAGCCTTTTCTGTACTCAGAATGAATGTCCTACTATTGTCTCCACAAGTGATGCTCTGCCGTTCAATGAGAGGTGTAGAGCATGATTTGCATGGAATATCGGGTCTTCACGGAATAGTGGGCTGAATTGGTCAAACGGGCCACTTTGGTGCAAAATTAGTGGCACGAAGCTCCCAATCTTACACCAGAGGAGGCCCAACCATGCTGAATGTCCCACTGTTGCCTGCCCCCGTCAAGTCGATCCGAGACGCAGCTCGGGCGGTCAAACGTCTGGCCGGGCAAGTCATCCAGACCATCGCTGAAGCAACTCTCAGCCAGTTCTTGGATTTGCCCGAGTTCCGTGTGCTCGGCTATGCCCTGCAAGACCAGGGGGAGGTTCGCATCATCCATCTCTACTGTGAGCATCATCACGAGGTGGCGCTCTGTCCACGGTGCCGAACCCCCTCGACCAAGGGGCACGAGTATAAAGATCGTTGTGTCCATGACCTGGACCTCATGGGCAGGCGCACTTTCGTGCACTTTACCAGTCGGCGCTTTGACTGTGAGCAGTGCGGGCGACCTTTCACCGAAGAGTTGCCTAGCATCGACCACCGTCGGCGTCAAACACGTCGCTTCGAGCTACACATCTACCAGCGCTGCCTGAACACC